>JADHQG010000026.1 GCA_016778045.1 Luminiphilus sp. | reverse complement strand
TCCAGCACTAGCTCGTCTGTCCACTGCTTGGCGGGGTGCGGGGTAATCAGGCGTGTCAGTTTGGCAGCGACATCGGGGTAGGAGTCAGGTACCAGCATCTCCATGGGATAGTCCTGCCACAAATTCATCTGGTAACCATCAATAAAATGCTTTTTCCGGGCCTTCCACCATTCGGGAAAGTCACCAGTCTCGGGGTCGCGGGGTACGCCGCTCATTCTTCCCTCGCGGGGCACCAGCGCGTCGAAGAACACTATCCTGCCTACGCGTTCACGGCAGCGGTCCGCCACGCCTGTAATCGTGGTGCCCGAGAAGGAGTGACCCACCAGGATGACGTTGTCGAGATCCTCAAACTCGAGAACTTGGGCAATGTCGGTAATGTGAGTGTCGAGCCCGACGTCAGGGCCAGTGAGATGCAGACGCTCACCACAACCGGTGCACGTGGGGGTGTAGACGCGATGGCCCAACGCCCGCAAATTGTTGGCGACGTCCTGCCACACCCAGCCACCGTGCCAAGTGCCGTGCACCAATACGAAGGTAGCGGTTTGAGCGGCGGCCAATGGGCACTCGCTCCGAGCTGTGGGTTTTTGCGCTAACCCCAGAGTCGCCAGTCCGACGCTGCTACCGCGCAGTATGTCTCGTCTCCGCATCGTCATAGCACTCTTACATGGTGGGGGTATCGACCTTGCCCGAGATCATGAAGCAGCTGGCCAGTAGCCATTTGAGGTTGATACCGATGCGATTCGCCTCGGGGAGGGTAAACGCGTAGCCATGCTCCTTGGTAATGCCATCATCGAGCTTCTCGATGACATAGATCACCAGCGAGTCGCGGGTGAAGTAGCCATCGTAGTTGTTGATGGGCCAGTCAACGTTGAACAGCCGCAGGCCGAGATTCCGGCCATCCTTGCCGACGAACCAGGTTTCTGCCCCTTGGTCGTGCAGGCTCAGGTTGTCATAACGTGTATAGGGGATGTCACGGCCACCGCCCACGCCGGGGATATCGGCATAACAGGTGAATTGCCGTGCTCTGTGAAGCTTCACCGCGGCGTCTGAGGCGCCGCGTGGGGTCCACCAGAACTGTTGCTCACCGAGGGCGAGGGCATCGGGGCTGTCGATACCTTCAGCGCACGCTGTGTCGCTCGTTGCGCTGAATTGTGCTGCATCTCGGGTCCACCACACAGGGCAGAGCGGTGTGCCGTCAGCATCGCTAATGTCCATACGCACGGCCCGTCGTTGATCATCCTCAGCGAGAGACCATCGCTGGTTCGACATCACAGTGCCATCCGGTGCGCTTAGGGTGATGTCAAAGCCATCGCCCGCGGCCTCAATCAGCAGGTTATGGCGAGGCTGGGGGTTGTCGACTTTGCGCCGGCCATCGAAATAAGCCTGATTGGCGTTACTGTAAAAGCCCGGGAGCATGACCTCGATGACCTGAAGATCGCGGCTCCAGGACGTGGTGTCCTGCCCTTGAGCAGAGCCTTGTCCCGCATAGGCTAGTGAGAGAAGCCCAATGAGGGTCAAGGTAGCGCTACTGAGGGTGCTCAGGGGGGATTGGCCGGTCATGGTGCTTGCCTCCGCATCGGTCAGACCCGTAAAGTACTAATGTTATATCTATAAAACAAAGGGGGCACCATGAGCGATGTACCGGTCCTGATTCGTCGCACCACTATGCTGGTGAACGACATTGAGCCATCACTCCAGATTTACCGGGATATCCTGGGTATGTCGGTGCACTACGACGAAGAAATTCTGGTCTCAGGGGACGGTTTGCCCGCCGGCGAGCCCAATTCCCAGACCCGCCTTGTGATGCTCAAGTGCAAGGATGACTTCATCGGCATGCTGGGTATTCTCCAGTACATCGACCCGCCACTGCCTGAACCGCCACCGCGGTCGAATCCAAATCGGGTGCGTATCGGTGAGTCCGTGTACGTGCTCCACCACGAAGATGTGAAGGGTGTCTACGAGAAGCTGCAAACTGTCCCCGGTATCGAGATGGTGTGTGAGCCGGTTGTCAGCGAGTATCCCAAGCCTGATGGCGGGGTATTTCGAGTGTTGGGCATCAGTTTCTTTGACCCCAGCGGTTACTTTGTTGAAGTGAATCAGTTCGTATGAGCGACGCGGCATCGGACGCGCAACCCCAACAGCAGAGCAATCGGGCCTATGGATGGCTGACGGTGGGCCTGCTCACCATCGCTTATATCTTCTCATTTATCGATCGCTACGTGCTGGGCCTATTGATTGAACCGATCAAGGCCGATCTCGGCCTGACCGATACCCAGATCGGTCTGCTCCTTGGACCGGCTTTTGCGATCTTCTACGCCACCATGGGGCTACCCCTAGGGTGGCTCGCGGATCGCAAGAACCGTGTGAAGATTGTCGCCGTCGGGATCGCGGTGTGGTCGATCGCGACCGCGGCATCAGGGTTGGCGCGCAACTTTACGCATCTCTTCATCGCGCGAATGAGCATCGGTGTCGGCGAGGCCACATTGAGCCCCTGCGCCATGTCGATCATCTCTGACAGCTTCCCGCCCGAGAAGCGCTCTCGACCGATCGCGGTCTATACCATGGCGCTCTCGGTCGGGGCAGGCTTTGCGTCACTGCTGGGGGCCGGGGTATTGACCTGGGCCAAGTCCGGGGGCTCCATTACGCTTCCGTGGGTGGGTGAACTGTTGCCGTGGCAGGCCACGTTCTTTATCGTGGGCCTGCCGGGCTTGGTCCTCTCGGTGCTGTTTTTTCTGCTGCGCGAACCGGCGCGTTCGGGTGGGCCCTCGGCGGTTGGCGGCAGCCTGCCTGACATGCTCAAACACGTGCTGGCGCGCTGGCGGATGTATGGTGGCTTCGTCAGCGTTTTCTGCTTTATGACCATTGTCGCCTACAGTCAGGGCTGGGGTGCGGCGCTGTTTGAGCGGACCTGGGGCTGGGAGACCAGCTACTACGCTTCGATCAATGGTGTGCTGCTGATCATCTGCGGCCCGGCGGCAGTCTTGTCTGCAGGGTGGTTATGCGACCACTGGATTGCACAGGGTAAGCGCGACGCGGCGATGAAGATCGCACTCTTTGGCGTGTTCGCCACAGTGCTGACGGGAGCGCTTTTTCCCTTGATGCCCTCAGCCCCGTTGGCGATGGGTGTCTTTGCGCTCAATAACATGGGTATCGGTATGACCTCGGCGATGGGCGTGACCGCGCTTCTTAGAATCGCGCCAGGCCCTATAAAGGCGCAGACCGTGGCGCTCTACTACATGTGTATCAGTATGGCCGGTCTCTTTCTCGGCCCGACTGCGGTGGCGCTCCTAAATGACCATGTCTTTGGCGCGGAGGGCATTCGCTACTCCATGGCGGTGATCCCTATTATTTTTGGTGTGCCCGTGCTGCTGGGCCTGCGCGGCATTTTGGGTTCCTACGACCATGGTATGACTGAGCACGAGGGTTTGACATAAATGGCTGCGCCGCGAAGACGCTATCTGGATAACGCGCCGGGACAACTGCACGTGTGGCAATGGGGGGGTGGCCAAAGTGGCCTGCCGCCAATAGTGTGTTTGCCGCCGGTGCCCTATGGTGGCCGATTTTTCGACACCTTTGCGCGAGCCTACGACGGTCCGGTGTGGAGCGCTGACCTGCCGGGGTACGGTTTTTCCGACGCGCTGGTGGATCCGCCCACCGTTGGTGGATACACCGAGGCCATGACGCCGCTTCTGAATGCTCCTGGTCAATCTGTGTGGCTGGCCGGATTTCATTCAGGCGCTCTCGTCGCTATGGAGATGGCCAATCGCTACCCGGAGCAGGTGAGTGGTCTACTGCTGGTAGATGTACCGGTTTTTTCAGGCCCCGAGATGGCGGATTTGCGAGCGTCAATCACAAATCCCCCCGAGTACCTCGAGCAGGAGGATCCCATGAACGGCCTTTTCAAATCGATGGTCGTGGATCGCCTTGATAAGGTGGCCTATCCAAGGGCGCTCGATTTGTTCTTTGATTTTGTGGGTGCGGGTGAGGCGAGAAACGCCGGCTACCACGCCGCAGCGAACTTTGATACTGAAGCTGCAGCAACCCAGGTGGCGCAGCCCGCGCTGGTGATTGCTACCCGCTCGAGTTTGCGTGACGGCACACTGCAAGTGGCCACATGGCTCCCTAACGCGACGCTGGCAGAGCGCGATGACATCACCATGCCGGCCTTTGAGCTGGGTGCTGAGCCGATTGCCCAGCTAACACGAGATTTCGTTGGCTGATTGCCCACAGCTCTGGTTGATAGGGGGTCCAATCGCATGGAGTTGGGCTCAGTAGCTCTAGGGCTTGGTGCCTTTGCCGCCACATTTTCCCTCGAAGCTAACCACTTGGTTTCCCTGACCACACTGCGACCTTAAAATAGCGGGCCCCGCATCATGTAGGAGACGACCCAATGCGAACACGTCTGATAGCTCCGGTTGTATGTTTACTAGTGGCACTGATTCTTGTGGGTTGCTCGAAGGATCCGGCAGCCGTTGCCGACGATACTACTGGCGTTGTGGGGAGCAGTCTGGCACTGGGTTTCGATCCTGCTGAGCTCAACGACGCTGTCCATCCGGGAGACGACTTCTTTGACTACGTCAATGGCAAGTGGGTATCCGAGAACGAGATCCCAGCCGATCGCAGTCGCTATGGCGCCTTTGACATGCTGCGTGACAAAAGCGATGAAGACGTCAAAGCCATCATTGAAGAGGCTTCTGCCTCGAGCAATGTTGAGGGCAGTGATGAGCAGAGGGTGGGGGATCTCTACTCGTCATTTCAGGATTTCACCAGCCGGAATGCCGTCGGGATTCAGCCGCTAGCACCCTATCTCTCTGCAATAGCTGCTCTGGACTCAAAGCAGGATGTGTTTGCCTTTTTCGGCGTAGGGGCGCGGCTAGGGTTTAACTCGCCAGTTGGGGTGTTTGCCTACGCAGATGCAAAGAACCCTGGGATTAACACCATGTATCTGGGACAGGGGGGTATTGGGCTACCAGAGCGCGAGTATTACTTCAAAGATGACGACAAGAGCGAGGCCCTTCGCCAGCAATATAAAGCGTTGATTAGCGATGCGCATGCGCTCGCGGGATTAACACTTGAGACCGACGCGGTAGATGTCATTTACGGCATCGAGACAGCCATTGCAAAAGCACACATGACCAAGGAAGAGACCCGCAACTTCGCAAATAACTACACTAAATTCGATCAGGGCGATCTCGGGTCGTTAATACCTGATGTCGAGTGGGACGAGTTTCTAGGTGCCTTTGGTTTGCCTGAGCCCGGGTATCTGGTCTCGGTCACGACGCCCTTTTTTGAAAAATTAGGGCCGATTCTCGATTCGGTTCCCGTGGCAGACTGGAAGCTTTATTTGCGATGGCAGGTCCTCAACTCGCAAGCCTCTCGTTTGACTCGTGCTCTGGACGATCGCAACTTCGAGTTTTATGGCAAAGCGCTTCGTGGCAGTGAAGAACAGCGACCGGATTGGAAGCGAGCTGTTGGCGTTGTTGACGCCGGGCTGGGGGAACTGGTCGGCAAGGTGTATGTCGAGAAGCATTTTCCGCCTGAAGCAAAAGCACGCATGGACGTTCTGGTTGCGAATCTCGTGAAGGCCTATCAGGACAGCGTCAAAGCACTGGACTGGATGTCTGACGAGACCAAGGCGGAGGCGCTAGACAAGCTGTCTAAGTTTGAGCCAAAGATTGGTTACCCGAAGACCTTCCGCAAGTACGAGGGGGTCAAGATCGCAAAGAATGATTACTTTGGTAATAGCATGCGCATCCGGGAAGCCAACGTTGACCGCGACATTGGAAGGCATGGAGGGCCGGTCGATCGCGACGAGTGGGGCATGAACCCGCAAACAGTGAATGCCTATTACACCCCAGTACTCAACCAGATTGTGTTCCCGGCCGCCATTTTGCAGCCGCCTTTCTTCGATCTGAGTGCTGACGAGGCGATCAACTACGGCGCCATTGGAGCGGTGATTGGGCATGAAATCGGTCACGGCGTTGACGATCAGGGGTCAAAGTTTGACGGCGATGGCAACATTCGAAATTGGTGGACGGATGTCGACAGAGCTGAATTCGAAAGCCGAACTGATGCATTGGTAGGGCAATATGACAGCTACTACCCGTTCCCGGATTTGCACGTGAATGGCACATTTACGCTGGGCGAAAACATTGGTGATTTGGGTGGCATTTCGATCGCCCTGAAAGCCTACCTGGACTCACTCGAGGGTCAGGAGTCGCCGGTAATTGAGGGCTTTACGGGTGTACAGCGGGTATTCATTGGTTTCGGACGGGTGTGGCGGTCAAAGATTCGCGACGAGGCCTTGCGCACTCAAATCGCTACTGACCCCCATTCGCCCGCTATTTATCGCGCCAATGGCAGTGTGCGAAATGTGCCTGAGTGGTACAGCGCCTTTGAGGTTAGCGAGAGCAACGAGCTGTATCTAGCGCCAGAGGAGCGGGTCAAGATCTGGTGATGAGTGTCCCTTGGCTCATCCGCAAGAGGGCCAGGTGGTTAAAAGCCCAGTGAAGGGTTTTGTTCATTGTTGCTAGTGCGTCAATTAGCGGGCCGGTTTAGTGCTGGGTTGCGAGGGCAGAAGATGCAGTGCTTGAGCGCAGCATCCTCGCCTTTTTTATGACTTGATGCGCTAATCGCCTGTCATCATCGACTTTGCAGTTTTGTAATCGGCCTTGCCGTTCGGCGCTCTGGGCACGACCGGCACCACCAGTAGATCCTTCGGCAGCTTGTAGCTGGCCAGCAGTTTGCGGGTTGCCTCAAGGATATCTTCCGCCTCTGCAGACCCGCCTTGCTCAAGTGACACGACACCGGCAACCCGGTTACCAAAGCGCTCGTCTTCGAGTCCGAAAACCAGGGCGTCGGCTACATCAGCATGGAGCTTGAGTGCTTCTTCGACTTCCTCGGGAAACACTTTCTCCCCACCGGTATTAATGCAGTTTGAGCCTCTACCGAGCAGATTGATTGTGCCGTCTGCCTCGACCGTTGCCATATCTCCTATGAAGGCGTAGCGCTTACCGTCGACTTCTTTGAATGTCTTGGCGGATTTTTCGGGATCTTTGTAGTAACCCAGCGGCACCATGCCGCCTTGGGCGACCATTCCGGCCTCACCTGAACCCGGAACCACCTCACGACTGCCGTCGGGCACCAATACTTTTGCGACAGGTAGCAGGGTGAACTTCGCGGTCTCACTGGCGGGGGTGTCCTTGGTCATGATGGACTGACCCATGCCGCCCTCGGTGGATCCCAGAATATCGGCGATGGCCAACTCGGGTACGTGGTCGATGAGGCCGCGTTTCACCTCGGTCGTGAACATAGCCCCGGAAGAGATCATCAACTTTAAGCTCGACGTATCCCAACGATCTGGTTCGGTCTCCAGCGCGCGCAGCAGCGGCTTGGCAAAGGCATCGCCCACAATAATGATTTGTGAGATACGGTCGCGTTCGACCGTGCTCCAGACTTCTTCGGGCTTGAAGCCACGGTTCTCCAGCAACACAGAGGTGCCCCCCAGCATCTGTGGGAACATTAAGCCCAGCCAGCAGCCGGTGCCGTGCATGAGTGGTGGGCCAGACATCGCGACCACGGCCGAGTTGGCATCAACCATTTGTTTGGCCGCCGGCGCGAATCTATCTGCATTCTCGAAGGGGTCCAGGCCAATCATGGGCGGGAAGCCGCGCATGAAGAACTCGGTGAAGCCATCCAGCGGATACATCACACCCTTGGGCATGCCAGTAGTGCCGCCGGTGTAGAGCATGTAGATCTCGTCACCCTGAGGCTGGGTCCGTGCGGTACCCGAGGCTTGGGCAAGAAAGGTGTCGTAAGCGATACCATTGGCAGGCCCCATTGAGCCATCCTCGGCTGGACCGTCGTCTACGCAGATCATCGCTTTTAACATCGGTAGCCGATCGCAGACGCGCGCTACCCGGTCGCCGAGCGAGCTGTGAAAGACCAGCGCTTCAATATCGGCATTCTCCAAAAGGTAGTGCAGCTCTTCATCCAGATAGCGGTAGTTGACGTTGATCGGCACGCCGCCGATTTTCATGGCGGCAAAATTGGTTTCGGCATATTCCGGCGAGTTGTAGAGATACATGCCCACTTTGGAGTTATGGCTCAGACCCGAATCAATCAAACCTTGTGCGAGACGCGCGGCGCGATCCTCATAGTCCTGCCAGGTTATTCGCCTTTCCCCTTGAATCAGCGCGATGTGCTCGGGCACCGCATCGGCGACGGATTCCCAAATCAGCGAAAAATGTGACTGCATCGTGTGCTCTCTTTTTTATAGTTAGTGAAAACGAGGTGCTCAACGTAACTCTATCGTGAAACCCGCGGTTGTCGCGAGAGTGTCATAACTCATCGATCCGATGGGAGTGGCAGTGGGTTCAAGAATGTTTTAGTTTCTCCTCAGCCTTTAAGGCCAACTGTGTTCTTGGCTGGGCGGTGGAGTGTGTTATGGCTACTGACCGAAAAACTGAAATTCTGCGAGCGGCGATTGAGCTCATTGCCGATGAGGGGTACGGGAGTCTCAGCATGCGAGCGCTCGCGCGGGCGAGTGGCATGAAGCTGGGTGCACTCCAGTATCACTTTCGGACCTGGGATGCGTTGCTGGTTGCTTTGGTTGCCTACATCGAATCGGAGATTATCGCGGCTTTTGAGTCGGGGGTGGGCGAGCTGGAGCAGGCAGATGTCAGGGATATGGTTGAGTTTATGCTCGACGAGCATGTTGGCACCTCCGATGGATTGTTCAGTGACCGGCTGTGGGCTCAGTTGTGGGCAATGGAGCAGGTCGAGCCTTTGGTTTCGGATCTGCTCGAAGAGGTTTATGCAAAGTTTCTTGGACTCCTTGAGGTCAGGCTTGTCAAGAGAGGTGCTGCTGAGCCCAGAGCGGAAGCGCTGGTGTTGCTGAGCATGATTGAAGGGGAGTCGCTCTTTGCCGGCAGCGGTCGTCGTTGGGCGAAGGATCGGCCCGCGGTGCGTAGGAGTATTCTTCAACTGATCGACGAGCGTTACGGAGAAAAGTAGATCGGTCATCTCCCTAGCTAGGTAGTTTGTTCTTCTACCGCGCGATAGGCCGCATCGAATGCAGCATTCATCAGCGCCACTGCCTCCGCGTCAGAATTGGCGACAGAAATCCGACCAAACTGTGCTCGGCCTACCTCGTGTGGAGCCTGGCCTGCCTCCCATTCGGGATCATCCAGTTTGACGTAAGGATAGGCATAACCATGGGGAATCCGATTCACGGTGATGGCTTCGATGTCTGCTTGATGCTCAAACCCGAACTGTCCGAGCATTGACTGCAGTTGCTCGCGAATCTGCTGCTCGTAATCACTGAATTGCGTCTGGTAAATCTCGGTGCGCGCCATGCGAAGCTGATCACGCGCAGAGAGCTTCGGATCAGGTTTCGCCATAGGCATTGGTGAGTGCATCATGAAGATGACCATCGGATCTTCCGGCCCCCTAGGAGGCTCAAATCCGCCGACAGCCACCGTCGGTGCGCAGCTGACCCACTGAAACGGATCGTAGGGACATTGAAAGAGCGTGGCGCCAGATTTAGAAAACGCCTTGCCGTTACGCACCTGGACGTTGGCGTACACAAACGGCGTTTTTACCCCGTAGGCCAACCCGGCTTTTTGTGACTCGGGCATTTCAGGGCAAAGATGCGGTATCAGGCCGTTGTAGCAAGCCAGAATGCAGTGGTCCGCCATTACACGCTTTGCGGAGCCGTGTTCGACGTAGTCGACTTCCACTGTGCCTGCCTGATTTTCCCTGATGCCCACCGCGGTACTATTCAATCTGAGACGCGTAGTGTTTCCCACCTCATCCAGAGCGTCGTAATTGAATCGCGCCCCCACAATGTTGGCGGGTCCTATGACCTCGGGCGCGACAGTGGGGATCAGTTTTTGAACCAGTAGACGTGCGACCGAGGCGTTGCCGTCGGGGAACATGCGGATTTTCAATAACCGGTCGAGAAAAGCACCGCCAGCAGCGGCCGTGGCTCTTCCCAGCCACCCGAGGGATTTGATCCCGCTGGCGCCGCCTAGGAGCGCCTCGCCCACTGTCAGGTTCCAGCCTGTCATCCCGCTCAGGTGCAGAATGATTGCGTTGAGGATCGGAACCGTGGTGGGGAGCAGTCCTACTTTATCGATTAAAAATTGGTTGTAGCTGACAGAGTTAAGGTAATCCCACTTTTCGCTGAGCGACAACCCCTCTAAAAAATCTCGCTTGCCTCCCCAGAAAGCGATGAGTTTTTGTCTCTCAGTGTCCGGTAGAGGCAATGACTCGAGCACCTGCTCGTACCCTTCACCACCATACATGACTGCATTCCAGTTGCCCGCGTAAATGAAGTGATCTTGAGACCCGGGCAACGCAACGCCGTTGTTGGCATCAAAATTACCCACAAGCGCCAGGTCCTCGCTGGTGCTGGCATCCATGAAATTTAGAAAGTCTTCATTAAGGCCAATGTCGTCCATTAGCTTTGCAGCGGCATCGCTGTAGCCAGTGACAGATTCAATATTCTGCGCTCCGCCCAGGCTCACCATCATTCGGCCGTCTCGATGGAACTCATTCCGCTTGGCGTGACCGCCGAAGTCGTCGTGATTATCGAGTAGCAGAATCCGCGTTTCTCGCCCCATTTTCTCGCGGTAGAAGTGAGCGGCGGCCAGTCCGCTCATACCCGCGCCCACGACAACCAGATCGTAGTGCTCTTCCAGAAGTTGGTAATCAGCAGGCTTTTCGCCCCGCCAACTGAGGGCGTGAGCCACTTCGTAAGATCCCTCGTGGCTGCCTCGCATGCCGGTCAATGTAGGTGGGTAATAGGTCCCCGATGAAGGTGCGCGGCTTCCGCGCGGCACCTTGTTGCTAAAACTAGCCGGGGGGGCGTCTGTGCACCCCGCAAGGAGCAAACCGCCCGCACCGATCGCCATCCCGCTAACAAAGTCACGCCGTTTGATTTGCTTGCTCACCAGATATACCACTTTACATGTCGACCGACAGGTTATAGCCTGTCGGTCGACATGTAAATGATTTGCCGCCCGCCAGCACTGCGAGGGGACAGGCACAGACAGCATATGACCCATGATTCAGTAGATTCAGCATCTTTTGATTGCCAAGTGAGCCGATTCGGCCTTTGGTGCGCCGCACTGTGCATCGTAACCGCAATAATTGCGGCATTGCTGCCTCTCGACGTTCCTGAGGGCTTTATTGCAGCCCACGCTGAGCGCTTGCAATGGTTGACTGAAAACAGAGACTCGTTCGTTGCTGCCTGGGTCAATCAGATCGTGGCGATGTTAAGCCTGTCAGGCTTATTTTGGGCGCTGTGTTGGCGAGGCCGCCTGAACGGTCCGTTGAGCGCGCTGTTGGCGGCTGGAGCCGTTGCAATGGCGACCATGGCATTCGTTATCCCCAAATTCATCGCCATATGGACGATTCCGCTGCTGGCCAATGCGGAGGTAACGGGAGGCGCGGGCGCCGACATGGCGGCGGTATTGCTGCCCCTGCTGAACGTGTCAATCCCGTTTTCCTTGTACACGTCTTTCGACTACCTCGGGTTCTGGCTTTACGCGCTTTTTGCCGTCCTGATGATGAAGCCACTCTATGGCAGCGATTGGGCCTCCAAACTCATTGCCATCTTGGTGGGTCTATTCGGAATAGGTTTCCACGCAGCGTTTGCCTGCCTTCTACTGGGTGTCATTCAGGCTTCCGAAATCGAGACCAGCTTTGGCGTCTCGTTCATTCCGTTGCTGCTACTCATATTGATTCTGGCAGTCACTTTTTGGCGTGAACTTAAGCACGCCCCAAATAACTTGCGTTCTGATGCTTAGCCTGAGGAGGCCTCAGAACATTTTTGCGATAAAAACGACCATCCCGCGTCCAAGGAGTTAACACAGTGAAAAACATAAACCGGAAAGGCATTGCTGTTGCCATCTCTGCACTGGCCTTCAGTGCCACAACCTTCGCTCAGCTGGAAGAGGTTTTGGTGACTGCGCAAAAGCGTCAGCAAAGTTTGCAGGAAGTGCCGATTGCGATCAGCGCTGTGAGCGGAGAGCTGCTGGAACAAACGGGTGTAAATACGATTACTGAGATCATCCCTATGGTGCCCGGACTCAGCGGCGCAGATTACGGGTTAGCCACCAATAGCTGGGCGATACGAGGCATTGGCAGTAATGATTGGACCATTGGCTCAGAACCCTCAGTAGGGGTGTTTGTGGATGATGCCTACGTCGGCCGCAATATTTTTGCCACATCAAACTTCTTTGATATCAATCGCATTGAGGTGGTAAAGGGCCCGCAGGGAACCCTATTTGGACGCAATGCCGCGGCGGGTGCTATTAGCCTAATCACTAACGCGCCCGGGGATGAGAACGAATGGCGGTTGGGTGCAGCGGTAGGGGATGAAGGGCAGCAGCGCTATGAGGTGGTTGGTAACTGGGCGATCAGCGATACGTTTGCATTGCGGCTGGCCTACCAGCATCAGGAATGGGACGGGATGTGGACCGAGGTCAACAGTGGTGAGGACATGTACACAGAGAGCGATGTGATTCGTGTGTCGGCACGCTGGGACATCACCGACAGTCTGGAGGCATTGATCAAGTTCAATCATGGTAAAGCCGAGACCAATTACACCAGCGCAGTGAACATCCCCACTAATCTTGCTCAGCCGGGGGTTGAGTACCCTGATCGATTTGCCATAAACCAACCCAACTATGAGCAAAACGAGGACGATGGATTTGGATTACGCCTGACTTGGGCAATGAACGACTCGTTAACACTGGTCTCAATTACCGATGTTCGCAGCGGGGAGAATGATTATTACGAGGACGTGGATGGCAGCGCTAACGATGTGGCGATCGATGAGGCGCTATTCGGTGTGCCAGGCGGTGCTCTCGGGGGATTGGACATCCCTGTGGGTTTGGGTGCCGACGCTGAGAGCGTCTACCAAGAGTTTCGGTTGAGCGGCGGCTCAGATTCACTCGACTGGTTTGCTGGTGTGAGCTACTACAGTGAGGAGCTGGAAAACTCGCGATGGGAGGTCGATTACGTGGCAACCGCACTGGGTTTTCCGATCGGCTCACAGCGGATCGCCAGTGAAGCGGAGAACACCTCCTACGGCATTTATGGTGATTTCACCTGGCAAGCCACTGGCCGACTTGCGGTGACCGCGGGCCTCCGATGGAGCGCCGACGAGAAAGAGTGGTGCACCAACACGCTGCAAGATGACTTCTACGACATGGGAGGGCCAACCGCTGGTCCCTTGTGCGATGAGGAAGAGTGGGATGAGCTCACGGGCCGTTTGATTGCTCAGTACAACTTGGGTGAAGACACCATGCTCTTCGCCAGTGTGGCGCAAGGTTATAAAGGTGGCGGCTTCAACACCTCCGTGGCGGATCTAGACTTTGACGGCATTGCCGACACACTGGTGCCTTTTGATCCCGAGACCAGTATCGCCTACGAGCTGGGTCTGAAGTCGACTTTGTTAAATGGGCGAATGCAGTTCAACGGCTCGGTGTATTTCACCGATTACGAGTCGCTTCAAGCACAAGTTTTTGGTTTTGACACGGGTCTCCAGATTCGGGATGCGGGTGATGCGGAGACGAAGGGTCTCGAGGCAGAACTGGCATTTGCGGCAACCGATAATCTGACACTCATGGCGAATTACGCTTACAACGACACGGAAATTACGTCCGGCTCGCTTAATGGACAAACATTGGCGTACGCCCCCGAGGATACGTTTTCACTTGGAGCAAACTTTGAACATCGCTTCTTAGGCGGCAACCTCAACTGGTTTGCAATCTATAACTACACGGGCGAATTCTTCCACGATATTGATAACCTCAATGAGGAATCCTCCTACGGCATCGTCAACGGCAAGGTGACCTATACCGCGGGCAGTGAGCGCTGGGATCTGGCCTTTGCCGTCGACAATCTGACCGATGAAGAATACGCAACGCTACGAGCCGACTTCGGCTGGGGGCCGCAGCTCCACTGGGGTTACAAGCGTTTGATGCGCGCCGAATTCAATCTTTACTTCTAATTGCATTGAGTGAGCGCGTTAGGGTCAAGGAGTCTTACAAATGCTAAAAAAATGTTGCCCGGTCGTGTTTCTGGCGATGTTGGGTTTGATGTCTACGCTGGTTAAGGCAGAGGTTGAGGTGCTGTCTCTCAATACAGAAGACCTCCGAGAGATAGCACTAGAAAGCATCCCTGCTTGGCCTGAAGAGATGGTGTTGTCAGGCACGAACCAACATTGGCAGAAGGTGCTGCACGAGGGTGAATTTGTGGTGGCGCTGTATGAGGCGATGCCAGCTGTCATTGATATCTCTGAGCCCTATCCGTATGACGAGTATGTGCGAGTGCTTGAGGGGAGTGTGGTGCTGACCTCCAGCCAGGGGGAGCGACAAAGCTATGAGACAGGGGATGCATTTCTTGTTCCCGTAGGCTGGACGGGCACTTGGGAAATGCCCACGCGTTTCCGAGAACTGATCATTATTGATCGGAAGGGCTGGGAAGCGGTTGAGGCCATGATTGCAACCTTGTTTGGGGCTGATCCTGAGTCGAGTACCGGCCAAACCAGCGTGCTCCCCTTATTGACAGCCTCCCTGAAAAAAGCGCCGCTTGAAGATCTTCCACCTTGGCCACAGGAGGTGGTGCTGTCAGGAGCCAACGAGCATGGTCAAAAGGTGCTGCATTCTGGCAATGTCGTGGCTGCGCTGTACGGCGCAGAGGCGGCCCGGCTGTCTGTTAGCGAGCCGTTTCCCTACGATGAATATGTCTTGGTCCTGGCGGGCGAGGTCACTCTGACTTCAGATGGGGGGCACTCAAAAACGTTTGGCACGGGTGACAGCTTTCTGGTGCCGAAGGGCTGGACCGGCATTTGGGATATGCCCGGGCAATACCTCGAAAAGATCGTCGTTGAGGCCGCAGCCTGGAACGCGGCAGAGAGCTGAGGGGAACGCAGGTTGAATAAAAAAAATCCCTTGAAAATTACGCGGCGCGATTTCTTGGATGGCATGGCCCTCGCGGGCGGTGCTATGGCGCTAGCACCATTGCAAATATTGGCTGGGTCACAAGAGGGTGCCCACGCTCCACAGTTTTATCCACCCTCTTTGACGGGCATGCGGGGTAACCACCCTGGTTCCTTCGAGGTCGCTCATGCTTTAGCACGAGAAGGCCAACGTCCCGACGAGTTTGAGCTGCTGGATGAGGCATATGATCTGGTAGTCGTGGGGGCAGGCATTAGCGGCTTGACTGCTGCTTACCTATTCCGCAAGCAGTATGGCCCTGACGCCAAAATTCTGATCCTCGATAACCATGACGACTTCGGCGGACACGCCAAGCGCAATGAATTCTCCTCGCAGGGGCATGTGTTGCTGGGTGTCGGAGGCAGCCTGAACCTGGAGCAAGCCGCCATGGGGGAGGCCGAGCTTTCCCTGTTGGAGGAGATCGGTGTGAACTTCGGCGAACTGAGAGAATCGATCGAACCCGGATATCTGATTCATGACCCCATGTCTCAGCACGGCATGTATCTCAACCGCGCTGTTTATGGGGCGGACCGGTCAGTCGTTGCAGATTGGAATTTGTTGTGGGCGGGTATTGGAGATTTTGAGGGCGCGATTCGCTCACTGAAGCTCTCGAAGGCCGATGAGCAAGGGCTCATTGCGCTGGTCAGTGGGGAGAACGATTTTCTACAGGACATTCCATTGGTCGATCGTGAGCATTTCGGTCGAACGACTTCGTACGCAACTTTTTTACGTGAGCGCGTCGGGCTCTCTGAGCAGGGAATCAAGATTACCGAACCCTGGGTGAAAGCTCTTCACTGTGCGGGAGCAGAGGCGGTCTCGATTCAGGAAGTCTTTCGCGCTGGCGCGCCCGGCTCGAACACCCTTATGCCCATGGCTGCGAGCGAGGGTGAAGAAGAATCGGTTGACCCCGATGCTTACCGCTACCCAATGTTTCCCGATGGCAACGCTTCAGTCGCTCGTCTACTGGTGCGCCAATTGATTCCCGCGGTCGTCGGAGGTGATTTGGCGCAAGACGTGGTCACAAGCAAATTTGATTATTCGCAGCTGGATCAGGAGGATGCGCTCGTCCGTCTACGGCTCAACAGCTCTGTCGTGAACGCCAGGAACCTTGATGACGAGCAGGTAGAAATTGCTTACGTGGCCAAGGGTGAGGCAAAAGCAGTCCGTGCCAAGCACTGCATTCTGGCGGGCTACGGCGGGATCGTGCCGCATCTTTGCCCGGAACTGCCTGAGGCGCAAAAGGAGCACTTGGCATATGGCGTGAAGGCGCCTTTTATTTGCACCAATGTCTTATTGCGCAATTCAGAAGCAGTGAGAAAGGCAGGTGTCAGCGGCTATCAGTGTCCTGGCAGCTTTTACAGTCTGCTCGCGTCCGCCCCTCCCGTAAACGTGGGTGATTTTCGGGTGCCTTCAGAAGCTAATGATCCAGTGGTGATGTGGATGCTGCACTCGCCAACTCCGCAAGTTACCAATGCAATGTCTGCGCGCGATGCCTATCGATTGGGTCGCCACAAGTTGCTATCGATGTCCTTCGAAGAGATTGAAGCCGCGACCATAAATCAGCTGGCAGGCATGTTCGGGTCAGCAGGATTTAATGCCGGACGGGATGTTGAGGCGATTACGGTCAACCGGTGGGCGCACGGTTATGCCTACGAATATATGGACTTGCATGATCCCGACTGGCCAGCGGGGCAGGCCCCTCACGAACTTGGGCGGAAGCCGATTGGTCGAATAGCGATCGCCAATTCTGACGCGGAGGCCGCCGCCTACGTGCAGACGGCGATAAGGGCTGCGCTGCGCGCAGTCAGTGAGGTGCTTTCACAATAGTTTTTCCAGATTGATGAGTAGCTGAGTTCCAGTGAGTTGGAGAGAAAAATGAAAATACAGACCGATTTTGTGATGAGCATCAACGGCGAAGCAGTGACGACCGAGCAGACGCAACCCGTTTTTAATCCTGCGACCCGATCGGTTTTTGCGCAGGTGCCTGACGCCTCCAAAGAGCAGCTCGATCAAACGGTCGACGCGGCGCATCGCGCACTGAAATTTTGGTCCGCGACGCCTGCTGATGAGAGGCAGGCAGCGCTGGAGGCCTATGCGGATCTCATCGAGTTGCATGCCGAAGAGCTGATGTCGTTGCTGACAGCCGAGCAGGGCAAGCCGAGAGCTGGATCAGAATGGGAAGTGCTCGGATCGGTCGCCTGGCTGAGAGCGGTAGCGTCCCAGCGGCTGCCTGATGAGGTGGTCGAAGAGACAGAAGAGCGTCGCGTCGTAACGCGCTACACCCCGGTGGGCGTGGTGGGTGCCATTGTTCCATGGAATTTCCCCATTCTGCTGGCTATCTGGAAGATCGCTCCGGCTGTGATGTCTGGCTGTACGATGATTCTCAAGCCGTCTCCGTACACGCCACTTTGCGATCTGAAGTTGGCAGAGCTTGCCCAGCAGGCGTTTCCGCCTGGGGTGGTTAACGGGCTGAGCGGCGGTGATGATCTGGGTATCTGGATGACCACACACCCTCGTATCAATAAGATCGCTTTCACCGGCTCTACGGAGACCGGTCGGCATGTCATGAAATCGGCATCGGAAACCATCAAAAGGGTGACACTTGAACTGGGGGGTAACGACCCAGCAGTCGTGTTGCCAGATGTTGATGCCAAGGCGCTGGCACCCGAACTCTTTTGGGCCGCGTTCCAGAATAATGCGCAGTTCTGCAATGCCACCAAGCGTTTGTACGTCCATGAGGATGTTTACGACGAAGTCCGTGACGCACTGGTGGAGTTCATAGAACAAAACGTTAAGGTCGGTGACGGGGCGGAGGCCGATACTCACTTGGGGCCGATTCAAAATTCTATGCAGTACGGCAAGGTTCAGGATTACTTCAAGGATTGCCAAGACAATGGGCACGCCTTTGCGGTGGGCGGTGAAATCGATGACTCGGCCGCGGGGTGGTTTGTTCCGGTCACGTTGGTCGATAACCCACCGGAGGACTCGCGCATCGTGCAAGAAGAGCCCTTTGGGCCGATTTTGCCGTTGCTTAAATGGTCTGACGAGGCGGACGTGATTGCTCGGGCAAACGACACGATCTACGGATTGGGTGCGTCGGTATGGGGTAAGGATCTGGAGGCAGTAGAGCGCATTGGTAGCCAATTAGAGGCGGGTACCGTGTGGCTCAACGAGGTTCACCAGTATTCGCCGTTTCAGGCTTTTGGCGGTCATAAGCAATCTGGTCTTGGGTGTGAGAACTCCCTGCACGGATTGATGGAGTACACCAACTGGCAAACCATTACGATGAATAAAAATATTGGTTGATGGGGAGTGAGAAACACTTTTTGAGGAAGCCTATTGGGCGAGCGTAGAGTGAATGCTAGGGATAACAGCCTGCTCTTGCACCCATCGCTGAATGGTTGGCCACTCTTCTATCTTATCGCCGGTCTGAGCTTTTCGATCATCCTTGCGGGCCTCGCCTCTATAGGAATCTCTACCCCGGAAGCGACAGTGTCCATGATCCGCTTGTCGGTGCAGTTGGCCTCGCCTTGGATTTATTTCGCGTTTGTGGCAACGGCCTTGGGGCAGCTTTTCCCCAGCGGTTTTTCGAGTTGGTTGTTGCGTAACCGTCGTTATGTAGGACTGTCATTTGCAGCCGGTTTTGGCTGGCAGGCGGTTTTTATAGTGGCGTTGCTAGTTCTGCATGGCGATTACTACGCGACGACTCTGCACGATAGCGCTGAGTTCATCACACGTATGCTGAGCTATACGCTGCTGCTGGCTCTGACAGTGACCTCGTTCTTTCCCGTTCGTCGAGCCATGGATCCCAGGCACTGGCGACTCCTGCATCGGGTTGGGATTTGGTATTTCTGGGCGGCGATCTGGGTGTCCTATGCCGAGACCGTTATGGCGGGTGATACCCGAGTCATTGCTTTTGTCTTTGTGATTTCAGGCCTCCTCGCGCTCACGTTGCGTTGCGCGGGTTTTTTGAAGAAACGATCGGCGCTGGTGGTTGAGCACCCCGCCGAGACAACCACTCCCTAATATCGAGGCATTCCACCTATGGTTAGATCAATCGGAGAGATTCCCAGCGCTGCCGCGCAGGTCTATGGCGATAAGACGGTACTTGTGTGTGATGACCGCAGCCTGAGCTTCAGTGAGCTGGATGCGCTCTCAAACAAGCTCGCCAGTGCATTAATCGAGCTGGGTGTTCAGATGGGCGACCGCGTCACACTCTACTCTCCCAATTGTTGGGAGTGGGTCGTCAGCTACTACGGGATTTTGAAAACAGGCGCGGTGGTCAATCCCATCAATGTCATGTTGACCCCCTCAGAGGTGGAGTTTATCGCTAACGATTGCGGCGCCTCGGTAGTGATTGCCTCGTATGAAAAAGCGATGTCGATCCAGAACGTTAAGGAGAGCTCCAACGTTCGAGAGCTCATTGCCTTTGGGGATCAGCCATTGCCGGATGGCATGCTGGCGTTCAACGCGGTGCTCGATGCAGCCAGTGACAGCTTCAAGATACCGGAGATCGATCCGCAGTCACTCTCAACAATCGGTTATACGTCGGGCACCACGGGGCACCCCAAGGGGGCTTGTCTATCGCACCACAGTATTTTGCTGAATGTATCCATGACGGCTCTGATGCATCAGAGATGTGACAGAGATACCGTCGTAACGGCATTGCCGTGCCCTCATGTGTACGGCAATGTGGTCATGAGTGGTGCTGTGCAATCGGGCATGACTTTAATCCTCCACCCATCGTTTGACGAGAAAACCATACTGCAGAGCATCCAGACGCACCGCGCGACCCTGTTCGAGGGCGTACCCACTATGTTCATGTTTCTGCTGAATTATCCCGATCTGGGTTCCTATGATTTATCCAGTCTCCGATGTTGCACCGTGGGTGGGCAAACGATGCCGGTCCCGAAGATGCAGGAGGTTGAGGCCCAGTTCGGCTGCCCGCTCATCGAGCTTTGGGGCATGACCGAGCTCGGTGGATTGGGCACCACCTTCGCATCCAATGGACCGGTCAAGCATGGCTCAATTGGTGTCGCGCTTCCTTATGTTGAAGCACGGATAGCGTCTACCGAAGATCCCGCTGTGACACTGCCTGCAGGAGACATCGGTGAGCTCATGATCAAGGGTGGCGTGGTCATGCAGGGGTATTACGGTAACGAGCAGGCCACTCAGGAGACGATTGAGGCAGACGGCTGGCTACATACGGGGGATGTCGCCTCCATGGACGAGGACGGCTGTATTTTCATTGTGGACCGCAAAAAAGACATGATCTTGACTGCGGGCTACAACGTTTACCCCGCGGAGATTGAGCGGGTCGTGGCCGGGCATCAAGACGTCGCGCTCGTTGCAGTTGGCAGTGTCCCGGATGAGGAAAAGGGTGAGCTGGCGAAGGCTTACATCGTGCCCAAAACCGGCGCGCAACCTGATGCTGACGACATCATTGGCTACTGCAGAGAGCATTTGGCGGCCTACAAAGTGCCGCGCGCAGTGCAGTTTGTTGACGACTTACCCAAAACCAGTACGGGAAAAATTATGCGCAGAGAGTTGCATACATTGGACTGACATTGCTGCCGCGTGATTTTTGCGGCTACAAGCTGTTCCCCGTCGTTAGCTTCATTTGATTCAGCAGTCTTTTGCCAAGGGAGAGGTCTCTTCCAGTATGAAAATAGTCGCCTCGCAAGCCCATCATTTACACGCGCCCTCGTGGGAGCTGAGTGTGGGTCAGTTTGTACCGCCTTATGAAAAACCCGAGCGAGTCGATATTGTGCGGAGCAGCCTTGGGGCGGAGGAGTTCGGTTCGACGATCACGCCGTCGCTATTTGGGGACGAGACGACGCTGGCGGTGCACGACGCTGATTATCTCGCCTTCCTCAAAACGGCTCACGCTGCCTGTAAAGAACTGGGTGTGGAGGGTGACCCCACACCCTGCGTCTGGCCGCGTGGCAGGATGCGTGCAGATAGCTCCGATTCCATCGTGGCCAAGTTCGGTCGCTACTGCTTTGATGGTTGCGTACCGATTACCGAAACGACCTTTGAGGCGGTGGTCGCCTCACGCGATATCGCGCTGTCTGCCGCCAAGCTGGTCTATGAGGGCGACCGGGCAGCTCTTGCACTGTGCCGACCTCCTGGGCACCACGCGGGCCCGAATTACGCGGGCGGTTATTGTTTTCTGAATAACGCAGCGATCGCCGCACAATGGTTGAGGGATGCCGGCGCGAAGCGCGTGGCGATTCTGGATATCGACTACCACCATGGTAACGGTACCCAGGAGATTTTTTATAACCGTAGTGACGTGGTGTTTGCATCCATTCACGGAGATCCACAATTTGAGTACCCGTTCTATGCCGGACACGCCGACGAAGTTGGCGAAGGGGAAGGGCACGGGTTCAATTTGAATCTGCCTTTACCTGCGAGCACTGCGTATGCAGAGTGGAATGAGGCCTTATCCAAGTCGATTGAATTTGTCGGTCGATGCGAACCCACCTATCTCGTGGTATCGGTTGGGATGGACACCTTTGTTGATGATCCGATCTCCTCGTTCTGCTTGCAGACCGATGATTACGTCATGGTGGGTGAGCAGATCGAAGCCATCGGGCTACCGACGGTGTTCGTATTTGAGGGGGGATATGCGGTCTCGGCACTGGGCGAGAATGTCGCAGCGCTGCTGAGGGGGTTTTGCCGCCCCTAGTCTATGTGTTCCGCGAGTTTTGGCCGTTGATGCAAATGCTGGGTCACCGTTTCATAGGCCATCGCAAATTCCAGCACTTTTTGATCAGCTCCCATGGGCCCTATGAACTGTATGCCCATCGCACGCCCGTCCTCATCAAATCCTGCAGGTAGGCTGACGACCGGGAGCCCGGCCAATGTGCCGCCAATCGTGACTTCCATCCAGCGGTGATAGGTGTCCATCGCTTTGCCGTCAATCGACTCAGGCCAATGGATATCTGCGGAGAAAGGGAATGTTTGGGCTGTGGGGAGCGCGAGCAGGTCATAGCGACCAAATAAGTCATCTAGTGCACGGTACCAGTCCGAGCGGCCTTTATCTGCCTCGGCAACCCTGGCGGCAGTCATGTTCAGTGAGCCCTCGATCTCCCATTGCAGTTCCGGCTTCAATAGTTGTTTGG
>JADHQG010000110.1 GCA_016778045.1 Luminiphilus sp. | reverse complement strand
ATACACTGACCTCCGATCAGTTTGGCGATACCACGAGTAACGCGGACTTGGACTCACTACATCGCTTTCTAGGCGAGGCGGTCGACCGCTTAGAGGCCAACGAACAGGCCGTTGTCGTGGCACGCTGGGGTCTTCACGACGGCCCGCCGCTATCCCGCTCCGAAATCGCTGATCGCCTGGGCGTCAGTCGGGAATGGGTGCGGCAACTTGAGCGCTCTGCCCTGAGAAAGCTGAAAAGTCAGGACGGTGTCCAGCAGGCGTTCCTCGATTATCAGCAGGTTGGCACCTCGGCCTAGAAGCTAATGACCTAGAAGGTTATCGAGCGCGGCGGTGAGCGTCGGATAGGCAAAGTCAAAGCCCTGCTCTATCAGAGCCTGCGGGAGGACCTTCTGACCAGATAGCAGGAGCTCCTCTGCCATTTCACCCGCTAACAGGCGAGCGGCGAGCGGCGGCACGCCCAATTTGAGTAAGGATCTAGAGTGTCGCCCAACCTCATGAGCAAAGCCCCGGTGAGTCACCGGCTCGGGAGCCACCGCGTTGTAGGTCGTGGCGCGCGGATCGGCTGCCAACACAAACTGAATGGCGCGCACCACGTCGTCGATATGAATCCAGCTCAACCATTGTTCACCCGCACCCAACCAGGATTCCACGCCGAAGCGAAACGATTGGGTCATCTTGCCCAGCGCACCACCCTCATTAGCCAGCACGACACCGAGGCGCAGCACGGCGACATCAACGGCAAGTGCCTCTGCCCTCAGCGCCTCCTGCTCCCATCGCTGACAAAGGTCCGCCGCGAACCCTGTGCCGGGCGTGCCCTGCTCGGTAAACGCATCGTCTGGCGATGCGCCGTAATAGCCAATGGCGCTGGCACTGATCAGCGTTTTCGGCCGCGTTGTCTGACTCTCAATCCAGCTCACCAACTGCTGGGTCAAATCGATGCGACTGCGCACGATGGTGCGTTTATACGCAGCGGTCCAGCGCCGGTCCGCGAGTCCGGCGCCCGCCAGGTTAATCACCGCATCGACGGGCGACGCGCATTGCTCGAGATGAGTGATAAACGTCCTGCCCTGCACCGAGCGCCGAGCAGATCGGCTCAGCACAGTGAGCTGACTCCCTTGAGCAGACAACGCCCCACACAACGCTGTGCCAATCAGTCCCGTCCCGCCCGTTAACAAAATATGCATTGCTTTCCCTCATCGCCCCGCATCGAGAATCCGTGTCACCCACGTGACGTATACGCTTTATGAGTGAATCGGTTGACTTACTGACCTCGATGCTGGCATCCGGGCGTCCCTGGGTGGCGCTGACCGGCGCTGGTGTCAGCGAGGCGTCCGGCATCCCAACCTACCGAGATCATCATGGGAACTGGTTGGGCAGCCAGCCCATACAGCACACTGAATTTGTCGAGAGCGCTGCAAAACGGCAGCGCTACTGGAGCCGCTCTGCCTTGGGTTGGCCAAGGGTAGACAGAGCAGTACCAAACGCCACTCACGTTAATCTCGTCAGATTGGAGCACAGCGGCGTCGTCTCAGGCGTGATCACGCAAAACGTCGACCGGCTTCACCAGCAGGCCGGCTCGACCCGCGTGATTGATCTGCATGGTCGATTGGATCAAGTTCTCTGTCTCGGCTGCGGACACACCGAGCCTCGCTCAAACATTCAGCAATGGCTTGTCGCTCACAACGACCTCACCGTCGCAGATTCACTGACAATCCGGCCCGATGGCGATGCCGATTTACCCCATTCGGTCGTTGAGAACTTTCAGATACCGGCCTGCCCAAGTTGCGAGGGTACCTTAATGCCAGCGGTGGTGTTCTTCGGCGGCACCGTGCCCCAGGCAACGGTTGCCTCCTGTTACGAGTTAATCGATGCCTCCGAGGGCATGTTAGTGCTCGGCAGTTCGTTATCGGTCTACTCGGGATTCCGCTTCTGTCGTTATGCCTCGCAGCAGGGTAAGCCGATCGTCATTCTCAATCAGGGCGAAACCCGCGCTGATGACCTCTGCGAACTGCGTTTTTCCGACGCACCCTTTGACCTGCTCCAACAATGCGTCGAGCGCATGTCGGACCCTATTCAGGAATCGCTACATGGCTGATGTATCCATTTATTGGTTTCGAGACGACCTGCGTCTGACCGACCTACCCGGCCTGCAGGCCGCTGCGAACGAGGGGCCGGTGCTGCCCGTTTTTGTGCTTGACCCTGACCTGGGCGATCCATGGACTTTAGGTGGAGCCAGTCGCTGGTGGCTACATCACAGTCTTACGGCATTACAAACCGCATTAAGCGAGCAGGGAGTGGAGCTGATCTTACGCACAGGCAACCCCGCCGCCGTACTCGCGACGCTTGCGAGTGAGATCAACGCCAAGACGGTGCACTGCAGCCGTCATTATCAACCGTGGTCTCACACACTAGAGGTTAGCGTGCGGGACGCGTTGGCCGACGTTGGGGCCGCGCTCAAGCGCTTCCCCGGCACCCTGCTACATGAGCCCGAGGACGTCGCAACGGGAGGTGGCACGCCGTTTAAGGTTTTCACCCCGTTCTGGCGGGCCTGCAACCGGCGGCCGGAACCTGCGATACCGTCAGAGGTACCGGTACTATCGGCCATTAACTCCGCACCGCACAGTGAGGACATCTGCGACTGGGAGCTCACACCCTCACAGCCCAATTGGGCCTATGGCTGGAATGATCTCTGGACCCCCGGCGAAACAGGCGCGCAGGGCGCATTAAGCGAATTTTTATCACAGCATGTCATGAACTATGGCGACGGCCGGGATATTCCGTCCGAGCCCAATACGTCGCGACTTTCGCCGTACTTGAGATTCGGCAATCTATCGCCCCGACAGGTCTGGCACGCCGCCCAAAGTATCAAACGAGAACGCCCCGGGGCGGGCGATTCAATCGATAAGTTTCTGAGCGAAATCGGCTGGCGCGAGTTCTGCTATCACCTGCTGTTCCACTTTCCGAACATGCCCGATGAAGCCTTTAACCCCAAGTTCGGCTTCTTCCCCTGGGGAGAAGACGCTGACCGGCTCAAAGCTTGGCAAGCAGGCAAAACGGGCTACCCGATTGTGGATGCAGGCATGCGCGAGCTCTGGCACACCGGGTTCATGCACAACCGGGTCCGCATGGTAGTCGCATCATTTTTGACCAAGCACCTGTTATTGAATTGGCGCGAGGGAGAAGCCTGGTTCTGGGATTGCCTGCTCGATGCGGATCTCGCGTCAAACGCCTGCGGCTGGCAATGGGTGGGGGGCTCCGGCGCGGATGCCTCGCCCTACTTCCGAATTTTCAATCCCATCGCTCAGGGTGAAAAATTCGATAAGGCTGGCGGCTATACCCGTCGTTGGGTACCCGAATTGGCAGGCTTGCCCGATAAATATCTGCATAAACCCTGGGAAGCGCCAGACGACATGCTGCTCGCTGCCGGTGTCAGTCTGGGAGATACCTATCCGGTGCCCATCGTGGACCATAAAACCGCGCGGGAGGAGGCACTGAGCGCCTATGCCACACTGAAAGCGCTCGATTAACTATCACTCATCGATAATCGCGACCGCCCGAGTCCATCCTGCGGACGCGCCACGGATCTTGTGGGGAAAGCAACTGATCGTAAAGCCGCTGGCCGGTAAAGCTTCGAGATTATGAAGCTTCTCTAGATGGCAGTAGCCAATATGGCGCCCCGCCTTGTGTCCCTCCCAGATTAAGCCCGCGTCACCGGTCTCTGCGTAGCGCTCAGCCGTGTGATCAAATGGCGCATCCCAGCTCCAGGCGTCTGTACCGGTCACGCGAATGCCCTGCTCCAGCAAATACATCGTGGCCTCATAGCCCATGCCACAACCTTTACTGACAAAATTGTCCTGCCCGTAAGCAGCGCCTGCCGCTGTATTGACGACGACAATCTCCATAGGCGACAACACATGGCCAATGCGGGCCAGCTCCTCTCTAACATCAGCTGCCGTGACAACATAACCGTCGGGAAATGACCTGAAATCTAGCTTTACGCCGGGCTGGAAGCACCATTCCAACGGCACCTCGTCAATTGTAATCGCCCGCTCTTTGCCACCCGCCTGCTCGTTCATGGTGGGATGAAAATGGTAAGGCGCATCCAGATGCGTGCCATTGTGCGTGCACAGTTGCACAAACTCGATGGCCCACCCCTCACCATCTGGTAGCTCGTGACTCTCTAGGCCGGGAAAGAAAGAGGCCATTTGCTGTGCGCCAATGTCGTGGGTGATGTAGTCGATGTTGGGCTTCATCGCTGGCGGGTCACTCACCACCTCATTTTCAAGATAAATCGATAAATCAACAAAGCGGCGCATCCGAGATCCCCCGTCCGGAGTAAAACAAGCACCAGATTAGCGCATGCGTACCAATGATTAGCAAACCCCCTTGCCGGCACTGCCTCACCGGCCCACCCAAGGAACCAACTTTCATGCACAAATTGCTCTCTTTGACCCTACTGCTCACGATTGCCGGTGGCGCGATGGCGCAAGACGAGGCTTTTCCGTCCACCTACGCCGCACCCACTGCCGAGCCCACCCTGCTACAAAACGCGACCCTGCTGACCGGCGACGGTCGAAGGCTGGAAAACACCAGCCTTCTCTTAGCCAACGGCGTCATTGCGTGGGTGGGTGAAGGCGAAGTGCCGCCAGAGACGACCATCGTCGACGCGAGCGAACGGTGGATCACACCAGGCCTCATCGACGTGCACTCTCATCTGGGTGTCTATCCCTCACCGGGTGTCGCCGCTCATAGTGACGGCAACGAGGCGACCGCTCCCGTGACGGCCGAGGTTTGGGCTGAGCATAGTATTTGGCCACAAGATCCAGGTTTCACGCGCGCGCTGGCGGGCGGTGTCACCGCCATGCAAATTCTGCCGGGGTCAGCCAATCTCTTTGGCGGACGCGGCGTCACCATTAAGAATGTGCCTTCGCTCAGCTATCAGGCAATGAAGTTCCCGGACGCACCACACGGACTCAAAATGGCCTGCGGAGAGAATCCCAAGCGCGTTTACGGCAATCGCAATCAAAGCCCCTCGACGCGCATGGGCAACGTGG
>JADHQG010000109.1 GCA_016778045.1 Luminiphilus sp. | reverse complement strand
CCAGTGGTGCCGACGGCGGCTGAGACCGCAATCGGTAACAGATGCTTTTGAAAGATTCGGGAAGACGAAAATTGCACGATGGGCCTCCGATTTTCACAGTGGTTCGCGTTTATTGCACAAGGGCCCCGGTTTTAGGGGGCTAAACAAGCCGCACTCACCACACATTGCAACCCCCAAGTGTCTCCCGATCTTGACGGCGTGTACAGACTACCCATAAGGGGTAGGCTGGCACTGGATTTCCCTCGTAGGCCTGCGGAGCCGCGTAAAAAGCCATGCTGTAAAACCTTCGGTGGGGCTATCTGGCTAAAAGTTGATATCGGCTTGACTGATGTGGGGTCATGTATGGCGTCTTGCAGATCGGCTGGGGTCTAGTCGAAGGGCACACTGGCCCGCGCAAGCTCCTCACACATGGGTGCTAACTGCGACTCGTATCGCTTCCAACGACCAATGGAGCGTGTATGAGCCGGCTCCCGGACCTGAACGGCACTGGCAGTGGCGACACCCGCGCTACTCTCATGAAAATTCAGGCAGGCGTCCTCCCAATTAAGCCCGAGTGCGGCGATCAAAGATCTCGCATGGGGTTCGAGATCCCGTGCTGCATCCTCATATCGGATATCGATAAAACGGTCTGGGAATTCCGCGCGGTAGTGGTCCATCAAGCGCCGATAGCGGATGTGGTGCCTTGCCATCTCCTTTTGCTCATAGGAATGAAGGTAGGCGTCGGCAAAGAGCTGTTTGAAACTGGCGAAGCAGGCGTCCATCGGGCCGCGAACCAAATGCACGATACGCGCGTTGGGCAAGGCCGCGAGAATAAGGGGTAGGTGCAAGTAATTCACCGGCAGCTTATCGACGAATCGCGGCGTCTTGCCGCGCATACGGGCGCTGGTCTGGAGATACCGGTCACCGATGGCCTTCGGGTCGGCGTCGGCAGCCGCAGCAAACAATCCCGACGAGAAGCGCCGGTGATCGATATGCTGCGAGACGCGGCGGGTCGCCAGGCCGAACTGCTGTAACTCGCCGGCCGAATGGACCTGCGAATGGCTGGTGATAACCCGTTCGATGAGGGTGGTGCCAGTGCGCGGCTGGCCCAATACGAATATGGGCGATGGGTCGGGGTTGCCGCCCGGGCGCTTTGCCAGCCAAGCTGCGTCAAATCGCGTGCGAATCAAATCAAACATCGCCTCTTCGGCTACCTCATCAAATTCCACGGTTTCGCGTCGCGCCGCGGCGCCCGCAGTGAAGGCATCAAAAGCTGCTTGCCACTGTTGCAGGTCCTCGTATTCTTTGCCGATCGCGTAGTAGAGAAATCCTCGCGCTCTGGGGTTAGCCGAGCAGGTATCGATCAGTTGCTGCATTTGCAAGATGTGTTGGTCATCAGCGGCCTTCACGGCGTTGGCGAGGCCCCAATGGCTCTGCGCGCTACGCGGGTCCAGATCGATGACCGCCCGGAATAGCTCGACAGCCTCTTCGATATCGCCGTTGAACACCAAGGCATTCGCCAGATTCATCATGTAGCCGGTTTTACCCGGCGCCTGCTCATTGACTCGGGCGAAGAAGGCTTTGGCGGTTTCGTATTCGCCCAGCTGATTCAGCACCGTTCCGGTGAGATCGAGCACCGCCGGATCGGTCGGTTGTATGCGCCTGACCTCCTTGAGCGCAGCCTCGGCCAGAGCGATGCGGCCCTCGCTGGCGTTCAGGCGGGCGATCTGTGCCCAGGCGGCCGCATGGTCACGGTCGATTTTGACCACTGATTTGAACGCATTGTGGGCAACCTGCCTTTTCTCACCCTCAAGGGCCACCAAGCCGACCAAAAAATGCGCGGGGGCGAGGTCGGGGCGCTGTGACAGCGCGTTTTGACAGGCCTTGGCCGCAACCTCCAGTTGGCCACGGTTCAGCGCATCAAAGCCGTCCTGCAAAAGCTGGGAAAGATCTTGCTCAGCACGAGCCACGCCGGTTAACTCCGCGTGCCCTGATGGTGGTAGCTGGTCAGCGGGTCTGCACCGCTATCTCCCTGGTGACTCGCCAGAGCATCCACAAAGAGATAAAAGAGCTCAGCCTGAGATGAGATATCCAGCTTCGCGTAGGCGTGCTTCCGATGCAGTTTGACTGTCTCACCCGATATGCCCAGCTTCTCGGCCACGAGCCGCGTGCTGTTGCCAAGGAGCACTAGCTCGATCACCTGCTGCTCGCGGCGCGTGAGTACCGATGAGCCGAAAGCGCCAAGGGCCTCATGCAGACGCGCGCGCAGGTCTGCGGGTTCCCCAGACGGGGCCAGTGGGTTCCAGTGGCGGCGCACCAGGGCTTCCACCGCTGGGAACACCGTTTCGAGCCGATCTACTTGGCGCTTCGAAAAACGGCGGCTACTGCCGGTCATGCCCAGCGCAAGGTTGAGAGAGCCGCTGTCTAGCTCGATCAGCAAGCCGCACTCATCCTGAAAGCCGCATTCGTGGTACCAGGTGCGAAAGTACTCGCTTTCCTTAAAGCCACTCGGTGCCAGCGCGCGAAGACGGAACACGCCGAAGCGCTCATCAACCTGTGCGGCCCGATAAAAAGGATCCAAGAGAAACGGGCCTTTGACATAGCGGTCCAGCGTTGTCTTGCCCCGTCGTTTTGGGGGCAGGGTGTATTCGATCACGGGGGGGTCTGCATCGGGGTAGCGGATCAGGGACACGTCATCCGCCTCGATCAGTTCGCGAATGCCATTACCCAATGCGGCTGCAAAGCCTGACTCTCCCAGCAGGGAGGTGGCTTCACTCACAACCCTTGAGAAGGTGGTTAGGGCGTCCATGACGCAAGCTTAGCGGTTGATCAGCGGGCGCCTCAAACTTTTTGCCGGGTGATATGTCGGGCCTTGACGCCACCACCGCGCGGCGTCAGGGTTTGCGGGCGCTCACAGGAATAATCAACATGGCCAGCACCGCTCTAATTCTGCATCAATACGATGTCTCACCCTTCTCGCAAAAGGCGCAGAAAATGATGGGGCTTAAAGGGCTGTCGTGGCAGAGCGTCGAGATGCCCATGATTGCGCCGAAGCCCGATGTTGAGGCACTCACCGGTGGCTATCGCGGCACCCCGGTGTTGCAAATTGGCCAGGATGTGTTCATCGACAACTGGATGATTGCGCGCGCGTTGGACGCGTTTGATGCCAGTGGCCCGGCGATCAATGCACAGGGTGGTTTGCGCGAAGCGGCCCTTTACGCCTGGGGCGAGCGGCTGTTCACGCCGCTCCTGCACGCGGCGTTGGCGGCCTATCAGAGTGAGTGGGATGCCGACTTTCTGGCTGATCGCAAGCGGGTCTTCCCAGATGTCGATTTCGACATGCTCGATGTCTCCGACCCCGATCGCCGCAGTCAAGTGCGGGCGTACCTTGGGACCGTCGAGGCTCAGCTGGGACTGGGTCAAGATTTTTTGGGCGGCGCACAGGCGGATAGCTGTGATATTCACGTCTGGGGGATGGTGTGGATGATCCACAGCGCGCTGCCAGCGCTGATGCCAATTGTGGAGACCTTCCCGCGACTCACTGATTGGTATGAGCGCGTGTCGGCGTTGGGCGCGGGTGATCGGGAGGATGTAGAAATCGACGTCGCGTGGCAGGCGTTGAAAGTTGGTCCGGCGAGGCCGCTCCCCGACACCCCGGATCAGGAGCCTCTGGCCCAATGGGTTGGCGAGTGGATTGATATTTCTGCGGGGTCAGCCGATCGCGGCAGCGCATCGGGTCGTCTGCTCGCGGTGGATCACGAGCAGGTGGTGCTGAGCGTCGAGCCGCTGGCCGGTGAGGCAGCTCAGGTGTGGTTCCCCCGATTTGGCTACCACCTCAAGCAACGCGCCTAGTCAGGCCGACAACGTCAGCCGGTTTCTGCCAGATCCAGCGGGAAGCGATATAGCGGTTCAGCGCCGTTCTCGTTAACAATAAAGACGTTTTCCATGTGGGATGGCCCAAGCCTGCTGCCGAAGTAGAGGCAGTCGATACTGATCACCATGCCCTTTTCCACCGTGAAGCCTTCTTTCGCGCCGTGTAACCCTGTGCCCGGGTACCTCACGGGGCTTTCCAGCGGAACCAGACCGACAGAGTGCGCCACCACCAGCAATTTTTCGGGCGGGTCGAGGTACTGCGTTGCCGGTATCTCATGAAAAGCGCAGATCTCCGCGGTATTGACCCCGGGTGCAAGGCGCGCGCTGATTGTGTCAAAGATCTCTCTGACAGCGTTGAACTGATCGCGGTAGGCGGGTGTGGCGGGTCCAATATGGGCGGTGCGGTTGATATCGATCCAGAAGTTTTTGTAACGCCCTTGGGTTTCGAGAATGGCAATTTCTCCACCCTCGAAGGGGCGGCTGACCGGCGTGCGAAATAGATCTGGGCGGAAGACCAGATCATAGGCGCCGCCAAACAGCATGGGGCTACCCGGTAAGGGATCCACATCGTGGTCAATCATGAAATGCGCGACTTGCTTCTCGACTTCGCCCCAGCTTTTGCCCACGCCCAGCTGCGAGATGGTGTAGGACATGATGGCATCGGCGATCTGCCCGCTTTCCCGCAGCGTGTCGAGTTCGTCTGCGGTTTTCACGGCCCGCGCGGCGAACATCACATCCAGAGCATCGCCGGATGCCTGTCTGGTTAAAGCCTCGACCCGCGCTGCCACGCGAAGGTCATCAAACAGAATCTGCTCCTCCTTGGATACATGGCGTGACAGACAGGCTGCAATGCTCTGAACGATGTCGGGTTCGCACTGACCCTCAACCTGCTCCATGACATCGCCCAGCTCCGCCAGCAGATCATCAGGCAGGGCCAGATGGGCATCCTCGGCGCGCGCGGTTTCACAGAAATTCAGCATGTCGAAGGTGGCCAGCCGGTCGAAGTGGACCGTGTGCCCACCGCGCTGGGAGACAATGGGCGAGATCACGCTGGCTTCGGGCAGGATGAGCACCACGGGCGATGCGACATCGGTGGGGACAAAAACAGCGGCGATGGGTTCCACCAGATGCCAGCCGTCCATGACAGAGCTGAAGCCCGTGGCATAGAAAATGTTATCGGGTGTGCTGAGCACCGCCCCTGCCGCACCT
>JADHQG010000108.1 GCA_016778045.1 Luminiphilus sp. | reverse complement strand
GTCCACACCCGATCCAGAGGGGGGTGTCATCGTGCGAGATGCTGGGTCTGCAGACGGTCGCCGCCCCAATGGCGGGTTGGAGGAGACGGCTGCGCGAGCGGTGTGGGAGCACACTCTGGATTTGAGCATGATGGATGCGTTACGCATGACAACCCAGGCGGCTGAGGAGTACCTCGCGGTGGGTGTGACAACCGCATCAGCAGGCGGCATGCCCACTTCCGTCGCGAGGCTATTAGGCGTCTTGAGTAACTGGAACCAATTTCCGCAGCGGGTCGCGCTGTTCCCTCTGTTTGAGGAGGTAGGGGAGGCGCTGTTCTCGGGTGAGACCGCCCTCGAGCAATTCGAAGCCGGAAGGGTGTCGGCGCCGAGGGTCAAGATCATTGCTGATGGCAGTATTCAGGGGTACACCGGCTATCTGACAGAGCCCTACTACGTTCCTTTCAAGGGTGATACGAGTTATCGCGGTTATCCCTCAGTATCGAGAGAAGCGCTTTTTCGTCAGGTCGCCGGACTGTATCAGCGGCGGATACAGGTCGCGATTCACTGCAATGGTGACGCGTCCATCGACGACGGTTTGGATGCGATCGAAGCGGCGATGGCCGAGTATCCCTGGCCGGATGCCAGGCCCCTGATTATTCATGCGCAAATGACCCGTAAAGACCAGATCGACAGAATGGCGGCGATGGGAGTGACTCCCAGCTTTTTTTCTGCCCATACCTATTACTGGGGCGATCGCCACGCTGCGATCTTTATGGGTCCTGAACGCGCAGCCAACATGAGCCCGGGCCGCTGGGCTATGGATGCGGGCGTCAGATTTAGCTCGCACCTGGATACGCCGGTCACGCCCATGTTGCCCCTTCAAGCGGTTTGGAGCCAGGTGGAGCGCAAGAGCACGGGCGGAGTGGTTATCGGACCGGCACAGCGGATTGAGCGTCTGCCTGCGTTAAGGGCTGTCACCATCGATGCCGCATGGCAGGTCTTCATGGATGATCAAGTGGGATCGATCGAGCCTGGCAAGAGGGCGGACCTCGTGGTGTTGTCTGACAACCCACTGACGGCGCCAGACGTTCGCGCAATCAGGGTGGACCGCACGGTCATTGATGGGGCGACGGTTTACCAGCGGCTCTAAGTTATCAGGCGGCGTCGAAGCCGAACTTTGCGCTGTCGACCCGCACAAAGATTGCCTCAGCGGTCGCGGTGATGACCTCGCCCCATTTCATGGTCGCTTTGACCTCAGTGCGCCGCGCGTCCAATTCAGTGGCTTCAGCATTAATCTGAATGGTTTCGTTTAGGGGGGTCGGTTTCAGATACCGAATCGACAGCCCGCCTGTCATGCCGGGATGGCCCGTTCTGACATGCGTCATACCCATGATGTGATCCAGTATGCCCGCTACCCAGCCACCATGGGTATGCCCCGGTGGGCCCTCGAAGGCCTGCCCGAAGACCACGGTGCCAGTGATGCGATTAGTGCCTTCCTGCCAGGTAAGCGCGGGAGCGCAAGGGTGGCTCCGCCCGGCCATCGCGACCAGCTCTCCCATGACGTTGTCGATGCTGCCGCGGTCCGGCCGGCGACCCATTTCGAGCAAGCCGGTCACTTGATTCAGCGCCGAAAGCTGGCTCGACAGCGACTCAATTTGCTCGGCGAGTTCGCTGGCAAGGCTTGGCGGTATATCCGTGCTGACCAGTTTTTCATTGAGCCGCCTTGCCGCCACAGCGAGCTTATTGCGAGCTTGCCAGTAATCGGATTCCGGCGAGCCGGGGGTGTAAGCGTGTGTTGCTGCCAACTTCACATCAGTGCCTCTGTCCGCAGTATCGTCAGCCACTGTCTAAGATCTGCAACCAATACCTCGGGCTGTTCCAGTGAGGCGAAGTGGCCTCCGGCTTCATGCTGATTATTGAACATGATCAAATTCTGATAGCGGGTTTTTGCTAATCGCTCGGTGCATAAGAACAGCTCTTTCGGGAACAGCGACAGAGCCATCGGCGCCTCGATGGGCCGGTAGTCAGCCTGGGTAAAGCTCTCCCAATAGAGGCGTGCGCTGCTAGCGGAGGTGTTGGTCATCCAGTAGTGGGTGACGATGTCCAATAGCTCGTCCCGGCTAATGGCATTTTCTGGGTGTCGCGTCCCATTTTGCACGCAGTCGGTCCACTGCGCGTATTTCTCGACAATCCACGCCAATTGGCCGGCAGGTGAATCAGCCAATCCGTACCCCAGCGTCTGGGGGCGGGTGCTTTGTTGTTTCGAATAACCGGATTCGTGTTCTTGGTACTGCATCGCAGCGGCCAGGGTAGCTTGCTCGGCGGGGTCTTCGGATGAGAGGGTGATGTCGTCGGGCAATACCAGCGGCAAGTTGATGTGTCCGGCCCGGCAGTGCGTATCGGGATGCAGCATCAACGCGTGTGTGACCAGCGATCCCCAGTCGCCCCCCTGTGCCAGATAGCGGTTATAGCCTAGTCGTATCATGAGCGTATCCCACATCGCCGCAATGCGCTCAACGCCAACCCCCGGTTTGCTGGGTGGATCAGAAAATCCGAACCCAGGCAGGCTAGGGATCACCAGATGACAGGCATGAGCCGGGTCACCCCCAGACAGAGTGGGGTTAGTCAGGGGCTCGATAATTTTGAGAAACTCCAACACAGAACCGGGCCAGCCATGGGTAATCAGTAGGGGATGGGCATCGCTGTGCGGACTGCGAATATGCAGGCAGTGAATCTTGAGCCCGTCGATTTCTGTGATCAGATTATCGAACTGGTTGAGGTGCTTCGGCACGCGCTCCCAGTCGTAGTCTTCTTGCCAGTAGCGAACCAGCTCCTGACAGTAAGAGAGCGGCATGCCTTGTTGCCAGTCTTCTACTGTCTCAGCGTTGGGAAAGCGCGTTTTGGCGAGCCGTAACTTCGCATCCTCGATAGCGGCGGGCTCAAAGGTGGGGCGGAAATGGTCAAGCGAATTTGACATGTGACGTCACCTGCAAAAGAGGTGCCACGACAGTAACCCCGGTAAGAGGAGAGCTCAAGCGCTCGAATCGAGCTGCAGATTGTCGTAGGTCTCTTGCAGCCATGGCCGAAGTTGCGTTCTCTCCTCGTCGGTTTCAGCCGTCTTGGGTTTGAGATGTGTGGTTCTCGGCTCTCTGTCAAGAAACAGTAGGCCTGTCGCTTGATCCGCCTCTTTTGCGCGAGCGAGCCACACGATGGTATCGGCTCCCTCCTCAGGGGTGCGCAACACTGTTTTGGTAACCCGGCGGAAACCGGGCAAGGCCGTTTGCACGCCGGGTGTATCCGCCCACCCGGGATGCATGCTGTTAACCACGATATTGCGCGATCGCCACTCGTCTGCCCACAGCTCCGTCAATACGGTCAGCGCACGTTTGGAGCGAGCGTAGGCTATTGAGCCGTTATACCCATTGGCTGACATGATGAGTTGGTTGCGACGCAGTTTCTGGGTGTACATGCCCCCGGAAACGACGTTGATGACTCGCGCGGGTGTATCGTGATGTTCGATGAGGGGCATGAGGCGCTCTGTGAGTCGCCAAGGAGATAGCAACAGCAGTGCAACACTGCGTTCGATGCGCTCAGGTGTTTCGGCGTGCTCATTGAAGAGCGCACCCGCATTGTTGATCAATACATCGATGGGCTCCCCTCGCTTGATCAATCGCTCGCTCAGCGCGTTCACCTCCGATAACAAGCTCAGGTCGGCCAGCTCGACGTTGTCAGCAGCTCTGCCGGTTTCAGCTTCCAGCGCGTGTTGCATGCTCTCCAGCTTCTTGGGGTCGCGAATGACCACCGTGAGCTTAGCCCCCGCTTCCAGCAGTGCTACGGCTGTGGCGAAGCCAAGTCCGGCGTTTGCGCCTGTCAGCACAACATGCTTGCCCTCCATGTCGGTACTGAGTGGGTGCCAGCAGCGGCGGCCTCGGCGATAGCCATAGCGGGTGAAACAGCTCAAGGCCGTCGCCAGAGAGCTGTCTTTCTTCTGAGTATCCAACGAGGCTTTGGGTGCTGGATTATTATCCTCAAGCGCGCGTGCCAGGCCTTTAAGGCTGGCGCGTCCCATCTTTTTAAGGCCAGTTTCCGCATTTTTTGCCAATGCACCCAATCCAAGGTGGTATTCAAACTCCGCGACGTAAGTAATGCGCGTCAGCCCACTGGCCAGTGCTTCAAAGGTAATGGTGTCGCGCACCGTAAAGAAACGCCCGACGCCCTTCAGTTCGATGCTATGGAAAGGCGTCATGGCCGTGACGACATAGTCCAGCGCAAGCGAGGTCGGTCCCGCTTTACAGCGCACGGCAAATGCCGTCCCGACAGTGATCGGCCCCGGGGTTGTCTTGGTGGCGCGGATGGCAGTCGCATCCCATTCCACCGTGGTTCGAAAGTCAGCGACGTAGCGGAAGCAATGCTCCACGGGTCGCGGGACCTCTATGACCTCTCGTAACGTCGTCACGCTAGCTACTCGTTGATAGACGATGACATTACGCGGTCAAGGCCTCGTTAGTTCAGGGCGGGATGCAGAGGCAGTGCAGAAGGCGTGTGGCTGGAGTGTACTGGGAGTGCAGTGGGAGTGCAGAGAGTGCCGAGGAGCGGAGATTATTCCTCGACCCAGATGACACGGAGCGGCTCACCAAAGTCATCGTAGACGACCTGTCTCCGACGCTTTGGGGTTCGGTGCCTGACGATTTTTGTGCGCGGCCGCTTTTCCGCGCGCCTCGCGTCGAGGGCCGCAATGACCTCGGTGAGGGGGGTACGGGTCGTTTTGCGCGCCTCAAACAGTGGCGCAGCGGGCGGCATCTCGCTTCGATCGTAGGCGCTTTCGCCGACGGCAAATTCCTGCACCTTGCCACCCTCAGATAAAAAAGCGGCGGTTTGTCTCTCTAATCGCTGGCGCAGCTCGTTTTTTGTGGGGGGCTTTTTCAACCGTGATCCTCCGACCCTGCATTATAAGGGTGACGGCGGCGAGTAGCGAAATACTGCAGGCAAATGGATTGGGCTGACCGCATCAGTGCGTTTCTGGTTTAATGCCCGACCGATAGTGACGCTCGCAGTGGTGAAGAGAGCGGTCGCGTCTGGCACTCTAGAATACAAGGGGTCTG
>JADHQG010000107.1 GCA_016778045.1 Luminiphilus sp. | reverse complement strand
GCAGTTAGCGGGTGCCGGTGTTCTTGAATTTACGGAAGCGGCCTACCGCGATGGCACGCCCGCTACCGCACTCACCGGGTTGGCAACGGCACTGATCAGCGACGAGACGATGCCTTTAGCCATGGCTGATCCGACAAAAGCGGCCATGAACGCCAATAACGCGCTCAACAGTCAGAACACGGCCGGAGGGGCTCTCACTCCGGCGCAATCACAGCGACTGGATGCGATCTGGAACATGATGGCGTCTAGCGGGCAGGGCAGTATTCAGGGCACCATCGCGGCAGATCTTCAGCAGGCGCTGGCCGACAGTGATGCCAGTCTGGACAGCATTCAGTTGCGCTTAAAAACATTGTCCAGCGAGGGTGCGACCCACTTTAATAAGGCGAACTATTTTTCCGATCGATCGTTATTTGAGCGCCCGGTTGGGGTTCAAGAGGTGCTGGGCGGCGGCGTCGCCTTAGCGCGAGCCAATCACGCCGTTGACGGCTCGCCTGACGCGACTGTCCCGCGGGCTGACACAGTCGCGGCGGCTCGCGCAGCCGCTGAGTCGACCCGCTTCACTTCCCCGAACGCTTCCAGCACAACCTCTACCGGGGCTGATCAGTTAGCAGGCGATGAAGTCGACCCGCGCCGTGCGGCGATGGCGTTTGCCAGCGCACAGAACAAGCAGATCGCCGGCAGCGCAGATGCGATGAGTCCTGATGCCACGGCTCGAACAGCGAATCTGACCGCTGATGACTTACAGCAAGCCCTCAAGGCACCGCGAGTGAGGGAGTCTCAGGTAGCCGCGCGCGAGGCGGGTAGCACTACCGTTGATCGCAACACGGCTGTGACACTGTCACCTGCGCAGATAGCGGAACAGCGCCGCGTGGGCCAGTCCGTGGCACCGGGCTCATTAAATAATAGTGGCGGGCCTGCCTCAGAGTTAAATAGTGGCGGGCCTGCCTCACAGTTAAAGGTCGCTGACGCCGGACGCACGGTCACACCCGCCACGGAGCTTGCCAATCTAAAAACGGACATAGACGGTCCTGACAGTTTGCAGCCGAGCAACGTGGCACGTGCTCGTATGGCGGCCGCTATCGATTCACAACCTCGTGTATCTTCGAGCGCAGCGGCACTGGACCCTATGGCGATGGCACAGAGATCGATGCAGGACGGGTCCTCGGATGGCCGCTTCGCTCTGGATTTGCAGGGCAATCGATCGGCTTCTTTTGAGCTACCTCAAGCCACTAATTCGGCCTCATCGACGACAGTAACCACTGTCGGCGGAGCGCCCACTCCCTCGGGGCTTCCAGCATCCGCGTCTTCCGCATCACCTGCCGCGATGCGTGCCGGTGGTGAACACGTGATGCAAAACCTACCTTCGGCACCGCAATTCACCGATGAGGTGGGCGAGCAGGTTCGCGTGTTTGTGAACAACGGTCTCCAGGAGGCACGATTGCAGCTGACGCCCGCAGAATTGGGCCGCGTGCAGATCACGATCAATACCGACGGCGATAACGCCCGCGTTGTATTCGTTGCTGAGACAGCCTTAGCGAGAGATCTTTTGGATCAATCTATGCCGCGACTGCGAGAAATGCTGCAGCAAAGTGGCATTCAGCTCGCACAGGGGGACGTGAGCGATCAAACTGAATCGCAACGCCGCGGGGAGCCTTTGGATGAAGACGCTCAGCGCATGGCTCAAGGCGATAGTGATGCCCAAGCCGATGGCCAGGCCTTGAGGCCGAAGCTCGCTAATGTCGATGCTGAAGATACTCTCGATGGGGCTGGTCGGGTCGATACCTATATCTAAACGGGCGCTGTGATGGCGTCGCAGTCACGATAGCAAGGCATGCTCTTTTCCCGCCCCAGTGTATCCGCTGGGTCGGCACGTTTTATTCCGCCTATTCCACGCTAGACTCCTTCTTGTCTGCTCGTGCACTCACTTTTTGGGGGAGCGCGTGGGTTGGACGATTTTTCGATACCGTCAATAAACCAACGCATGAGATTTTATTATCTCTAAAGCGTTGTTTTATAAGGTTTATTTTTTTTGGCATGCCTATTGCTTAATCAAGGGGGTAGACCCCGCGCGGTAGGCGCAATCGGGAGAACGATCTGATGGCAAAACGAAACAGAGACACAGAAAAGGAAGAGGTGAAGCCAGCGGGCATCACCACGGGCAAGCTGCTGATGATTTTGATCCCCGTCATGTTGCTGTCTATTGCTGCGTCCGGCGGGATTACTTACTACATGATGTCGAATATGGAGCCCAGCAGTGCCGAGGCAGAAGCCGAGGCGCCGGACGTGGTTGAGAATCCCGATCCGATCTACATTCAGGTGGGCAAGATCTTGGTGAACGTCGATTACCAGGGCGATATCCGCTACATCCAGGGCGACGTACAGCTGATGTTCCATCATCAGGAGAGTGCCGATATCGCGGAGCGCGATATGCCGGTCATCGTCAATGAGCTGAATACGCTATTTGCTCGACAGGCCTTTGGCGAGATGCGCTCAGTCGAGGGCAAAGAAAAATTAAGACTTTCCAGCCGTGCTGCGATTAACCGAGTACTCAAGTTCCCGGATGGAGCTGGCGTGCAGGAAGTCTATTTCACCAGCTTTAATTTGCAGTAACCGGGGTGTCCTGAGCCGTGTCTGAAGAAGTCTTGTCTGAAAACGAAGTCGACGCCCTGATGGAATCATCGGGCGACGACGAGGTGTTCTTTGCAGATGATTCTGCTCGGGAATATCGGCGTTTCGACATCACCGCGCGTGAGCAGGGCACCGTTAATCGAATGGGCGCCTTGGCAGCCATTCTCGAGCGTCAGGACGAACTCATTCACCACGGGCTCGTAAAGCAGCTCAGCACTGACATGGCGGTCAAGTGTCAGGCGCCACGCGTTTTCTCCGTATCTGAGGCGATCGCGGCGCTGCCCGAAGGCCTTGTGTTGGTCACGCTGAATCTCAAGCCGGTGGCCGGAGACGCATTTCTGGTGATTTCTCTGAACACGCTGTCTTATTTGGTGCACCGCTATTTCGGTGGCGGCAAGACAAAGCCACCGAGTGTCACGGGCCGCGCCGATGCGACATCGAGCGAAATGCGCGTGGCAAGCAAGCTCACCGAGCTATACCTGCAATCAGTTACCAACGCCTTTAAAGAAAAAGTTGCATTCGAGACTGAGGTAATCGACACCCAGAACAATCTCGACGCACTCGAAGAGCGAGTGGCGACAGAGAAGTATCTGGCGCTCGTCACGGACGTGTCGACACCCGATTTCGAAGATGTATTGCGCCTGTTCGTGCCGTTCGAATCATTCGAAAGCCTCGAGGACAAGTTGGCTGGCCCCAAAAAGGAGTCAGGCGTCTCGTTGGAGGGCGAGTGGCAGATTCGAATCGCCGAGCAGATGCAGGATGTCGCGGTGGAGGTATCCGGCGTGTTGGCATCGATCGAGTTACCGCTTCGCGAAGTGCTCGGGCTCAAGGTCGGCGATGTGGTTGATCTGGCTCAACTGGGCTCGGTGAGTCTAGAGGTGCAAAACCAGTCAGTCGGCTTTGGCCAATTCGGCGTTTTTGACGACAAAAAATCAGTCAAGTACGGCATGACAGGTCTGCTCGACCTGGGAGCGGGAGTCACGCTCTCGAGTGCCGTTGACCAAGCTTTAAATGAGGAAACAGGCAATGAGTGAGAATCCTGAAATCAGTTTGGACATGCTGCTCGATGTCAACGTAACGCTGTCGGTCGAGCTCGGCCGCACTAAGATGACCATTAAAGACCTGATGGCTTTGAACAAAGGTTCCATCATCAGCATGGCTAAGGAAGTCACCGAGCCCATGGATCTAATGGTCAACGGTACCTTGATCGCGCGTGGCGATGTTGTCGAGTCCGAGGGGCAGTTCGGTCTGCGACTGCTCGATATCGTCAGCACCGACGAACGATTAAAGCCGCTCCAGTAGGTCCTTGACCATGCGATACGCACTGACCGCTCTTCTTCTGGCTGCCGCTCCTGTCATTCAGGCACAGGAAACAGCGGTGCCCGCTTTGGGGAATGCGCCACAGCTACTGTCGGCCGGTTATTTGATGCAGGTCGTGGGCTCGCTGGCGATTGTATTTGGCGCGGTCGTGTTGATGGCTATCGTCGTTAAGCGTGTGAATCGATCTCCTTCAACGGGTAAGGCCAGTTTGTCGGTGATGGGCTCCGCCAGTGTGGGCACGCGAGAGAAGGTCGTGCTGATCAATGCGGCCGGACAACAGATTCTTGTTGGCGTGGCGCCAGGTAATGTTCGGACGCTACATGTTTTCGACGAGCCTCTAGCAAGAGAAACCGCTGAAAGCGCCAAACCTGCTGATTTCGGCTCCGTATGGCAGTCGGTTAACCCATTCGGGAGTACTCGATAATGCGGATGCTCGTTTCGGTAATCGCGATCGCATTACTACTGGTGCCGGACTGGGCATTAGCGCAGGCGACGATTCCTTTGATTACCACCCAGCCCTCCGCTAATGGGGGTTCTGATTACTCGTTGAGTGTGCAGATACTCTTATTGATGTCGCTGCTGACACTGCTGCCTGCCGCGCTCATCACCATGACATCATTTACCCGCATTTTAATTGTGCTGGCTATTTTGCGACAGGCGTTGGGCACCACCACGACCCCCAGTAACCAGATCATTTTGGGACTCGCGCTGTTTCTGAGCTTGTTCATCATGGCGCCGGTTTTTGACGTGGCGTACAACGCTGCTTTGATGCCCTACATGTCAGAGCAAATTGGCTTCGAGGCCGCGTTAAATGCGGCGAAAGAGCCGTTCCGGGAATTTATGTTTGCTCAGACTCGAGCGACAGATCTTGCGCTATTCAGTGACCTCGGTAACTACGGTCCATTCGTGTCTCAGGAAGAGGTGCCGATGGTGGTGCTGCTGCCGTCGTTTCTGACCAGCGAACTGAAAACCGCGTTTCAGATCGGCTTTTTACTGTTCGTGCCTTTTCTAATCATTGACTTGGTCGTGGCCGCGGTCTTGATGTCGATGGGCATGATGATGCTGTCTCCCATGCTGATCTCTTTGCCATTCAAGCTCATGCTGTTTGTGTTGATCGATGGCTGGACGCTGATTACTGCCACCTTAG
>JADHQG010000106.1 GCA_016778045.1 Luminiphilus sp. | reverse complement strand
TACCTCACGATGGATTTTCGGTTTGAGGCCAACATCGTTCGGGCGCTGGCCAAGATTATTGATCGCGGGCACTTGAACCGGGGTTTCAAGCCAGTGCACTGGTGTCTCGATTGCGGCTCGGCCCTGGCCGAGGCCGAGGTGGAATATCAGGATAAGCACTCGTCAGCCGTGGATGTGGCGTTCACCTTTGTTGATCAGGCCGCGGCCGCCGGTCGATTGGGCTGTGATGAGAGTGGTGAAATTGAGCTGGCGATATGGACGACCACGCCATGGACGCTGCCTGCTAACCGTGGCGTGGCGCTTGCCGCAGGGCTGGATTACGTGCTCCTGTCGGTGGCGGGTCGCCGTGTCCTCGTCGCAGAGGCGTTGGCGGAGCCGTGTGTGCAGCGCTTCGGCGGTGAATCGGTCGAGATTGTGGGTCGCGCCAAAGGGGGTGAGTTGGAGGGGCTGCTGCTAGCGCCGCCCTTCGGCAAGGACCCGGTACCAATCGTACTGGGTGAGCACGTGACCACCGAAGCAGGCACCGGGTGTGTGCATACTGCGCCAGCCCATGGCCTTGAAGACTTTGAGATGGGCCGCCGCTACGGACTTGAGGTGTATAACCCGGTGGGGGGTAACGGGGTGTATCACCCCGACACGCCGGTCTTCGCCGGACAGCATATTTTTAAGGCCAATGACGACATTATTGCCGCGCTCGCAGAGCGTAACGTCTTGCTCTGTCATCGACCCTTCGAGCACAGCTACCCGCACTGCTGGCGTCATAAAACGCCCATCATTTTCCGAGCGACGCCACAGTGGTTTATCAGCATGTCGGGTAACGGCTTGCTTGATGCGGCCCAGCAGGCCGTAGACGGCGTGCAGTGGGTCCCCGACTGGGGACGCGCGCGGATCGACAGCATGCTTTCCGAGCGCCCTGACTGGTGTATTTCCCGTCAACGTACCTGGGGGGTGCCTATCGCCCTGTTTGTGCACAAAGTCACGGGGGATTTGCACCCCGATACACAGGCGCTGATGGAACAGGTGGCGGTGCTCATGGAGAGCGAGGGCATCGATGCCTGGTTTGATCTCGATACTGCCGCTTTACTGGGCGCCGAGGCGGATGACTACGAAAAAGTGACCGATACGCTCGATGTCTGGTTCGATTCGGGGGTCACCCATGACTGCGTCCTCAGGGAGCGCGACGGATTGCACTGGCCGGCGGACCTCTATTTGGAGGGTTCAGACCAGCATCGGGGCTGGTTCCAGTCTTCCCTGCTGACCGGCATTGGCGCTCACGATGCGGCGCCGTATCGAAGCGTGCTGACCCATGGCTTCACGGTCGACGGTGAGGGCCGCAAGATGTCGAAGTCGCTGGGTAACATTATCCCTGCGGGCAAAGCGATGAATGATCTCGGCGCCGACGTACTGCGTCTGTATGTGTCCGCCGCCGATTACCGCAACGAGATTTCTGCGTCTGATGAAATTTTTAAGCGGACGGGAGATGCCTATCGACGCATTCGCAACACCGCCCGTTTCTTGCTCTCCAATCTTGCGGGCTTTGACCCCGAAACCGATGTGCTACCGCCAGAGCAATGTCTGCCGCTGGATCGCTGGATTGTGGGACAGGCGCATGCGTTACAAGAAGATGTGCGGCGCGCTTACGATGATTATCAGTTCCATCATGTCTATCACCGGGTGCACAATTTCTGTAGCGGGGAACTGGGTGGCTTCTACCTCGACATCATTAAAGACCGCCAGTACACCACGGGCACTGACTCGTTACCTCGTCGATCCGCGCAAACCAGCCTGTTCCACTTGGCCGAGGCGCTTTGCCGCTGGATCGCGCCCATACTGAGTTTTACCGCCGAGGAAATCTGGGAAAACCTGCCCGGCGCCCGCGCAGATTCCGTATTTTTGACGGAGTGGTACGACGCCTTGGCTTCAGCAAACGCCCGCATTGATGCGGCATTCTGGTCCGAAATGATGGCTGTCCGCCAACAGGTCAACAAGGCGCTGGAACTTGCTCGGGAGCAGGGCGCCTTGCGGGGTTCGCTGGACGCCGCCGTGACCCTCTATGCCAAACCCGAACTGGCTGAACGGCTGCGTTCGCTGGGCGAGGAGCTGCGGTTCGTATTGATCACCTCAGAGGCAACGGTGGCTGATTGGGACCAAGCTCCTGATCACGCCATGGAGGCTGAGGATATGCCGCTGCGCGTGATCGCAGTAGCGGCCACCGCCGAGAAATGTGAGCGGTGCTGGCATCGACGGGAGGACGTAGGACAACACGCCGCGCATCCCACTCTATGCGGACGTTGTGTTACGAACATCGAGGGTCCGGGTGAGGAGCGCCGCTTTGCCTGAGCGGGATGCCAGTCGCTCGTTACGCCATCGCCCCTGGATGGGCTTGCTGATTGCGGGCATTGTCATTGCGCTGGATCAGTGGACGAAGCAGATAGCGGTGACCGTACTGGAGTTTCGAGATCCCGAGCGTGTCACCAGCTGGTTTGATTGGATGCTCACATATAACACCGGCGCCGCATTCAGTTTCTTGGCGAACGCTGGGGGATGGCAGCGTTGGTTTCTTTCCGGGGTAGCGGCTTGTGTGAGTGTCGCGATTCTGGTCTGGCTATTCAGGCTCGATGCCAAGGACCGAGGGCTCGTGATCCCAATGGGACTCATCTTGGGCGGTGGCGTGGGCAATCTGATCGATCGCGTACAGCTGGGTCATGTCGTCGATTTTATTTCCGTGCATTATCAGCACTGGTACTGGCCAGCCTTCAATCTGGCGGATTCGGCGATTACGGTGGGCTTCGCTTGGTGGCTGTTCTTGACCTTTTTCAGCAAGACTTCCCAGTCAGAAGAAGCCGCCGTATCCTGACCTTATGAATCTGGAAATTGAATCCAATACCCGCGTCACGCTCAATTTCTCGCTCGCTCTTGAGACGGGCGAACAGGTCGACTCTAACTTTGGCGCTGAGCCTGTCTCCTTTGTGATGGGAGACGGTTCGCTACTGCCCGGTTTTGAGCGCCGACTTATTGGGATGCGCGCCGGCGATGAGGCTGAATTTCGGATACCGCCTGATGAAGGGTTCGGCGAGCCGCACGATGACAATATCCAGTCGATTCCCAGAGACGATTTTGATGATGATGCACCCTTAGAGCCCGGCATGCTGTTTACGTTTGCCGACGCCGCGGGCGGCGAAGTGCCTGGCATGATTGCCGAGGTATGTGACGAGTCGGTGACCGTGGATTTCAATCACCCCCTATCAGGGCGTACTATCCACTTCAAAGTGCGAATCGCGCACGTCGAGCCGGCGGAGCTGCATTAATGGACATTGTTCTTGCCAACCCGAGGGGGTTCTGTGCCGGTGTAGACCGCGCGATCGATATTGTTAATCGCGCACTGGAAGTTTTCGGCGGGCCGGTTTATGTCCGGCATGAGGTGGTACATAACCGCCATGTCGTCGATGACCTGCGCACCCGCGGCGCCATTTTTGTCGACGAGTTGGCTGAGGTGCCCGATGATGCCATTGTGATATTTAGTGCTCACGGCGTATCCCGAGCGGTGCAGGAAGAAGCCGAGGGTAGGGGTCTGCAGGTTTTCGATGCGACCTGCCCATTGGTCACCAAAGTGCATGTCGAAGTGGCCGCCTTCAGCACGGCGGGACGTGAATGCGTGCTGATCGGCCATGCGGGACACCCCGAGGTCGAGGGCACCATGGGTCGATACGACACCCGTCATGGCGGAGCCATTTACCTAGTAGAAGACGAGGAGCAGGCGGCGGCGCTGGAAGTGCGTGATCCCGCATCGCTGGCGTTTGTGACGCAAACCACCTTGTCGGTGGACGACACGGCCAAAGTCATAGACGCCTTGCGCGCAAAGTTCCCTGAGATTCAGGGCCCCCGCAAGGACGATATCTGTTACGCCACCCAGAATCGTCAGGATGCGGTGAAATCGCTCGCGGACGAGGTCGATCTTGTCTTAGTGGTCGGTTCTACCAACAGCTCTAACTCCAATCGACTGCGTGAATTAGCGGAGCGCTGTGGTGCGAATGCTTTTCTGATCGACGACGCCAGCATGATCGAGGCTGAGTGGCTGTCGGGCAAGCAGCGCGTGGGTGTCACCGCCGGCGCATCGGCGCCAGAGCTGCTGGTGCAACAAGTTATCGAGACTTTGCGTAATCACGGCGGCCTGAGCGTGCGCGATTTGGACGGTCGTGAGGAGAACATTACCTTTTCGCTACCAAAGGGGTTACGTATCCCCAGCGTGGCGGTGGAATAGGGCCTTATTCGGTTTAGGTCCGTCTGGGCTGCCAAATCTTCGCCGTCTGTTCGGCGCGATCTGCACACTACTTAAGTCATCTGTTCAATTAATCTGTCCTGTTCAGGGATCTGCGCTTTAGACCGCAGATAAAGCATCGTCCCCCGATGGTAGATAGACAGCGCACGCGTGGCGATGATCAGCAAGGACTGACTTTGCTGGAGTGCCTTGCCACTCTGGCGATCATCGCCATATTGGCTGCGATCGCCGTGCCCTCATTTCGTAATCAGATCGCCGATGCACAAGCGCGTGGTGCGGCGACGACACTTTACGCGGCAATGCAGTTTGCTCGGAGTGCAGCACAACGTCGTGGCCAGTTGGTCGTGTTATGTCCAATGGTCGAGATCAACCGCGAGCAACCCCAGTGTGCGGGGCATTTTGGGCAACGGCTTGGCGCCATACTCGTCAGTGATGACGGACACCAATTACTGCGGGTTTGGCCGCCGCCAGAGGGGGTCAGGGTGACTAATCGGTCGGGCGCTCAGGCTGTGATAGGCACGCTATCGTGGGATGCTCATGGGGTTGGCGGTCGGAATCTGACGCTGTCAGTCTGTGCGGACAGGAGGAACTGGGCGGTGATTACCAATCGATTGGGTCGACCTCGTCTGGAAGAGGGTTGGGGACACTGCCCCGCAGTCTGACGCTAGTCCTCGATGCCGAGCTTTTTCAGCCGGTACCGAAGGCTCCGCAGTGTAATACCGAGTGACTTCGCTGCCGCGGTGCGGTTCCACCGGTGCTGATCCAATGCGGTCTCAATGATTCCTCTCTCAATGCCAGCGAGGTAGCCATCGAGGTCACCGTCTGGTCCCCCCGGTGAGGCC
>JADHQG010000105.1 GCA_016778045.1 Luminiphilus sp. | reverse complement strand
CGAAGCGCTGGTTCCATTCCCCAAAACGCGTCAGGGTCTCGCGGGTATTCTCGTGGTAGGCAATCGTAACGTGGACTGCATTGAGACCGCCCTCGTGCATCTGCTCGAAGATCTCGCGCGACCAGGCCGAGTACTGCAGGCCATCGATGACTGTCCAGTCCGGATTCACAAGCGCTCCTGCGTCAGGCATGAAGGTAGGTCGTCTTGACCGTGGTGTAGAACTCTCGCGCGTACTGGCCTTGCTCGCGCGGGCCAAAACTAGAGTCCTTTCGCCCGCCGAAGGGCACGTGGTAATCAGTTCCCGCCGTTGGCAGGTTCACCATCACGCAGCCACTCACAGCGCGCTTTTTAAAATCAGACGCCGTGGCGAGCGATTGGGTCACGATGCCAGCAGTGAGACCGAAATTCGTGTCGTTGAGGATCGACAGTGCGTGCTCGTAATCTTTTGCGCGGATCACGCAGGCGATTGGCGCAAAGAGCTCTTCGCGGTTGATAGCCATGTTGTTGTCGGTATCCACAAACAGCGCGGGGGACATGTAATAACCCGGAGTCGGCATATCGAGTCGCTCGCCGCCGCAAAGTAAGGTCGCCCCCTCTTTCACGCCCCGCTCGATCCAAGCCAAATTCTCATTAAGCTGCACCTCGGAGGCGACCGGACCCATGTCGACCCCTTCTTCCAAGGCGTGGCCCACCGTGACCGAGGCCAGCTTGGCCTGCAACTTTTCGACAAAAGCGTCGTGCACGCTTTCATCCACAATTAAGCGTGATGACGCGGTGCATTTTTGCCCCGTGCCGCTGAACGCGCCAACAAATGCGGCGTTCACCGCCACATCCAGATCGGCATCAGCCGCCACGATTAAGGCGTTTTTGGAGCCCATCTCAAGCTGGCATTTCACTAGATTCGCTGCAGTCGCTGCCGCGACCTGCTTGCCAACCGGCAGCGAGCCCGTAAATGACACCGCATCAATGTGGTCGCTGTGAATAATTTGATCACCCACCGTGCCACCACCGCCCATGAGGAGATTGAATGTGCCATCGGGAAGGCCTTGCCGAGAAATGATCTCGGTCAGCGCCCAGGCACTGGCTGGCACCAGGTTGGCCGGCTTGAAGATCACGGCGTTACCAAAGGCCAGCGCCGGCGCGATTTTCCATACGGCGGTCGCCATGGGAAAGTTCCATGGGCTGATGATTGCGACAACACCCACCGGCTCACGTCGCGTCTCAATCTCCACCCCCGGGCGCACCGAATCAGCCCGGTCATCGATCTGGCGATGTACCTCAGCGGCGAAATAGTGAAAGAACTGCCCGGAGCGGTAGACCTCGCCTACACCCTCGGCGCGGGTTTTGCCCTCTTCGCGAGCCAACAGCTCACCGAGCTCGGCACTGCGCTCAATTAACTCGTTACCAATGGCCATGAGCACCTGGTAGCGGGTTTCCATTGGAGACACGCCCCATTCACCCATCGCGCGGTTGGCGGCCTCCAGCGCGTCGCTCACATGGTCCGAACTGGCCTGAGCGTATTCACCAACCACGTCATTCGTGTCAGAGGGATTGGTGTTCACGATGGTGTCAGAAGTGGTGACCCAGCTACCGTCGATATATAAGGCTTTTTGCTCCGCCATCACGGCGCTCCAGGATTCGTGAAATCGCGGCCGATGCTACCGATACCGGCCCGCAATTGAAATCATTTCAGCTACTCCGGAGGGGGTATGCCGAGCCACACTGATTAAGCGCCCGGAGAATCGTCTACATGAGGCACTGTGGTGGGGTGTCAACGCCGCTCATGGACTTCCAGCCTCAGGCCCGCAGGCGACTGTAAAATCAGGCTAGATGATGATTGAACCAGGGTGCCCTCTACTTTGGACAACTCGTATGACACCCCCTGTGCCATCAGATGTGCGGCAAAGGCCTCAAGGTCATCCCTCCACCAGTTGAGGTGCGTGATGCCCCGGGCACCCGGCCGGGCCCGCGGATAGCGATTTGCACCATCGGTGCCCTGATACGTCACCAGCTCCAGCTCCCCCAGCGCCTGACCCGGTTCAGCCCAGATGCTCACCTCCAAAGCGCAACCCGCTGGCAGACCAATCATTTCCTCAATTTCGGGCCCTTCGAGTATATTGTTATGAGACAGCGAGAGGCCCAAAATCGTATCGATAAAATGTTTCTCTGTTGCGGGGTCACGCACAATACACACTAGTGGACCCACACCATGAAAACCTGATTTGGGAATAGGCGTATCACTGCCAATCACTTGCAGCAACACAATATTGATATCATCATGACCGGCCAAATGGATTTCACGAAAGTGCACCCCGTCGGGCGAAACGGCCTCGCTGTAGTGTTCATTGCGGAACACCACGCCTTGCTCGGTTAGCTGGGCCATCCGCACCGGCAGATCGTCGACGTAGATATCGAGATTTTTGGGGCAGAGATCAAAAACCTGAGCCCCAGCGCGCACGGATTCAGCGGCCACATCCCACTCCACCAGATGCACACCGCCATGCTCAGCACCTGCTGAACGCACCATGGCCTGCCGCGCTATCTGGCGATCCGTTACGGTCCAATGTTCGCGCAGGCCGGGGTCATCCCCCTCCGCACGGGCCACACACTCAAATCCAAGCCGACCCACCCAGAAATCGAGCGCGGCTTCTATGTCGGCGGTGCCGATGGTGACCCAATGCCATGCACTAGCCATCGGTCACGCCACCTGATGTCGGATAGCGTTCATTGACCTCGGCCAGCAGGTCATCTACCAGCATCCCCACGTAATAATCGCTCGATTGCGCCTTGGCTTCGCTCAGGTAAGCGCGGAGATCCTCCGGGGGAATCGCCGGTCCGCAGCCCTCAAAGTCTCCGCGCAGGCTGTGCCGTGGCAGTGCGACCAATGCGGCAAGACGGCGGTAGCGTGCGGCCTGTTGCCACAGCTCATAGGTTTTGCAGATATCGGGCTCGATGGTGCGGCCGATGGAGTACAAGTAGCCGATCACGAATAACGACTGAGGATAATCGGCTTCGAGCGCCTTCAGTCGGTACGGCATCGCCTCCTCACCCCGACCCGAATAGCCATACGCCCGACCGAGCTGATAATTGAGCCTGGGATTATCGGGATCGGCGGCCACCGCTTGCTGGCAGGCCGCAATCGCCGCAGGCTTATCCATCCCGCTGCTACTAACAGCGGGTGCGACATGTCCGGGGTCTCGACCGTGTGAGGCCAGGCGGTCGCATTCGGTGACTTCCTGCGAAAAACGACTGAAGTCGTAATCTTCAAATTCCACTGCGTGTGCGATTGGAGACGCTATCGCAACTACCCAGCCCAGCAGACATAGCATTCTCATCTGACTGCCCTCGGTTTTTCATCGTTATTGTGAACGCCAGCCTGCGGCAGCAGCAGGATTTTTTCAATCGAACCGCACTGCGGTGACGATTGGCGCCGTGATAACCTGCTACCCAGATATCGGGCGAAATAGCCCGAGGGAACGTGTACAGCGGAAAGCCGCTGAGAGGTATGGGCGTATGAACGATGCTTTGGTTTTGGCGAACGCTGAAGACGGCATTCTCTGGCTAACACTGAATCGACCGGAACGCCGCAACCCCCTCTCCAGCGACATGATCGCCGCGCTCTCCACAGCCATTAAGTCAGGTAATGATGACGCCAAAATCCGTGTGATGGTGATCAAGGCGGCCGGCCCCGCGTTCAGTGCGGGCCATGACTTACGGGAAACACGGCGCCGCAACGACGAAGATCAGAGCGACTGGGAGGTACGAGTCGATCAGTTATTACAGGATTGCGCTGCGATGATGACGAGCATCTTACACGCCCCCAAACCCATTATTGCCAGCGTGCAGGGGATCGCCAGTGCCGCTGGCTGTCAATTGGTCTCTGCCTGCGATCTGGCCATCGCCTCCGAGGACGCCACCTTCTGCACACCCGGGGTCAACATTGGCACCTTCTGCACCACGCCATTGGTCGGTATTGGTCGGAATCTCTCGCGCAAGCACGCACTGGAAATGGCACTGACCGGTGATCAGTTTGATGCCGCCACTGCCGAACGCTTTGGGCTCATCAATCGATCTGTCCCCGCGTCCGAACTGAAGCAGGCGACTCGGGAGTTAGCGACCAAGATTGCGTCTCGCTCCGCCGAGAGCATCGCCCGGGGCAAATCGGCTTTTTATCGGCAGGTGGAAATGCCTCTGGATAAAGCATTCGAGCTGGCCAATCAAGTAATGCGTGACAACCTCACCTCTGACGGCGACGCGAAAGAAGGTATCGGCGCTTTTCTGGAAAAACGTGACCCCGAATGGGGTTAGTCATCCATGCGTCTTGAGTCCGACGAGGCCATTGCCCAACTGCTCGTACAAGCAAAACGTATCGCCTTGGTGGGCGCTAGTGCAAAGCCCGACCGACCCAGTCATCGAGTGCTGCAATTCCTGCTCGACGAGGGCTATGAGGTACTTCCCATCAACCCCGGCTTGGCGGGGCAGAAACTGCTTGGGCAAACGGTGCACGCCTCTCTGGCAGACCTCCCGACCAGCGTCGACATGGCAGATATTTTCCGCGACGCCGCATCACTGCCCGAGGTCACGCAGGAAGTTGTGGATGCCGGGATACCCGCGATATGGACACAGTTAGGAGTGGTTCATAGCGAGGCCGAGCGCACTGCGGAAGATGCAGGCCTCCAATTGGTGGTGGACCGCTGCCCAGCGATCGAGATACCGCGACTGCGAGACGCAGGGCTACTCCCCTCTCGCCCGCTGCAGTCTTAGACGCTTTCAAAGACCGTAGCCTACTGACTGCCACTCAGTCACTGCCTGCTGATCAACACCGGCTGTCGCTACCTTGTAAAGGTAGCGGCTCGCGACCCAATCCTTTTGTTTCGCCAATTACTCACCTGCGGTTTTCTTAACTGCGAGTAAGTCCTCGTATTCGGGTTGATCCCCTTTGGCCTGCGCCATAAAGGTTTGGCGGATCGCTTCACCATCTAACATCGAGGCGTTCCAAGTCGCGATGTAGTCAAGACCGTCTGCAGTGCTGTGATCACGGGCATAGTTGACCATGCGCTTCGCACCGGTAACGGCAAGGGGGGAGTTCGCAGCAATCTGTTTGGCGATTCCCATGACCGCTTCGAGCATTTCCTCTGCCGAGTCATAGACCTCATTTACCAAGCCAATCGTCTGAGCTTTTTCCGCACTAATACGCTCAGCGGTGTAGGACATTTGCCGCGCCCAACCCTCAGAAAT
>JADHQG010000104.1 GCA_016778045.1 Luminiphilus sp. | reverse complement strand
ATAACGGTGCCCGGCACCAGCAAGCCATCGTGTTCCGCGGTGGCGTGCAGGTCGGTGCCACAGATGCCGCAACGTTTGACGGCAATAATAATTTGACCGGCCTTTGGCGTCGGATCGTCAACCGTCTCAATGGCGAGAGGCGTCCCAGGTTCATGAAAAACCGCTGCACGCATCATTATTATCTCCTTTTCATGCGGTGGCTGAGCGAGGCTAGCATTCAGAGTGTAGCCTCAAGGCACGTAAAAGCCACTGCCAGAGACTGAGAGTGCATTGCCGCTTCGTCCTTAATAGAAAGCCGCTTAAGCCTCACTAGGTAGCGCTGTCTTTGTCTTGCTTTCTCTGGCTTCCGTTAACGCCGGCAACGCGGTGGGGCTGTGCAACGCCCAGCTTATGCATCAGTCTGCGCCGCCGACAAAGCTCGTCGATTGACCTCTAGATCCCGCTTGAGTCCGCGCGCACCCATCCATAAAAAGAGCGCGCCAAGCAGGCTGATGGTGAGCGTAACGACCATCGCATAACGCAGATTGTCTGTGCCAAAAGGGCCGGCAAAAAGATCGCTGAGAATGCCGACTGTTAGAGGCCCCAGGCCCAGACCGATGATATTGAGCACAAAAAATAGAATGGCCGAGGCCATTGCCCGCATCCCCGGCGACACCAGGTTATGGCAGGTCGCAATGCACGGCCCGAGGTACAGCGCACCGAGAATTTGCGAGGGAATCATGGCGGCAATGATCAAAGTGGTGCTATCACCCAGCAGCGTGTAGTAGGCAGGGATCATGGCACTCAGGCCGCCGAGCATGGGTATCCAGATGTACCAGCGAATATCCCACGCGGCGAGGCGGTCTGCTAGATAGCCGCCAAGAAAGGTGCCTGCTGCCCCTGATAAACCCGAAATCAAGCCGAGAGTGGCGCCCACTTCGGCCAGCGACATGCCGTGGTTACGCATCAGAAACGAAGGCATGAAGTTTCCGTTGCCGTAGGACACAAAAGCCGTGAATGCGCAGCCTACCGAGATCCACCAGAAGGTGGGCCGGCCGCGGAGGCAAGCGAGGGTCTCACTCAAACTCGACTTGGGGGGCACGCCGCCAACATCGTACTGACCGCGTTTGGGTTCTTTGACCACCCAGAACACAGCGAGCGCATAGAGGATTCCCGGGATGCCGATCACAAAAAAAGCGTTTCGCCAGCCAAAGTTTTCGGCCAGCCAGCCGCCGGCTGCAAAGCCGAACAAGACGCCGATGTAAATGCCCATGCTGTAAAACGACAGCGCCGTACCTCGGCTACTGGGAGGGAAATAATCGCTGATCATGGAGTGCGACGGCGGAGAGCCTCCTGCTTCGCCGACACCGACGCCTAATCGCGCCGCCAGTAACTGGCCAAAGTTCTGTACCAGACCGGAGATGGCAGTCATGAATGACCAAAATGCCAGTGATGCGACGACGATATTGCGGCGATTGCTGCGATCGGCGAGCCAGGCAATGGGAATGCCGGCGGTGACATAGACCAGCGCAAAGCTAAAGCCGGTCAGCAGCCCGAGCTGCGAGTCGCTGAGACCCAGCTCCGCTTTGATGGGTTCTTGCAAGATGACCAGTATCTGACGGTCGATAAAATTGAAGGTATAGACCAGCGTCAGCATGACCAACACCGTCCAGCGATAACGGATGCTCTGAGCTGAGGTCTGATCGGTGGTCATGGCGGGTCCGCGGGTAACGCTGGGGAGGGAGGCATCATGCCAGCTTATGCCGTTTGTCGCACCGGAGTGTTAGCATTGCGCCATGCCTGAGAACTCAGATCGCCTGACGCATCTTGACGATGCCGGTCGGGCGCACATTGTCGATGTCAGCGAAAAAGCGGTCACCGTGCGCGAGGCCGTTGCCGCCTCCTGCGTGCGCATGCAGGCCGCGACGTTGGACGCCATCATCGGCGGCGAGACGCCAAAAGGGGATGTTTTGGCAGTGGCGCGTATTGCCGGCATTCAGGCGGCCAAGAAGTGCTCGGAGCTGATACCGCTCTGCCATCCGCTGCCCTTGTCCTCGGTCAAGATTGATTTGGTGCCCGACGAGGATCTTCCTGGTGTGCGGATTGAGGCGACCTGCAAAGTGACGGGCCAAACGGGTGTGGAGATGGAGGCGCTCACAGCAGCTTCTATCGCGGCATTGACGTTGTATGACATGTGCAAGGCGATGGATCGCGGTATGTCGATTGAGCAGACTCAGCTTGTTCACAAAGCAGGCGGGGCGAGCGGTGAGTGGCGGCGTGAAGATCACGATTAAACTGTTCGCAGCGTTGCGTGAGGCACTCGGAGAGAGCGAGTTCGAGCTCGACTTCGAGGTCGTGACGACCGATGCGGTGCCTATTGACGTCGCGTCAGTCAAGGCGGCGTTGTCGCAGCGAGGGGCTGATTGGAGCGAGGCTCTAAATCAGCCCAATCTGGTGCATGCACTGAACCACAAGGTGGTGTTTATTGATGCGCTGGTATCCGAGGGGGACGAGCTCGCCTTCTTCCCGCCGATGACCGGGGGTTAGCGTGTCGGTGTCATTGCAAAGTGAAGCGATTGACGTCGCGGCTGAGTACGACCAACTCGTTGGCGACAGGCCTGGCGCCGCAGTCGCCACCTTTACTGGATATGTTCGCGACCACTCGGATGCGCATACGGTGAGTGAACTGGAGTTGGAACACTACCCGGAAATGGCACGCAAAGTCCTCGAGAACCTGGGCCAATCGGCGGCCGAGCGTTTTGGCCTCAGCAGCTGGCGGATTGTGCATCGATTCGGTCGAATGGCGGTGTCTGAGACCATCGTCTGGGTCGGTGCAGTTGCGGACCACCGGGGTGAAGCGATCAGCGCCTGCGAACTCATGATGGATGCCCTGAAAACCGATGCGCCGTTTTGGAAGCGTGAGCAGGGGCCCGGGGGAGAGCAATGGGTGGCGAGTCGTGACAGTGATACCGAGCGCCGGGCGCGCTGGCAGTCGGGGGAGGCCCAGTGAAGTTTTGTAACCTGTGCGGCGGGCCGGTTGCCCTGCAGATCCCCGAGGACGACGAGCGCGAGCGGCATGTCTGCCAAAACTGTGGCCACATTCATTACATCAACCCGAAGGTGATCGTCGGCTGTCTGCCCACGGTGGGCGACCGCATCCTGATGTGCAAGCGCGCCATCGAACCGCGCTACGGCAAGTGGACTTTGCCCGCCGGCTTCATGGAGAACGGCGAAACCTCTGCCGGGGGCGCGGCTCGCGAAACCTGGGAGGAGGCAGCGGCCAAGGCCATCGATCTTGAGCTCTATCGCATCTTCGACGTGCCCCACATCAGTCAGGTGTATCTGTTCTATCGCTGCGGCATTGAGAACGATGAGTTTGGTGTCGGCCCCGAGTCGCTGGAGAGCGCGCTCTTCGCCGAGCAGGAGATCCCCTGGGACGAACTGGCGTTTCCCACTGTCAGGGAACTTCTCAGAGAGTTTCTGGAGGATCGAAAAACCGGGCAGTACCCGATTCGTAACACGGTGATTGAGTATCCCCGGCGCTAGCGAGTCAGCTGCGTTGGCGGTTGGCTGATCTCTGCACGACGGGTCGGCGTAACAGGACTCATCACAATGACTTTATTTGGAGGTCGACATGGCATTTCCCAAAGTGGGCAATCTGGCGCCCAAGTTTTCACTCTCTGACCACGAGGGCAACACCGTCTCTCTCGCTGACTTCAAGGGCAAGTCTGCGGTGGTGGTGTATTTTTATCCCAAAGCAATGACCCCGGGCTGCACGGTGCAGGCGCAGGGCCTCAGAGATTCGGCCAAGGCGCTCAACGGTCTGAATACCGTGGTGCTGGGTATTAGTCCGGATCCGGTCAATAAGCTCGCTAAATTTGTTGAGCGCGACGAGCTCAACTTTCAACTACTCAGCGACGAAGACCACGCCACCGCGGACAAGTACGGCGCCTGGGGCCCCAAGAAGTTCATGGGCCGGGAGTTTGACGGCATTTTGCGCACCACCTTTATCGTGGGTAAGGACGGCAAACTGAAAGCGGTCATGGATAAGTTCAAAACCAAAGATCACCACACCGAACTGCTGGCCGCGCTCAAAGCATTGGATCTTGGGTAAACCCCTTTGCCCATGCGCCAGCGCGAGAGTAAGCTCTTGGCCTTCAGCGGGTGTAGTTCAATGGTAGAACGAGAGCTTCCCAAGCTTTAAACGTGGGTTCGATTCCCATCACCCGCTCCAAAACCATTGCAAAGGGCTTTCCCCGCTTTATTCAGCATCTGCTGAGCTTTGCGGCTCAGGAGACAAAGAGAAGCCCCGGCAAGAGCCGGGGCCGGGGCACTTTACTCGCCGTTGTTTTCGCGTACCTGAACTGATGAGTAAAGGTCGTGGATCTGGCAGGTGCTGATCTCCACGAACTTTGCGAAGCTTGCGCTGCCACTCTCGCTGTTGAAGAAGTCACCCAGACCAGAGCCCATACGCGCGTAGTCAGGCCAGGCGCCCACCCACAGGAAATCCAGGTCAGTCATGTTGCTTTTGAACATCGGCGTCATGACCCAGGCGTTGTAGCCATCGTCCGGTAAATCGTCTACCACTTCGCCCCATTCCTCAGTCCACTCCATTAAATCGTCCATGCCCATGCCGTCGTTAAACTTGCATCCCCAAAATTCGACGGGATTGGCGGCGGCGATGGTTTGTGCGCTGAAAAAAGCTGCCAAAATAAAGCTGAGCTTAATCACTGATTTCATTGTTGTTGCCCCATTTAATTTGTCGACTTGGGCCTTACGCCCACTTGAACGCTATCACATTAAATAAGCGATATGATTGTGCGTGTAGGGCGCCACTGTTTTTGCTGGGAGCTCGATTGCGTCACTCACGGAGGTCGCTACTTGCGGCGTGGATGGCGGCGGAAGGCGCGGCCCGCTGACTCAGAGATGCACATTATTGATGGAGTACGACTGATGATTACCGCTCTCTACGCTTCCTTACTGGCGCTTCTTTTGTTTGTCCTGTCCATTAGGGTGATTGGCTTGAGGGGTAACCCGATTTTTGCCTTCATTGCCCAGGGAAAAGGCGATGAGGCGCTTCTTCAGAGGGCGATTCGTGCCCAAGGTAACTTCACCGAGTATGCTCCGACCATGTTGATTCTGTTGTTCTTTCTTGAGACCTCGGGCGTTGCAAACGCTAAGCTGCACGCACTGGCGGGTGCATTTCTCTTGGGACGTGTGATGCATGGCATTTGTATGGGTTTTATGCGCTCTAACATGCCGCTCCGTGTGG
>JADHQG010000025.1 GCA_016778045.1 Luminiphilus sp. | reverse complement strand
AACGGTCATCACTGAGGTGAGAGCCCGATACCTGCCTGATCAACACCCATCATGTGGAGCGGAGGGCTCCCGCAGGATGCGCTCGATGCCCGTGGCGGACGCTGCCACACCGTGTCATGCATCCCCCGCCCCTCGCCCTAAAGGCCGCACAGTCGGCAGCAGAATATCGAGGGAAGCGAGGACCATGTTCAACATTCTTGACAGCACTCACGGCAACAATCGTGGCAACCCCGGTGCGATCACCACAGCAGTAGTTGGGGCCCAGGGGCGACCGAAGCCCGGCCTAACCCTTCAACATCATCAGCTGGCTTCGGTAGCAGGAGACACGCGCGCAGTGCTGCTTGGGCGTTTTCTGGGCGCTTTGGCTCGACCCGCTGCGCTATTCACATGGGCCCTGACCGCCTCGTGCTTCACCGTAGCGCAGGACGCCACCTCCGACGCACCGACTGATACGAGCGAAGTAGAAGAAGTGGTGGTGTCGTCGCGAACACCCGACCTGATTGATCAGATCGGCGTTTCGGTCAGCGTGCTCGATGAGGCCATGATGAATTCGCTGGGCTATCCCGACCTCGCCTCGCTGCTCGATACGCAACCGGGCGTCACCGTGACCATGGATGGCGGTTACGGCAAAGCGGCTGCGGTTCGAATTCGGGGTGAAGAAGGCTATCGCACGCGCATTGTGCTGGACGGCATCAATATCGCTGACCCCTCTTCCCCTCAGGTCAGTCCCCGTATCGAACATCTGGTGAGCAGTGGCTTGACCCGCGTTGAAATTTTGCGCGGCCCGCAGGGATTGCTCTGGGGTGCGGATGCCGGTGGCGTGATTCTCATGTCGACTACCGACGCGCTCGCCGAGTCGGGGGTTGAAGGGTATTTAGAGACGGGTAGCGACGATTTTTATCGGGGGGCCGTCAATGGCGTCTTGAGGACTGATCAGCTGACGGCGTCGGTATCACTCTCGCAACTGGAAACCGACGGCTTCAACGCAAGGGAGATCGACAGCGTCGACCCTGACCCGGACGGCTACGAGAACACGACCTTGCACGGCGCACTTTCCTGGGCGATCAGTGACGCGATTTCACTTAACTTCGCGGCAACCGATATCTCTGGCGATAACGAATACGATGGCTGTTACGACACCGCCACTTGGGCGTTGATTCACGACTGTGACGACGAGTATGAGCAACAAGCCTGGCGCGGCGCACTGCGCTTCGCGTCTGACCAACACACCATCGAGCTCAGCTATGCCTCGAGCGAGACGGAGCGCGCCTTTTTCTCTGCAGGCATTTTGTCTTACGAGACCGAAGGTGAGACGGACACCACGTCCCTGACGGGCGTCTGGCGGCTCACAGACGACACCCGGCTCACTTACGGTGTTGATCATGAGGAGCAGGCACTCTCTGATGCCAGCACCGATTGGTCTAGAGACAACACGGGCATCTATCTGGAAGCCCAACAGCGCCTTGGCCGTGGCGTCATGACCTTTGGTTGGCGGCACGATGACAACGACGACTTCGGCGAGTTCGACAGTTGGCGAGTCAGTGGGCGCTACGACCTAGCGGGCGTGGCCGAGGGCTGGGCATTGCGTGCCGCTATCGGCACCGGATTCCGCGCGCCGAGTCTGTATGAGATCGCCTATAACAACGGGCCCTTTGCCTACCCTCCTGCGAGTAGCGCGCCGCTCCTAGAGGAAGAATCCGAGGGCTGGGAAATTGCCGTATTGGGAGCATTGGGCAATCTTGATCTCGAGCTGATCTGGTTCGATCAGGAAATCGACAATGAGATCATTTTCGACCTCGCCACCTACAGCGGCTATCTGCAAACCCAGAGCACCAGCCGTTCGGAAGGCATCGAGCTGGTCGCGAGCCTGCCGCTGTCGGAGCGTTGGTTGATCGAAGGTAACTTCACCACCCTCGATGCGACGCAGCAAAATGGTGGGGATCGCGCCTATCGGCCGGAACACACCGGACGCGCCAGCGTCGTTTTTGCACGTGACAACTGGCAAACCCGTCTCACCGCCCGGTACACGGGAAAAGCCGTGGATCCTTTTATGACATCGATTGATGACACCCTGACCGTCGACCTCACCGCCCAGTGGCAGGTCTCGGAACAGTGGTCGCTAGAAGCACGGGTGCTTAACTTGACCGACCGCACTGATCAACAACTGCCCGGCTATAACATGTCCGGCATGACCGCTTATGCGGGCGTGCGCCTAAAGCTTTAGGAGCTTGCTATGGATCGCAATACCAAACACAACAAGGCGATGGCCAAACAAAAGGCCGCGGTCGACGAAGGCATCGCCAAGGCGAACATCGAGCGCGGCGTGTCGGTGTTATTGACCGGCGATGGCAAAGGCAAGACCAGTTCCGCCTTTGGCATGGTGATGCGAGCGCTGGGCTACGGCCAAAAAGTAGGCGTGGTGCAATTTATCAAAGGCGTGCAGGCCTCGGGTGAAGAAAATTTTGTCAGAGACCATTTGCCCGGCGTGGCACTTCACCAAATGGGTACCGGGTTTACCTGGGATACACAGGACCGGGAGAGCGACATCGTCGCGGCCAAGCGCACCTGGGAACATGCCCGGGAAATGTTAGCCGACGCCAGTTACGATCTGGTCGTGCTCGACGAGCTCACCTACATGCTGGCCTTTGACTATCTTCCAGAGAGCGAGGTAGTCAGTGCGCTCACGGGTCGCCCCGAATCACAAAGCGTGGTGGTCACGGGTCGCGGCGGGGGTCAGGCCTTACGCGAGGCCATGGACACCGTATCTGAGGTCAAAGAAATCAAACACGCATACCGCGCCGGGATTTCCGCGCGACAAGGTGTGGACTACTGACAATGGGCGCGCACCCGGCGATCCGACCCGACGCCTTTATCCGCTATAAATTTCTCAACTCGCTTTTTCTTGGGCTCTCGGTCGGTGCAGTGTTCGTGCTGTACACACCCCTGTCACCCGCGGTGTTCTCGGCAGGCGGCATCGGGCTCGCCTTGGGCACCCTGATCGTTGCCACCCAGTACCGACGCATTCTCGCACCGAGCTGGTTCTTTCGGCTGTCGCTCGGTGTAGAGCTGGTGACGCTGATTGGCGTCGTAGCGGTGCTCCTGTTTCCACTGGAGCTGGCCCTCGCGTTGTTTATTTATGTTGGCTACCAGGTGACCTTTTCGCTGGGCAATTATCTGGTGCGCTGCGAGACCCTGCTGATGGTCTCGGTGGAGCAGCTGCGCAGACTCGATGTGGCCAAACAGGCGGGCTACCTACTCGGTATGGGGGGTGCATGGGCGGTGTATGCGGGCCTGGCGCACTTTGCCGCAATCGAGGACCGCGTCGAGCAGGTGGTGTCATTGCACTGGGTGCTCGCGATCATCGAAGTCATGGTCGTAGTCGCGCTATGGCGGGCTTTCAACCGGGGTCAGCTAGTCAACGCTGCGCCACTGATCCGTGATGATCAGAGCCTGACCGCCGACTAATTCAACAGATCGGGCTGCTCGCTCAAGATGACATCGAACAGGGGCTGGGCACTGAACCAACCCGCCAGCGTGCTGCCTACCTGTCCCGCCGTGTGGAGCGCCATATCGTGGGGAATAGGTTGGGTGGTGCCCGCCGCCTCGGCCATCAACTGCGCCTGACAGCTACGCTCAAAGGTCACGTACCACCACAGTGCCTCATCGACTGATTCGCCCACCGCCAGGTGGCCATGATTCTTCAGCACAATCGCTTTTTTATCACCGAGTGCCTCGGCGAGGCGCTCTCCCTCACTCATCGATACCACCACACCGGTGTAGTCATCCAACAAAGCAAGGTCGCCATAAAACGCACAGGCGTCCTGCGTGATGGGATCAAGCAAGCGCCCCAGTGAAGACCAGGTCTTGCCATAAATTGAGTGGGCGTGGGCCGCCGCAGTGACTTCCGGTCTGGCTTGATGAATGTGGCTGTGAATCGTGAACGCCGCACCATTCAGCAGCCCCTCACCTTCAACGATGTCGCCCTCATGACTGACCCTGATGAGGTCCGAGACCCGCATCAGCTTGAACGAACGACCCATGGGATTGACCCAGAACGTGTCGGTATCGATCGGATCACGGACTGTGATGTGACCGGCGACACCCTCGTCAAAACCAAACTTGCCGAAAATTCTCAGTGCGGCAGCGAGGCGCTGCTTACGCTGCAGCTGCTCGGCGGCCGGGTCCAGTCCCGCCTCAGGCATGGTCGCCAGATCCGCATTCATCACCAATTGGTTCACTTGCTCGTTCATGCCTGTTCGCTCCTATTCTCGCGCCAATACTGCGCCGCCTCGCGCGCCAACTCACCCTCCGAGGGAAGCGGCTCGCCTCGGGCATTCAGGTGCGCCACATACGCACTCAATACCTCACCCGCCTGCGCTGAGACCTCCTCAGGACGCAGTGGGTCACCGCATTCGTCGCAGGACAACACCGCTCGTGTTTGCTTGCCACACAAGCTGTGGCGATATCGCTGGGGCGGGCCGTTACCGTCGTCCATCCAATCATCACCCCACTGACTCAGCGTCATGAGCACGGGGTACAGCGCCAGGCCTTTGCGGGTTAATCGGTATTCGTAGCGGGTGGGTCGCTCCATATAGGCCACCCGGGTCAGCACGCCCTCGTCGACCAATTTACCGAGTCGCTCCGAGAGCCGATGCCGCGTCACGCCTAGACTGCGCTGAAAATCGTCAAAACGCCGGGTGCCGCGAAAAGCATCGCGGATGATCAGCAACGTCCAGCGCTCGCCCAGCACCGAAAGTGCTCGCGCCACGGAGCAGACCTGTTGATCAACATCGTCCCACTTCATGCGTGAAAGAGTGCGCGTGACGAACGCCAAACGCAAGCGCGGGCACCAAAGTGCCCGCGCCGAATCACTATTTCGCCAAGCGTGACTTAGCCAAACTGATTCATGGTGTTGTCGTCACCAGCGGCTTTTAGCGCCGCATCGCCAGAGAAGTACTCTTTGTGGTCATCGCCCATGTCGGAACCCGCCATGTTCTGATGCTTCACGCAGGCGATGCCCTGTCGGATCTCCTTGCGCTGCACACCCGTGACGTAACCCAGCATCCCCGCCTCACCGAAGTACTCCTTGGCAAGGTTATCTGTGGACAGCGCCGCCGTGTGGTAGGTCGGCAGCGTGATCAGGTGATGGAAAATGCCCGCCTCTCGCGACGCATCGCGCTGGAAAGACTGAATACGGGCATCGGCCTCGAGCGCCAGCTCAGTCTCGTCGTAGCTCGCATCCATCAGTGCGTCGCGGTTATACGCCGAGACGTCCTGCCCCGCCTCGGACCAGGCGTCGAACACCTGCTGGCGGAAGCTGAGCGTCCAGTTAAATGACGGACTGTTGTTATAAACCAGCTTGGCGTCAGGCACGACCTCGCGGATACGGTTCACCATCGCCGCGATCTGGCCGACGTGGGGCTTCTCGGTTTCGATCCACAGGAGATCTGCGCCGTTCTGCAACGAGGTAATGCAGTCGAGCACCACACGATCCTCGCCAGAACCCTTGCGGAACTGGAACAACCCGGAGGCCAATCGCGCCGGTTTGAGAAGCTTGCCGTTTGCCTTAACCACGACATCGCCGTTGGCAATGTCGTCGGCACTGTCGATGTACTCGCCATCGAGAAAACCATTGTAGAGATCGCCGAGGTCACCCGGCTCCTGTGTCACCGCAATCTGCTTGGTGAGACCTGCGCCGAGTGAATCGGTGCGCGCGACGATAATGCCGTCTTCCACCCCCAGCTCCAGGAAGGCATAACGAATCGCACGAATTTTGGCAATGAAATCGGCATGGGGCACCGTGACCTTGCCGTCTTGGTGTCCGCACTGCTTCTCGTCGGAGACCTGATTTTCAATTTGGATGGCGCAGGCTCCGGCCTCGATCATGCGTCGAGCGAGCAGGTAAGTCGCTTCCTCGTTGCCAAATCCGGCATCGATATCCGCGATGATCGGCACCACGTGGGTCTGGAACTCATCGATCTGCTTGGTGATGCTTTGCACTTCCACTTCGTTGCCGCTCTGGCGCGCCTTGTCGAGGGCGCGGAACAAGCCGCCGAGCTCGCGGGCATCAGCTTGCCGCAAAAAGGTGTATAGCTCCTCGATCAGTGCCGAGACTGAAGTTTTTTCGTGCATGGATTGATCGGGCAGCGGACCAAACGCGGAGCGCAGTGCGGCAATCATCCACCCTGAAAGGTAGAGGTAGCGCTTGTCGGTGTTACCGAAATGCTTTTTGATCGAGATCAGCTTCTGCTGTCCGATAAAACCGTGCCAGCACCCCAGCGACTGGGTGTAGTGGGCTGGGTCACCGTCGTAATCGGCCATGTCCTTGCGCATGATCGCGGCGGTGTACCGGGCGATATCGAGTCCGGTCTGGAACCGATTCTGCAAGCGCATTCGAGCAGCATATTCCGGGCTGATATCAGACCAGTTGCTGGATTGTGCGCAACTGGCTTCCATTTCCCTGATGGTCTCGGCGTATGTCGACATGGTGTTTCTCCCGTTCCTTTGCGCTGCCGGGGCAGCATCTTGAGTACGGCGGCAGTCTAGGTCTCGCATTACTATTTTCAAACTAAATAGATCTCATAATTACCATTCACAACCTAAATACTCCGGCTCATCGGGCATTGTCGGGCAGTGAAAGGCTTCCCTTTAAAGTCGCCGCGTTAGCCCCTAGAATCCGCCCCTTGCCCGCGCTACTGCGCTACCGGCTCTGCCGGTCAGGAGAAAACAGCATGAGCGAACCGCTGGTCAGCATCATCATGGGATCCCAATCCGATTGGGAAACCATGCAGGCTGCCACCACTGTGCTCACCGAGCTGGGTGTGCCGTTTGAGACACGGGTTGTGTCAGCACACCGCACGCCCGCGCGACTAGTGGAATTTGCCGAGGGTGCGGCGCCGCGTGGCCTGAAGGTCATTATTGCCGGCGCCGGTGGCGCTGCGCATTTGGCCGGTATGGCAGCGTCCATGACCCACCTTCCGGTGATCGCCGTACCGGTTTCGAGCAAGCAACTGAAGGGCATGGACAGCCTGCTCTCAATGGTGCAAATGCCAAAAGGCGTAGCGGTCGCCTGTCAGGCGATTGGTGAGGCAGGTGCGTTCAACGCGGGCCTGATGGCGGCGCAGATTCTGGCCACCTCGGATCCTGCGCTGTCGCAAGCGATCCAAGATTGGAGAGCCCGGCAAACCGACAACGTCCCCCACGCCGTCGACTGATGCGCATTGCCATCGCCGGATGCGGCCAATTGGCAAGAATGCTGGCCCTGGCGGGCTGGGAAATGGGCCACCACTTCTCCTTTATTGCCGACCCAGACGAAAGTACCGACTGCGTGGCCGGCCTGGGCCCCGTGGTCGCCCGCGATGACTATCACGAGCCGCCGGCGCTGTTTGAGGCACTGGGACGGCCTAACGTCGTCACCGTCGAGAAAGAACATGTGAGCGTCGCCCTGCTCGAAGGATTGGCCGATCACTGTCTGGTCGCGCCCTCCCCCGAGGCGATTCGCATCTGCCAACATCGCGGCAGAGAAAAAACCGCCCTGCAAAACCTCGGGATCAATACCGCCCCGTTCCAGTTGCTAGAGGATGGCCCGTCATTACTCACCGCGGTGGAAGCACTGGGCTACCCCGCATTCGTGAAATCCTGTGAGCAGGGCTATGACGGCCAGAATCAGTGGTTACTGCGCGACCCCGATTCGCTCGCAGCACTGGCGGCACAAATGGAGTCGCTGCCCCCGTTAGTGGTTGAGGGTGCGGTTCACTTTGACCGCGAGCTGTCGATGATTGCGGCGCGTTCGGTAAGCGGCGAGACTGCGCTCTACCCGCTCGCCGAGAATCGTCACCGCGAAGGGATTCTGCTCACCTCGGAAGTGCCGGCAGCCAATATCAGCGACGAGACGCAGGCGCAGGCTAACCACATTGCGCGCACATTGCTCGAGCAATGGTCTTATGTGGGCGTGCTGTCTATTGAGCTCTTTGATGAGGGCGGCGCGCTGCGCGTGAATGAGCTGGCACCCCGGGTTCATAACAGTGGGCACTGGTCACAAGACGCGGGCGTTACGTCCCAGTTCAGTAACCACATTCGCGCCATTACCGACACGCGACCGGGTAATACCCAACCTGCGCTCTACGCCGGCATGATGAATTTATTGGGGCGAGAACCGGATGCGGCGCTATTAGGGGCAGCGGATGTGAATCTGCATTGGTATACCAAGTCAGTCCGCAGTCGACGCAAAGTCGGCCACATTAATGTGCAGGCAAAGGATCGCGCTCGACTGCAACAGCGCCTCGCTGAGCTGGAAGCAGCCCTCTATCCAGAGGGTGAACCGCTTTAAAGCGCCCTCACCCGTCGCGTTTTTTATTGCGCGCTTTCTTTTCAGATTTTTTGATGTGACTCATCATGCGCTGGCGGCGTTGCACTTGCCGCTGGGTGAGCTTGTTGCGCTTACCCGCATAGGGGTTATCGCCGGAGCGCAGCTCGATACGAATCGGCGTGCCGTGCAGTGCCAACTCCCGGCGAAAAATCTTTTCCAAATAACGGCGGTAACTGGCCGGCAGTGCGTCTGTTTGGGTGCCATGCACCACCACAACGGGCGGATTCTGGCCTCCTGCATGGGCATAGCGGAGTTTTATGCGCCGACCATTCGCCATTGGCGGCGGATGGGTTGCCACGGCGTCTTCGAGGATACGGTTGAGACGGGGCGTGCTCAAAGAGCGCGTCGCTGCATCGTGGGCGGCGTGGACAGACCCATAAAGCTTGCCCACTCCGGATCCATGGAGCGCCGAAATAAAGTGAATATCCGCGTAGTCGATAAACTGCAGTCGCCGTCGCAACTCTGATCGGATCCACTCTCTTTCGTCAGGGTCGATGCCATCCCACTTGTTCAGTGCAATCACCAGAGCGCGCCCTGCGTCGATGCACTGACCGAGCAGGTGCAGATCTTGCTCGACCAAACCCTCGTGGGCGTCCATGGTGAGTATCACCACCTGAGCATCGGCAATCGCCTTCAAGGTTTTGACGATCGAGAATTTTTCCACCGCCTCTTTAACGTTTTTGCGTTTGCGCACTCCGGCTGTGTCAATCAGCGTGTAGTGACGGCCGCGACGTTCGTAGTCGATGTAGACGCTGTCACGCGTCGTGCCGGGCTGATCAAAAACGACCACTCGCTCCTCGCCCAGCAAGCGGTTGACCAGAGTCGATTTGCCTACATTAGGACGCCCCACAATCGCCACCCGGATCGCGCCGTGATTTTCGGCATCAGTCTCCGGCTCGCCAGCCTCCGACCACGGCGCCAACACAGCGGCAATGAGCTTTTGCACACCGCGGTTGTGGGAAGCGGCAATGGGATGTAGCTGGTCCACACCCAGCCGATAAAAATCGCTACTGGCGATATCTTCGCCGACGCCGTCGATTTTATTGACGACAAGATGAAAGGGCTTGCCCTGGCTTCTAAGATAGCCAACGAGTGCCTCATCACCCGGGTGCAGGCCCTCTCGACCGTCCACCAGCAACAGCACCACGTCAGCCTCCTCAATGGCCGCCATGGACTGGTTTGCCATCGCGGCATCAATGCCCTCTTCTTCACCGGTGATCCCGCCGGTGTCGATGACAATGAAAGCCGTCTCATCGATCCGCCCCTGACCATACTGACGGTCGCGGGTCAGACCAGACAGGTTTGCTACCAGGGCATCGCGACTGCGAGTCAGTTGGTTAAAGAGCGTGGATTTGCCGACATTGGGACGGCCCACCAAGGCGAGCACGGGCAACATGACGTCAGTTCCGCGCCTCGACGTCGTAGGCCTTCAGCGCGCCGTCGTTGGCATAGACAAAGAGGCGGTTGCCGCGAGCAATCATGTCGGCACGGGCGCCGCTCGAATCCACTTTGGTTCGGCCGACGATTTCTCCATCGACCTGTGACAGAAGATGCAGGTAACCCTCGAAGTCCACAACTGCAACATAGCTGTTAACCGGCGTCGGCCTGGACAATTCCCGGAATCCGAGCTCAATATTCTGCCACCTGACGCCCTGCCCGTTGCGCAGAAACGCGCTCACGGTGCCGTCGTCATCCGCCACATAAACGTTGCCAAAGCCCACGCCCACGCCCGAAACAGACGACACATTCCTTTGCCAAAGCCGCCGGCCCGAACGGGTATCAATGGCGGCCAGACGACCCTGATAGCTGGCGACATAAAGCTCGCTGCCCTGTAGCGCCATCGAGCCGTCAATATCCACGATGCGCTCAATCTCAGATCGGCCCTGGGGAATCGCCACGCGCGCCTCCCACGCGACATTGCCCGAGCGCAGATTGACCGCAACCACTTTGCCGTCGGCAAAGCCGGCAATCGCGTTATCACCCAAAATCATGGGTGTACCCGTGCCGCGAAGCGTCAAGACGGGCACGTCGCTGGTATAGGTCCAACGGGTCTCGCCGGTTTCATAGTCAAAGCCCATCAACTTGCCGTCATAGGTCTGAGCAATGACATAACGGCCATCACCTTGCGGCGCGGACAGCACTTCGCCCGATACCGTAGCGCGCCAAATCTCCGCGCCACTGTCGGCCGACAGTCGCATGACCAACCCCTCTGAAGCACCGACAAGAATGGAGTCGCCGTAATGTCCGACGCCGCCTGATAACGCGAGATCCAAATCTGTTTTCCAGCGCAGACGACCTGACTCGGGATCCACCGAGGCAACCCTGCCCTCCGCAGAAGCGACATAAATGCTATCTCCCGCGAGGATGGGGTTAATTTTGTAGAGGCCTTCACCTTGCCCGTCGCCCACACCACGCGACCAGCGGCTCTTGAGCTTGACCTGCTCAGTAATCTTTTGCAGTTCGACCGGCTCGCGGGGATCGAAATCATCATCGCTGAACCAGCCCTTAACCGTGCTGCACCCGACCAGCACGGTAAAGCTAGTCAGCAAAAGGCATCGCGCGAGCCACCGCATCAACTGGGATCCTCTGACACTTCTGTCGCAGGCGCGGCAGGTAGCCGGGTTTCCAATGTCCGCACTTTGTTATCCAACACCACGCTGTACTGACCGAGCTCGGTAGCGCGCTCGCGCCCCTGACGATAAGCGGCCAGCGCTTCTTCGGTGCGACCCGCTGCTAAATGGATATCCCCCTCCGCCTGCGAATAGGCAACCGGATAGGCCTGACTACCCTGCGCCAGAATAGCGAGGGCCTCTGTTTCTTGACCTGCAGCGGCCAACACGCGGGCGAGTCGCAGCTGAATCAGCTGACCGATGTCAGAACGCGTATCCCCCGCCTTTAGCGCCCACCGCAACGACGCTTCTGCCGCCGCCAAATCGCCTGCCTCGACCGCGTTGCGGGCCTCCAGCATGGCGCCGAAGCGCGCATAGGTGGAACCACCGTGTTCGTTTTTCAACTGTGAGGCCAGTGCGGTCAGCTGCTCGGGATCGCCCTGCTCTAACTGGATCGCCAACATCGTGGCGTAGAGATCAGAGGCCGCCTCAGCCTTGGACGCTGAGAAGCCTTGATACTGCTGCCAACCCACCGTACCTAATACCGCGACCACAACCGCGGCGATAATGCCTTTGCCGTTCTCGTCCCACCACCGTTTCAGGGCTTCGAGATCCGCCTCGTCCTGCATGTGTTCTGCCACGCGCTACTCCTTCCTCTAGGCGCTTTGTGCCGTCGCCAGATAACCGGCCAGAAACGCTTCCAGCTCGGCATCCGGGATTGTCTGCTGCTCGGCCTCAGCTCTGAGCGGCTTTAATGTCACCTGACCCGCCGCGACCTCGGCCTCGCCGTACACCAGCGCCCAAGCCGCGCCGCTCTTGTCGGCCCGTTTGAACTGACTCTTGAAACTGCCACCACCGAGGTGTTGGACAATATCGATATCCGGGAACTGGCGGCGGAGCGCATCGAGCCTGGGCAAACTGTGCTGGTAGGCGTTTTCGTCTGCCGTAATCACGTACAAGTCTGCCGGGGTCGAGACTGTAATATCCAGCGCCTGCATGAGCAAGGTCAGTCGCTCAAGACCGACCGCGAATCCAGCGGCCGGGGTTGCCTTGCCGCCAAAGGTCTCGACCAGCGAGTCATAGCGCCCGCCCCCACAGACCGTGCTCTGCGCCCCAAGGTGCTCGGTAGTCCATTCGAAGACGGTTTTGTTGTAGTAATCGAGGCCACGCACCAGCCGTGGATTCAACACGTAACGTACACCCAGCGCATCGAGGTAACCCAATAACACCTGAAACTCGCTCTGGGTGGTGTCGTCCAGATAATCTTGTAAGCCCGGCGCGCCATCCAAGACCGCCTGAGTGTCCGGGCTCTTGCTGTCCAGGATACGCAAGGGATTCGATTCCAAGCGCCGCTGACTGTCGGCATCGAGCTGGTTGCGATGCTGGCTGAGATAGGCCACCAGCGCATCGCGATAGCGTGCGCGGTCGTCGGCCGAACCGATGTTGTTGATCTCAAGCTGCAGGGCGTCATCGACTCCCAGACGCCGCCAAAGCTGACGACAGATCGCGATCAGCTCGGCGTCCTGATCAGGCGTCGCCACCCCAAACGCCTCAACACCCAGTTGATGGAACTGCCGTTGACGACCTTTTTGTGGCCGCTCGTAGCGAAACATGGGGCCCATGTACCAGAGCCGCTGCGGCGTGACCGCAAGATTATGTTGCACCACCGCCCGCACACAGCCCGCTGTGCCCTCCGGACGCAGGGTCATGCTGTCGTCATTGCGATCCGCAAAGGTGTACATCTCTTTTTCGACAATATCGGTGACTTCACCAATCGAGCGGGCAAACAGGTCGGTCGACTCGATAATGGGCAGGCGCATTTCCGAGTAGCCGTAGCTGGACAGCACCTCGAGGGCGGCAGTCTCCATCGACTGCCACAAAGGCGTCTCTTCGGGGAGGATATCAACCATCCCGCGTATGGCTCGGTATGTCGTCATGCCTTGGGTATCAGTGCGTGCTGGAGATGATGTTGGCTTCCCGCTCGGAACGCTCCACCTCGAGGGCCTGCGCCCGGTCACGAATGACCGACTCGAGGTGATCAACAAAATCCTGATTGCTGACTTTGTGGTCGGGCTCACCCGAGATGTAAATCAGGTTGTTGGGTGTTGCGCCGGTCAAACCGACATCGGCCTCCCGCGCTTCACCGGGACCATTCACAATGCACCCGATCACGGCAACGTCCATGGGCGTGCGCACATCCTCTAGGCGAGTCTCTAACTCATTCATGGTGCTGATGACATCAAAGTTCTGACGTGAACAACTCGGACATGCGATGAAGTTAATACCATTGGCGCGCAGCTTCAGGCTCTTGAGAATCTCGAAACCGACTTTGATCTCCTCGACAGGGTCGGCCGCCAGAGAGATGCGAATGGTGTCGCCGATCCCCTCCATGAGCAGCATACCCAAGCCCACTGCGGACTTGACCGTACCGCCCCGGGTGCCACCTGCCTCGGTGATACCCAGATGCAATGGCTGCTCGATCAGCGCTGCCAGCTTTCGATACGCCTCGACTGCCATGAACACTTCGGAGGCCTTCACACTGACTTTAAAGTCGTGAAAATTGTGGCGATCGAGAATGTCGACATTTTTCATGGCCGACTCGACCAGGGCGTCCGCGTTGGGCTCGGGATACTTGCGCAGCAGTTCCTTACCCAGCGAACCGGCGTTCACACCAATGCGAATGGGAATGCCACGGTCCTGACAAGCGGCGATCACCTCTTTGACTTTGGCCTCGCGACCGATGTTGCCCGGGTTAATGCGCAGGCAGTCGACGCCATACTCGGCGACTTTCAAGGCAATTTTGTGGTCGAAGTGGATGTCGGCGACAACGGGAATACCGGCTCTGAGCCGGATTTCACGAAACGCCTCAGCGGCGTCCATACTCGGCACTGAGACTCTGACTAAATCGGCACCCGCTGCAGCGATGGCGTGAATCTGGGCGACCGTAGCATCGACGTCACAGGTCTCGGTGTTGGTCATGCTTTGCACGGCGATCGGAGCATCGCCGCCAATCGGCACGTTGCCCACTTGAATTTGTCTACTGATGCGGCGCTTTATCGGCGAAGGCTGGTTCATGGCCACTGTCCTCCCGTGCACAGTCAACCGACCGGGCACTCGTTATCGACTCTGACGGTCCATCCAAGCCCTGTATTCGGGAGATTCCGGATACAGATTGCGCAACGCCAACTCATAACTGCCCAAGGCATCTTGATCGCCTGTTTGTTCGGCGATTTCCAGCCCGAGCAGCAGCCCCCGCGGCGATTGCTGTGGGGAGACCGTCCTGTAGACCCCATGATACCCCTTGGCATCGTCAGTATCACCCGCCTCTAAGCGCAGAAATCCCATTTCCAAAAGGGCAACAGGATTCCGCCGGTCCATGGCCAGCGCACGCGTTAGCGCGGCCTCGGCGCCTGCGGAGTCCTCCAATTGAAGTCGGCATAGCCCCAAGTTCACAAACACCATGGGACGGCCGCTGTACAAGGTATCCTCGGTCACTCGATAAAACTCTCGCTCCGCCTCGATAAAGCGCCCTTGAGAGTACAAAAACGCGGCATAGTTATTGCGCGCCCGAGATAGCGAAGGGTCCGCTTCAAGCGCGGCCCGAAACTGCATTTCGGCCCTCTCGAACTCGCCGGTGCTTTGATAAACCAGCGCAAAGGCCTCGGCCACTTCCGCGCTATCGGGGTCAATTTGCTGGGCAAGCTCGAGGTTCCGCTTGGCGTTCTCCCAATCGCCGACACCAATGTACTGGCGGGCCAAGGCGACACGCTTCTCAAGCGTCGCGTCGGGGTCAGAGGCCATCTGCGTGCCGCCGCTATATTCGGTAACGCAGCCCGCTAACCCCAACATCAGGCACCCCGACACCAGCAGACCCAGCCACGCGGGGCTCCGCTGCGATAGAGCCGACACTGGATTTTCATGCTTCAACGCATTCATGACACTTCCGCCTCCGGAATCATCCTGATTCCAACAGGGTCTGATCGCCACGTCCAGCTCGGTGACGCTCGGCGCGACGCGTGCGATCAACCACCTCTCCCACGAGTTGGCCGCAGGCAGCATCGATATCATCGCCCCGGGTGGTGCGCACCGTGACCACAAAACCGGCATCGGTCAGCACCTGCCAGAATCGACTGACCGCATTGCCACTAGGGCGCTGATATCCGGAGTTCGGGAAGTCGTTAAACGGGATTAAATTGATTTTACAGGGGTAGTCCTTCAATAAGGCAGCCAACTCTCTGGCCTGCTCGACGCTGTCATTGACCCCCGCCAACAGCGTGTACTCGATTGTGACCACCCGCTTTTTATCGGTTTGCGCGTTCAGATAAGCCTTGGCCGAAGCCAACAGGCGTTCGATCGGGTACTTGCGGTTAATCGGCACGATCTGGTCACGCAGTGCGTCATTAGGCGCATGCAGTGACACCGCCAGACTGACATCGGCCCACTCGGCCAGGCGGTCTAGATTAGGCACCACACCTGAGGTCGAGAGCGTCACTTTGCGCTTGGAAAGGCCGTAAGCGAGGTCGTCACACATGAGACTCATCGCTGACACGACGTTATCAAAATTCAGGAGCGGCTCGCCCATGCCCATCATGACGACATTGGTGACCACGCGACCCTTACCCGACTGCCATGCATCGTAAGAATTAATGGCCAGCCATACCTGACCAATGATCTCGGCAGCGGTCAAATCGCGCTGGAATCCCTGCTTGCCCGTGGAACAGAAGGTGCAGTCCAGACTGCAGCCCACCTGCGACGAGACGCACAGCGTCGCGCGATCTCCCTCGGGAATCAGCACCGCCTCCACCAGGCTGCCACCATCAACCGCGATCGCCCATTTTCGGGTGCCATCTTGCGAATCGTGCTGCTCGGCGATGGCGGGCGGGGTGATCTCAGCGATCTCATCAAGCCGGGTTCTCAGCGACTGACTGAGGTCGGTCATGTCTGCAAAGTCGCGCACGCCGCGATGGTGGATCCACTTCATGACCTGTTGTGCGCGAAATCGCTTTTCGCCCAAATCAATGAAGAAGGTTTCAAGCTGTTGGCGGGTCAACCCCAAAAGATTGACCCGATCGTTTACCGGGGTGGTGGCGATGAGCTGGTCTGGTGCGGTCATAGCATCAGAGCCGGCCCTGCCTTAGCGTGGGCAAATTTCGCTAGATGCGAAGAAGTAGGCAATCTCTCGCTCGGCAGAGGCAGGCGAATCCGACCCGTGCACGGCATTGGCATCGATAGACTGCGCGAAATCGGCGCGAATGGTGCCCGCGTCAGCCTCCTGCGGGTTGGTGGCGCCCATCAGCTCACGATTGCGTGCAATCGCATCCTCTCCCTCCAGTACCTGCACAATAACAGGGCCTGAGGTCATGAATTTGACGAGGTCAGGGTAAAAGGGGCGCTCTTTGTGCTCGGCGTAGAAGCCACCGGCAAAGTTATCTGACAGATGCAGCATCTTGGCTGCCACAACAGTCAACCCGGCCTCTTCAAAACGGCTGATGATCTGGCCAATCACGTTTTTCCCTACCGCATCGGGCTTGATAATCGATAAGGTGCGTTCCACCGCCATGTCTGTCTCCGATATCTGCTAAGTCAACGCAAGGACCCTGCCTCGCGGGCGCGGAGTATAAGGCGTTTTGCCCTGTGGTGTCATGGCAACATTGCCACGTCTACACCCTGCTACGGGATGCTGATTTAGTGCCGTTCCGACGCGTGATTGATGGTGTAGCGAGGGATTTCAACCACCAGTGGCGCACTACCGACCTGTGCCTGACATGACAGGCGCGATTCGGGTTCGAGACCCCAGGCTTTGTCTAGATAATCCTCTTCCAGATCGTCTGCCTCATTCAGGGAGGCGAAGCCTTCGCGGACGATAACGTGACAGGTAGTGCAGGCACAGGACATCTCACAGGCGTGCTCAATATCGATGTCATTGCGCAGCAACGCTTCACAAATGCTTTCGCCTTCTTGTGCCTCGATGACAGCACCCTCAGGACAAATTTCGTGATGGGGTAATACAACCACTTCGGTCACAGCGCCTGTCGCTCCTCTTCATCAGTTTTATCGTGGGTTTCGGCGTCGGTCTCAAGCTCAGACAGCGCCACACCCTGCAGCGCCCTCTGGATACTGCGATCCATGCGGCGCGCCGCAAACACCTCGGTGGCACGACCCAGCTGCTCGGTAGATTCTCGGATCTGCTCCGGCTGTTCAGATTTTACTGCGGACGCTAGAGAGCCTACGCCGGCCTCAAGGTCAGCACGCTCGTCCGCCGACAAGAGGTCGCCATCCAACCTCATGGCCGCGCGCAGCCCCTCTATGAGGGCCTCGGCTTCAACCCGCGCTTCCGCCAACTTGCGTGCCAACATGTCCTCGCTGGCATGCTCGTAGCCCGCCTTGAGCATATCGGTAATCTGAGACTCGTCGAGCCCGAATGCCGGCTTCACCACCACTTCACTGCGGGCGCCGGTTTGACTCTCGACGGCCGACACCTCGAGGATGCCGTCCGCATCCACTCTGAAGGTCACCTCAATTCTGGCCGCACCCGCGACCATGGGCGGAATCCCCGTCAGCTCAAAACGCGCCAGCGACCGACAGTCCTCGACACGTTCGCGCTCGCCTTGCAGCACGTGCACCACCAGACCTGTTTGACCGTCGCGGGCCGTCGTGAACTCTTGCGCGCGCGCCACCGGGATAGTGCTATTTCGATCGACAATGCGCTCAACCAATCCACCATAGGTTTCCAGGCCCAGCGACAAGGGAATGACATCCAGTAGCAGTGCCTCATCCCCGGTGCGGTTGCCCACCAAAATATCCGCCTGCCTCGCGGCGCCCATGGCCACTACTTGATCGGGGTCAAGAGTGCAGAGCGGCTCTTGGCCAAAACAGTTCGCGACCGCGCGCTTGACCGCAGGCGTGCGCGTCGACCCGCCCACCAGCACCACCCGATCCACCGAAGCGACTGCGGCATCTTTCAGCGTGTTGCGGCATGCCACCAGAGTGCGCTCGATAAAAGGCGCCAACAGCCGCTCGAGCACTTCGCGGGAGAGGGTGACTTCAGCCGCCGGCCCTGCCAGCGCACTGACGTCGAGCGCCAGTGTCTCTTGGTCACTCAGCGCCTCCTTCGCACTGCGCGCGAGCCTCAGTGCAGTGCGGCGCTGCGAGACGCTCGGATCGCCCACCGACACCTGTTCAAGCAAATGGTCTGCGAGCGCACGATCGAAATCGTCGCCACCGAGTGCGCTGTCGCCGCCGGTGGCCAACACTTCGAATAAGCCTGCCCGCATACGCAGCAAAGAGATATCAAAGGTGCCACCGCCAAGGTCGTACACCGCGAGCACAGACGACTCCTCCGCCTGTTCATCCAGGCCGTAAGCAACCGCCGCAGCCGTTGGTTCATTCAACAGTCTGAGCACTTTGATACCGGCCAGTTCAGCTGCCTGCCGGGTGGCCTGACGCTGTGCGTCATCGAAATAGGCAGGTACTGTAATCACGGCGCCGGCGATGGGGCCTGACAACTGATCTTCTGCTCTTTCTCTCAATGCCGTCAGAATGGCCGCAGAGACCTCGACCGGTGTTTTATCGCCGCCATCTGTGGCGAAGGCCAGACCAGGACCGTCGGCGAGCGTTACGTAGGGATCGTTTTCAAATTCCTCGCGGGATCGACCCAGCATGCGCTTGGCCGAGGCAATCGTGTTGCCGGGCTCTTCACTGGCGTGTGCCAGCGCAGCATGGCCCACAGCCGTGTGTTGCGCGCCGTAATAAACCACTGAGGGAAGCGACGCAGCGCTGTACTGAGCGTCATGGCTCCCTTCACCCTCCAAGACCTTGAGCACCTCGCCATCGTAATGAGCCACGAGGCTATTGGTCGTGCCCAGATCAATACCCAATGCGTTCTGGCGGGTGGTGGTGTTTTCCTGGGGTTCGCCGGGCTCTGAGATCTGCAACAAGACCACGGTCAATCACCCTGCGGCTGCGCCGCTTCGATGAGCTTTGATAAAAAACACAGCTCTTGCCAGCACCGCGCAGCGTCAGGCAAATCGGGGATAGCGATGGCTTTAGCAAACTGGTCACGACTGGTTCGGTAATGCCGATCGATCTCCTCGATCAGATGCTGCCGACCCGCCGCGTCTGCCACTGGCGTGTCGTCGAGTTGCTCACGCAACATAATCTGTGTCATCAAGAATTCCGATCCAACACCTTGGCGTTCTGCCGCCTGCAAATCGACACCTGCTCGCTTCAACAAATATTCGGCGCGTGTGACTTCGTTGGCCAAGACGCGGAAGCCAATGTTGATATCAGCGCAAAACTGGGCCGCCATGCGTTGCTCGACAGCGGATTGGCCGGCGTACCGGTCGGGATGAAATTGAGACAGTAACGAGTGGTAGGCAGTTTCAAGCGCCGTCTCGTCCAGCGAGAACCCCGGCTCCAACTGAAACAGCGCAAAATAGTCGCGCGCCGTCGCGCCCGCTGTCGCGTTCACGTTTAAACCGTGAAGCTCTCGCCGCAGCCACACTCTCCGGCGACATTCGGATTGCGGAACTCCAGCCCCTCGTTGAGGCCCTCGCGCGCGAAATCCACAATGGTGCCATCCAGATAAACCAAGCTCTTGGGATCAACAAATACCTTGACGCCATCGGATTCAAAAAAGGCATCTTCGGGTTCTGCCTGATCGACAAACTCCAGCACGTAGGCCAGACCAGAGCAGCCAGAGGTTTTGACACCAATACGGATGCCCTCTCCCTTGCCGCGGCTGGCCAGTTGCCGGCTAACGTGCTCGGCAGCGTCGCTTGTCAGGCTGATCGCCATATCAGCTGCCCTGCTTGTCCCGGTAGTTCTGCACGGCTGCCTTAATCGCATCCTCGGCCAGCACGGAACAGTGAATTTTCACCGGCGGCAGAGAGAGCTCCTGCGCAATCTCGGTATTCTTGATAGCGGCGGCTTCGTCCAGATTTTTACCCTTCACCCACTCGGTCAGCAGTGAGCTCGAGGCAATCGCCGAGCCACACCCGTAGGTTTTGAACTTGGCGTCCTCGATAACACCGTCATCGTTGACCTGAATTTGCAGACGCATAACGTCTCCACACGCAGGTGCGCCAACCATGCCAGTGCCGACGTTATCGTCTGCGTCGTCGAGCTTACCCACGTTACGTGGATTCTCGTAATGATCAATTACCTTATCGCTGTAAGCCATGGTTCTCTCCCAAAGGGCTCTAATGGGGCGTCAGTGCGCCGCCCATTCAATTGTGTTGAGGTCTACGCCGTCCTGATACATATCCCAGAGCGGAGACAGCTCGCGTAATTTTTCTACCGCGTGGCGCACACACTGCGCGGCATGGTCGACTTCAGCCTCTGTGGTGAATCGCCCAAAGCTGAACCGCAGTGAGCTGTGCGCCATTTCGTCATTCAGCCCAAGCGCTCGCAGCACATAGGACGGCTCCAGACTGGCTGAAGTGCACGCCGAGCCGCTGGAAATCGCCAAGTCGCGCAGCGACATAATCAATGACTCACCTTCAACAAAGGCAAAGCTCACATTGAGTGCGCCCGGCAAGCGCTGATCGCGATCACCATTGATATGCACTTCGGCAATGTCACTAATCGCGTCCCAGAAACGCTGCCGCAGGCCCGACAGACGCCCTGCCTCGCTGTCCATTTCTTCCCGTGCAATGCGCGCCGCCTCGCCAAACCCTACCAGCTGATGGGTTGCCAGCGTGCCCGAGCGCATGCCGCGCTCGTGCCCGCCGCCATGCATCTGCGCTTCGAGACGCACACGGGGTTTACGCCGCACATACAGTGCGCCAATACCTTTGGGGCCATACATTTTGTGCGCTGACATCGACAACAGATCGACTTTCATGGTCTCCATGTCGAGGCGCACTTTGCCGGCACCTTGCGCAGCATCGACGTGCAGCAAGACACCTGCTGCTCGGCAAATTTCACCAATGCCGGCCACGTCGTTGACCACGCCAATTTCATTGTTGGCGTGCATCACGCTGACCAGAATCGTGTCTTCGCGAATTGCCGCCTGCACCATGTCAGGGGTCGTCAAACCCTGCTCATCGGGGTCAAGATAGGTGACCTCATATCCCTCGCGCTCTAACTGGCGGCAGGTATCAAGCACTGCTTTATGCTCGATCTTGGACGTAATAATGTGCTTGCCCTTCTTGTGGTAGAAGTGGGCGACGCCCTTGATCGCGAGGTTGTCAGACTCTGTCGCGCCCGAGGTCCAGACGATCTCTCGCGGGTCAGCGTTGATCAACTCCGCCACCTGATTGCGCGCGTTCTCTACTGCTTCTTCAGCTTTCCAGCCAAAGACGTGTGAGCGCGACGCCGGGTTGCCAAATACACCCTCAGTGGACAAGCAGGCGGACATGACTTCAACCACCCGCGGATCCACCGGCGTGGTCGAGAGATAGTCCAGATAAATCGGCGTTTGTACGGTCACTGGTGCATTCATTGTCTACGTATCTCTTGTTTACAGTTTATTCGGTGCTGCGCAGAGGACCCCGCGCTTTGCACTGAGTCCTACTGCAAAGACAGGGTCTGTAGCACCCCATCAGTATGTTGTTTGTTGACCCGTTGCCCCCGACCTTCCATCAGATCGCCCAAACTAATCTGGCTGAGAAAGTCGTGGATCTGACCCGACAGGTCCTCCCACAAATGGTGGGTCAGGCAGGTCTCGCCCTGGTGGCAATTTCCTTTGCCCTGACAGTTCGTCACATCTACCGATTCGTCGACCGCGTCAATGATCTGCGCAACAAAAATCTCGGTGCCACTGCGCGCCAGACGGTAACCCCCTCCAGGCCCGCGCGCGCTGGTCACCAGCTGCTCTCGGCGAAGCTTGGCAAACAGCTGCTCGAGGTAGGACAGGGATATCTCCTGCCGCCCCGAGATGTCCGCAAGGGAGACGGGCTTTTTGCCACCGTTGATCGCCAAATCCAGCATGGCGGTCACGGCATAGCGGCCACGTGTCGTTAATTTCATGACCGAATTGTCCTATTCCCGACTATTTTAGTCAAGAATAAGCCGAAGTGGGCGCGTGGGAATAAAAAAGGCTATTAATCAGCGCTTTCCGCGGCCTTCGCGGCTGCCTTTTGCGTTTCTGAGAGAATGCCGCGCAAAATATTGAGCTCCATTTCGTCAAGCCGGACCCGATTGAACAGCCGCTTGAGGCGTCTCATTAGCTGCCGCGGGGCCTGAGGGTCCAGAAACTCAATGTCAATCAACGTTTCCTCAAGATGCGCGAAGAACCGCGCCATATCCTCTGTCGAGGAAAACGGCGCATCCCATTCCGCATCCTCTGACAGATTGGTTTGCTCCCCCAGTTGCACCATCCGACATTCGTAGGCCACGAGCTGCACGGCCATGGCCAGATTCAGGCTCGGATAATCATCATGGGTTGGGATATGGCAGTGCAGGTTACAGCGCTCTAGCTCTTCATTGAGCAAGCCCCGGTCTTCCCTGCCAAACAAAATCGCCACGCGCTCCGAACGGGAATGGGTCGCAATGCGTTCTGCGCAGCGACGGGCATCCTGAACCGGCCAGGGGATCCGCCGCTCTCTGGCACTGGTGCCCACCACGAACTGGCAGCCAGCGATCGCCTCCTCCAACGTAGCGACGACACGGGCATTTTCCAGAACGTCTACTGCAGAGGCCGCCCGCCAGGTGGCCTCAGGCGCGGGATACTCCAGCGGTGCCACCAGCGTGAGTCGCCTCAAGCCCATGTTTTTCATGGCTCGAGCCACGCCACCAATGTTGCCACTGTGGGTGGTGTGGACCAGAACAATGTCGATGTTGTCGGGGTTCATGGAGTCACCAGCCGGCCGCTTTGAGGTCTGACAAATAAAGCGCTTCCAAACAGGCCACCGAGACCACTTTGAGCGCTGAAAGATGCAGCGATCTAAAATAGGGCCGGGTAGCTTGGTGTGGGGCTTTGCTCACCAATGTCGAGACTGGCAAGTCTACCAAACCCATATCCGGTCTTCTCCGCCCCTGTTATGATGCGCCGCCTTTCAATACCGGAACCGGCGATGGAACCGACCGCCTCTATGGCCCTTCGCGCTGCTCGCAAAGCGGGCGATCTGATTGTGCGCGCCGCTGATGATATGGACCGCATCGGATATCAAGCCAAGGCGGCCGCTGACTTTGTCACCGAGGTCGACATCGCTGCGGAGAAAGAGATTCTGTATCACCTGACCAAGGCCTACCCCGACCACCGCTTTGAGTGCGAGGAGAGTGGGCACTCAGGCAACGATTCATCGGAATACACCTGGGTTATCGATCCGCTGGACGGCACCAGCAATTTCTTGCGCGGCATTCCGCACTACGCGGTCAGCATCGCCTGCCTGTATCGCGGCAAGATCGAGCACGCCGTAGTCTACGACCCTGTCAGACGTGAGGAATTCATCGCCTCACGAGGTCGAGGTGCGCAAGTCAATGGTCATCGAATTCGCGTCGGCGATCGAACAGAATTAAAAGAGTCACTGATTGGCACCGGCGTGCCCTTCCTCGGTCACTGTGATGACCAATTGGATTGGTATACCGGCGCCCTTTCTGCGGTCACCAGCCGCTCCATGGGCGTGCGACGATGCGGCGCCGCGTCTCTAGACCTGGCTTATGTTGCCGCAGGTCGTCTGGATGGCTTCTGGGAGATGGGGCTTAACCAATGGGATATCGCTGCCGGAGGACTACTGGTACGCGAGGCTGGTGGCCTGATCACCGATTTAGCAGGCGGCGAAAGCTGGTATCAGAGCGGCAATGTGGTCTGTGGTAACGGCAAGCTGATGCGTCATCTGCTACCACTGGTGCAGTGGGTCGGAACCTAGCGCTTCAAGAAACACCCGCGCACTAGACGCCTCCAGTTAGCGGCCGCCCTGCTGTCAGGGCATCACACCGTCCTGATCCGCACCCTCACGCTCGGGCACCATCACGTCTTCTTT
>JADHQG010000103.1 GCA_016778045.1 Luminiphilus sp. | reverse complement strand
GGGGTGTCAGGCCGACTTTGGACAGATTATCGAGCAGTACCTCGCGGCGGCCCTGACTCTCGGCGCAGAGCAAGACCGGGCCTTGATGGTCTTGGATGAATCGCGCCAGCTTTTCCTGATACGGGCCGTGCCCGTCTTCTGTCAGCAACGGGGCTGGCAAAAAAGCGGTGCGTACGTGAGCAGGCGAATCAGCATCGGCCCTCAGCTCCAGGGTCGAGTAATCGCCCAGTCGGGCATATATCTCCTCAACCGGAATGAAACCCCGCGTCGGCGGGAGCAGGGGGCGCCTGGGGTCAATGCCGTATTCCTCGAAGCGACTGTTGATCTCTGACCAGTATCGCTGTGCGGCGCTGTGATGATCTCCCACCAATACCAAGGCGGCCGAGTCGGGAAGGTAATCAAAGACGGTGCCGCAGGTCTCAAAGAAAAGCGGTAGGTAATACTCCGCGCCACCGGGGACGCGGCCGGCGCTGATTTCGGTAAAAGCGGGGCAGAGATCGGCATCGCCATCAAAATGCTCGAACCAGGCCATTTGAAAGCGATGGGTGGCGTCGCCGCCCAGCGGAAACTCTCTGGCCGGCATCAGCTTGATGTGTTCTACCTTATCCACAGTGCGCTGCGTGTCGGGGTCAAACGTGCGCAAGGTCTCGACTTCGTCATCCAACAAGTCAATGCGATAAGGTGCCTCGCTGCCCATCGGGAAGACGTCCAGCAGCGCTCCCCTGACCGCGAATTCACCGTGCTCAAACACCGTGTCGACCGCGCGATAGCCATTGAGCGTCAGGCTTTTCACAAAGGCGTCGGCATCAAAGGTGTCGCCAAGGCTCAGGTCAAGGGTATTGCCCTCGACATAATGCTGCGGAGGGGTACGCAGCATGGCGGTAGTGATCGGCAGGATGACGATGCCCCGGTTGAGCTTGGGTAGCTCATAAAGGGTTCGTAATCGCTGCGAGACAATGTCTTGATGCGGGGAAAAATGATCGTAGGGCAGCGTTTCCCAGTCAGGCAGGGTCAGGATAGGCAGGTCCTCTGCCAGAAACAGCGGCAGCTCGCGCTCCAGTAACTGGGCCTCCGCAGAGCTGGCGACTAAGGTGACTAAAGGAGCGCCCTGCAGCGCCAATTCGGCGATCGCGGCGGTGCTGGCGGACCCGGGCAGCGGGCCCAGAGCTGAGCGGGTGCCGGGTTGATTGGGCCAAGGTAGATCGGAGATCAGGTCGCGGAACATAACGCGGTGCGGGACAGAATGACTAGAACCGGTAGTGTAGGCGTCGGCGCCGCGGGCCACCACCGAAATAGTACGTTTATGGTTGCCTATACACGGGCGCAGATCTGATAATACGCGCCTCCCAATAACGGGTCCGCGCCACTGTTTGCAAGGCGTGCCAGAAGACGACCCCAGCAAGAACAAGCCAGAGAGGCCTCCGTGACCGAACAGAGAAAACGCCCCCGTCCCGACGATTATTTCTCAGATTGGAAGGAGCGCGAAGCGCTCGCCGAAGCCATGATACCGGTTGTGGGTAGCCTGTCTCGAGAGCGCAACGTCAAGTGCTACATATACGGACGCTCCCTCGTGAACCAATCGGTCCTCGACATCATGAAAAGCCATCGCTGGGTGCGGCAGATGGAAGATAACGAGTTGTCGGAGTTCGAGACTGCGCCGGTTTTAAATGCGCTGAGCCAGCTGGATATTGGTCCGTGCCATCTCGACGTCGGGCGCCTTGCCGTGGCCTATTACGACAAGGGCGCAGGGGCAGGGCTCTCGGTAGAGGAGTATGTCGCCAATGAGCTTGAGTACCTGGTGGGCTCCACCCACAAACCGGTCGATGAGCCCGTGGATGTCGTGCTCTACGGTTTTGGCCGGATCGGTCGGCTGATGGCGCGCATTCTGATTGCCAAAACCGATGGTGGTGACAGTTTGCGCTTGCGGGCAGTTGTCGTGCGCCGCAGCAAGTCGGAAGACGATCTGCTGAAGCGCGCCAGTTTGCTCCGCAGAGACTCCGTTCACGGTGTCTTTCAGGGCACCATTCGGGTTGATGAAGAGCGGCAGTCGTTTGTCGCCAACGGCAATGAGATCAAGGTCATCTACGCCGACTCCCCCGAGGAGATCGACTACACCGAATATGGCATCAAGCGCTGTATTGTTGTCGATAACACAGGCGTGTGGCGCGATGAGGCCGGCTTGTCGAGCCACCTCAAAGCCAAGGGCGTAGGAAAGGTGATCCTGACCGCGCCCGGTAAAGGGGCGATCAAAAACATCGTTGCGGGCATCAATGACGCAGAGATTGAGCCCAGTGACACGATTTTGTCCGCGGCATCGTGCACCACCAATGCCATCGTGCCGGTGTTGAGAGCAGCTGACGACGAATACGGCATCGCCGCAGGGCACGTCGAGACTGTTCACGCCTACACCAATGACCAGAACTTGATCGACAACTACCACAAAGCCGAACGCCGGGGGCGCAGCGCTGCCCTTAACATGGTGATTACGGAGACCGGCGCGGCGAAAGCCGTGGCCAAAGTGCTGCCTCAGCTCGAGGGCAAATTGACGGGCAACGCGATTCGCGTGCCGATACCCAATGTGTCTATGGCGATTCTCAATCTGACGTTGGGCCGTGCCACAACCAGAGATGAGCTCAATGAATTCATGCGTGAGACGGCATTGCACTCAGACATGAAGAAACAGATTGACTACTCTATCTCGCCCGAGGTGGTCTCCAGTGATTTTGTAGGATCGCGCGCGGCCTGTGTGTTCGATGCGAAGGCCACGATCGTGAATGGCAATCAGGCCGTGCTCTACTTGTGGTACGACAACGAATACGGCTATAGCTGTCAGGTCTACCGGGTGCTCGAGCGAATGGCCGGCATCCGCTATCAAACCTACCCCGCAAATAGCCCCTATCCGCTGTGATCGGGGCGCAATCACCGGGTTGGCCTTAGCCGATCAAGTCGAATAAACTACGCGCGACCGATGAGAGCCCAAGTGGCCCGGCCTTCAGAAGCCCCCGGTCTGCAGTACGAGCACCACAATCTGGGGGGATTGCCCCGATAGTGACCGTGTCAGCGCCGCCGAGAAGCCACGTCTTCTGGTGAGAGGCGCCGGTTCGGATGTGCATGGCGTTAACCGCGGCAATGCAGATGAGCACCAACATGATTAAGATCAAGCGTGGCTTGGATATTCCTTTGGCGGGCGCACCATCCGTTGAAGTTGACGCTTCGCTCACCACTCGGGCAGTGGCGTTACTGGGGGCCGACTACCACGGCATGAAGCCGACGATGGCCGTTCAGGTGGGAGACGCCGTCAAGCGCGGTGACCTCCTGTTTACTGACAAGAAGTGTGAGGCCGTGCGCTACACCGCGCCGGCCGGTGGCCGTGTCGCCGCAATCAACCGTGGCGCCAAGCGCGCGTTCCAATCCATCGTCATTGAAGTCGACGGTGATGAGGCGCAAGCCTTCCAGCAACATTCGGCGGACGATGCCTTGGCGCTGTCCCCCGATGCGATTAAGCAGCAGCTCATAGCGTCCGGCCAATGGACTGCGCTCAGGGCGCGACCTTTCGGCAGAGTGGCCGACCCTGCTACGACCCCCTCCGGTCTCTTTATCACCGCCATCGATACGCAGCCGCATGCACCCGATCCGGAGCGTGTGATTGCTCGCGAGAGTGAGGCGTTTGAGTTGGGGCAGGCGCTGCTGGCCAAGATGGTGTCTTGCCCAGTATATGTGTGTGCCGCTCCGGGAGCCCAAATGCCTGTGGCGGGCCACGAGCGAATTAGCCGACACGATTTTTCTGGCCCGCATCCTGCAGGTCTTGCAGGCACGCACGTCCATTTCCTGATGGGAGCGTCCTTGCAGCGCATTGCGTGGACCATCGGTTATCAAGATGTAATTGCGGTGGGTCGATTGTTTTTGGACGGCGCGCTGTATGCCGACAGGGTGATTTCGTTGGCCGGACCCGCGGTCTCGCAACCTCGTTTGATTGCGACGCGACTGGGCGCCGACCTACAGGCTTTAGTAGCTGGTGAGCAAGACGGCGGCGATGCCCGCTTGGTATCGGGATCGGTGCTGGGTGGGCGTGGGGTGCAGAGTGATACCGCCTATCTGGGTCGCTACCACCAGCAGGTATCGCTACTCAAAGAGGGCAGGGAGCGCGCTTTTATGGGGTGGTTGTCACCCGGGCTCACGAAGCACTCGGTGATGGGTATTTATCTGTCTAGCTGGTTTGGTAGTAAGCCACTCGCGATGTCCACCAATACCAATGGATCCGAGCGAGCCATGGTGCCGGTGGGGGCCTACGAGAAGGTGATGCCGCTGGATATCCTGCCGACGCAGTTATTGAGGGCGTTGTTGGTAGGCGACACCGAGACGGCGCAGGCTCTGGGATGTTTAGAGTTGGATGAGGAAGATCTGGCGCTCTGCACATACGTTTGCCCGGGCAAATACGAGTACGGTGGCATTCTCAGGGATAACCTGACACGGATTGAGAAGGAAGGCTGACACATGGGACTGCGTCAACAGTTGGATGCGATTGAACCTCACTTCAAGCCGGGTGGGCGTTTTGAGAGTTGGTACGCGCTGTATGAGGCCGTCGATACTATTTTTTACTCGCCTGACAGCGTGACTAAGGCGAATGCCCACGTCCGCGATGGCATCGATCTGAAGCGCATCATGATCACCGTGTGGTTGGCAACCTTCCCGGCCATGTTCTACGGCATGTACAACATCGGCTTGCAGGCCAATGACGTGCTGGCCGCTTCGGGTGGTGCGCTAGATGGATGGCGGGGCGGGCTGGTTGCCGCACTGGGCGGTCATGATCCGGCCAACGTCTGGCACAACATGCTGTATGGCCTGGTGCATTTTTTACCGCTGTACCTGGTGACATTTATAGCAGGCGGCTTCTGGGAAGTGCTCTTTGCCATGCGCCGCGGTCACGAGGTGAATGAGGGGTTTTTCGTTACGTCGATTTTGTTCACCCTCACATTGCCGCCAGACCTGCCGCTATGGCAGGCAGCCATGGGCATCAGCTTCGGTGTCGTGATTGGTAAGGAAGTTTTCGGTGGTACGGGCAAAAACTTCCTGAATCCAGCGTTAACCGGGCGTGCGTTTCTGTACTTTGCTTATCCGGCCCAGATTTCGGGTGACGCCGTATGGACTGCGGTTGATGGCTACTCTGGTGCAACCCCGCTGGGCGTTGTCGCAGCCGAGGGGATGGCAGGGCTTACTGAGGCCTACACGTGGTGGGATGCATTTGTCGGGACGATTCCCGGCTCGATCGGCGAGACTTCGACGCTGATGATTATGATTGGCGGTCTCATCCTGATTTTACAGGGCATCGCG
>JADHQG010000102.1 GCA_016778045.1 Luminiphilus sp. | reverse complement strand
AACAAAACCAGTGTAAACAGCGTGCCGATCAACATGCCAATCACCAGAATAAAGCCAATACTGTTTCGCGCCTCAGCACCCGCGCCCTCGACCAACACCAGCGGGAAGTGTCCAAATACCGTAGCGCCTGTCGTCATCAGCACAGGTCGAAGACGATTCATGGAGCCTGCACGAATGGCGTCCAGCTTGCTCAGCCCCTCCATTTGCGCCTGATTGGCAAACTCCACAATCAGAATCGCGTTTTTGGAGATCAGCCCCACCAGTGTAATGAGTCCGACCTGAGAGTAGATGTTGATCGTCGTGAAACCGGTAAACGTGATCACCATCGCAGCAAAGAGTGCTAATGGCGCGGAGCCGAGCAAAATGATGAGCGGGTCACGAAAGCTGTCAAACTGCAGCGCCAGCACCAGGAACACCATCACCAGTGAGGCGCCCAAAACCCCAACCATCGTGTTCCCTTCGCGTCGGATCTCCCGCGATTCACCGGTGTAATCCAGAATGTAGCCCGGAGGCAAGGTCTCAGCCGCCAGCGCCTCCACCTGACTCAGCGCTTGTTCCTTCGTGTATCCGGGTATCACGCCACCGAAGAGTTTGAAGCTGCCCTTTTGCTGAAAACGCGTTAGCGCTCTGGGGGCCGTTTGCCGTTCCAGCGTGGCAAAGGTGCTGAAGGGCACCTGGTCGCCGGTCGGCAGCGTGACAGGCGTATCCAATAACGTCTCGGGGGAATCCTTAAGCTCGCGCTCGAGCATGGGGATGACTCGGTAGGCGCGACCTCGTTCGTCATATCGCGTGACATACCCCTCCGACACAAACAGCTCCATCTGCGATGTCAGGTCATTCAATGGCATGCCCAGATCGGCCAGCCTGTCTTTATCGAGGCGATACTCGACTGTCAGCAAATCGAGCCGCAGGCTGGTATCAAAATACAGGAACAGTCCTGACGCCTGAGCTTTGTCGACCATCGCCTGCGCATAAGGGCGCATGGCATCAACCGTGTCTGAAGACGTCACGACGACCTCAAGGTCAAACTGCCCTGCGGTTGGCAATGCCGGCGTGGTCGCAGGGAACGCTCTGACGGAGGGCACTTTCGAAAGGTCTGACCGAATGGTGGGCAGCATCAGGTGGGTACTGAGTTCGCGCTCATCGGGCGGGACAAATTCGTGCCCGCCGTAGCCGCCCGAGGGGCCCATCGCTTGCCATATATACGTGGTCTCAGGCCTCTTCAGCAGCACGTCGACCGCATCGGTAAACCCCTGGAGCGTCTCATCAATCGATGACTCAGGCGCCGAGTCCACTACCAGGTTGATCGCGCTTTGGTCTTCAATTGGCGCCAGTTCTTTAAGCGAGAACAGATAGAGCGGTACGATTAGCAGTGTGAAAAAGAGTCCGCCACTGACAAGCTGCCAGCGCCAGCGCAGTGAAAAATCAATCAGTGAGCCGTAGCGGCTGGCGATTATCTCAAACCGGTGGTTCACCCATCGACTCATTCGCGTTTCGTGACCTTTGTCGGGGCAGACGTATGCGCTCATTAGCGGCGACAGGGTCATGGCGACAAAACCCGAGATCAGCACCGCAACCGCCAGGGTAAACGCGAACTCGCGGAAGAGTACGCCCGAGAGTCCGGAGACAAAACCAATCGGTGCATAGACCACGGCCAGCGTAATCGTCATGGCAATGATCGGTGATAACAGTCGCCGCGAGGAGGCCAGCGCCGCGTCGCGTCGCGACATACCCTCACGTAGATTGCGCGCGACGTTCTCGACTACAACGATGGCGTCATCCACCACAAGCCCGACGGAAAGCACGATTGCCAGAATGGTTAGCAGGTTGAGTGAGAAACCCATCAGGGACATAGCCGCAGCGGCGCCCAATATGGAGATGGGGATGGTCAATAGCGGCACCATTGCGCTGCGTATCGAGCCCATCAGCGCAATCACTACAAGCCCGACGAGAAAAACTGTTTCACCTAATGTGAGAAAAATCTCAGTGACCGCCTCGCGCATGTAGCGGGAATTATCAAATGGAATGGTCAGTTCCAGGTCAGGCGGCAGCGTTTCGTTGATTTCGGCAACCGCCTCGTAGACCAAATTGCCCACCAGAATTTCACTGGTGCCGGGCTCGGGATAGACAGGAATGAAGACCACCGGATCCTGGTTGTAGCGCGCCATGCGGGAGACTTCCATCGTCCCCACTTCGATCTGGGCGACGTCCCCGAGCCGAATTTCGGCGCCGTCTTCGCGCCGGATCAACATATTGGCGAAATCTGAGGGTGTTCTGGCCTCACTATTGGTTTGTAGATTAATCCTTTGTGAAGCGCTCTCGGCTTGCCCAAAAGTGCCGATGACATTGTTTCGCTGCAGGGTGCCCTTTATGTCATCGGCATCCACGCCCAGGGCCGCCATTCGCCAAGGGTTTAGCCAGATCCGCATTGCTTGGGGTAACCCGTAGTTCATCGCCCGCTGAACATTAGGCAGGGCAGACAGCCTCGGCAAAATGTCGCGCTGAATGATGTCACTGACCTCGGCATAGGTGCGCGTTGGCGGAATCAGAACGCCCAGATAAAAGCTGGCATAAGGCGTATCAGCCCGGCTGATTTCAATGGCAGGATCCTCGGTGCCATCTGGCAGTTCAAAACGAATTTGACTGAGGCGCGTTGACAGCTCAGCGAGGACTTTGGTGGTGTCTTGGTTCAGCCTGAGCCACAGGGTCACCGTGCTGACGCCTGCGGTGGTCACCGACTCGACATAGTCGAGACCGGGAACACTACTGGCGACCCGCTCGATGGGCTCAGTAACGAAACCCTGAACCGTTTCAGCGCTGGCACCCGGGTAAGCCGTGACAATCGCTATCGAAGAGCTTTCGATGACCGGAAAAGAAATCACCGGCAGATTGATCGCTGAGCGAATCCCGATGAGCAAAAGTGACACACACAAGACGATGGCCACGACAGGCCGTCTTATGAAAATGTCGTTCCAGCGTGGACGGAGGGAGCTGGCGTTCACCCGCGGGATGTCCCCTGAATGTTAACCAGTAGCTCGTCTTTCAGTTTGAAGGCGCCTTGATCGGCGATACGGTCGCCGACACTCAGCTCGCCACGGATATAGAAGCGGTTGTCTCGTTCACCGCGCACTTCTACACGTCTGAGCGAGGCCTTGTGAGGGAGATGGGCATTGGCCTCTGCTTCAACTATGACAAACATGTGAGGCCCCTGAGGATCCCAGCGCACACTTCGTGCAGGCACTGACATGAGGGTTTCTGTGGGGCCAGTGTGAACCGCCACCTGCACCAGTGCGCCATGCTTGAGCTCTGGCGCATCGAGTTGAACGCGCACGTCATAGGTGCGGGTGCCCTCCGCAAAGGCATCAGAAACGGCGATGACGCGAGCCTCGCCGATAGGTGCTCCGGTAATGTCCCGGATCTCAACGGTGTCGTCTACGCTGAGTTCGGTCAGGCCCTGAGGGACTTTGAAATCGATCCAGCGAGATGAGTTAATGCCCGTCAGCGTGGTCAGCACTTCGCCGAATCGCATCAGGTCTCCGAGGCGCTGAGGGTATATCCCCAAAGTGCCGGTAAACGGTGCGCGTACGGTCATGCGGCTCAGTCGCGCCTCAAGCACGGCGATCTGCGCCTTGAGAGACAGGCTACGCGCTTTAAGCGTATCCAACTGATCCTGAGAAACCAGTGAGTCGGCCTCCAAGGTCTGGTTACGCTCCAACTGAGTGTCTACGAGATTGAGATCGGCTTGCAGCGCTTCCCGCTGTGCTTCCAGATCGTCGTCAAACAGCACCAGGATGGCGGCGCCCTCAGGGACAACCTCACCACTGAGAAATGGAAGCTCGACGATGCGGCCGGCAGTCTCCGCAGAAATCACTAGATGATCAGGCGATCGCACAGTGCCGCTCAACAAGCGGGTAGGCACCCAGGTGTCGGCTTGCGCCTCTGCCACGGTGATGGCCTCGGCGGGTGGAGGAAAGCTTTCCATAAACGCCATCGCCTGGGAGATTTGCACAAACTTGACGCTCGCCAAGGTGCCTGCGACCAAAACACATACGACACCCGTGATTAGCCAGGCGCGGATGTTCATGCCGACGCCACCTGAGCTGACTTCGGGCTCAGACGTCGTGCTGCCAACCCAGCTCGCGGCTTATTGAGAAGCTGCCGGTTACTCACTGGGTGGTACATAACCTTCGGCCTGATCGAAGTCTTCGCCAGCTAGGAATTTATCCATCTCGCCCATCAGGTACTTGCGCGCCTCGGGATCCATCATGCTGAGGTGCTTTTCATTGATCAGCATCGTCTGATGACCTTGCCATTCGAGCCACGCTTTTTTCGACACATTGTCAAAAATGTCCTGACCCTTGGTGCCGGGTAGCGGTGGGCGCTCGAGTCCTTCGAGGTCTTCACCGTAACGTCGACAATGGACGGTTCTCGCCATCATTGGCTCCTTGGAGGGTTTTCGTTACCCAGTCTAGTCAACAGTCGCACAATGGGCGCAGGCATTCCCACCGAGGGTGGCGGGTGCAAACTAAACCATTGCAGGCTTTGGGCGTCACATTCTACGCCAATCGTTGCGCCCCGGTTCGTTGTGCAGTGTGCCCTAACCGGGTGCACCTCGAGCTTGAAATGCGAGAACGTATGGTTGAAGGGCTCATCGACTCGGCACGCCTCGCGCTGCACTGGCAGATGCTCTGTTATCCATTTCTCGGCCGAAGACGCGTTTCCAAATTCCGGCGGCGCCCACAGCCCACCCCAGATGCCCGAGTCGGGTCGCTTCTCGAGCAACACTTCCCCGGGGGCACGGGTCACGACCGCGAGCCAACGTTGCCTCAGAGGAATCTTCTTTCGCGGCTTCCGGCCGGGGAACTCACTTTGTTGGCCCTTTGCGCGGGCCGCGCAGCCCGTGGCTAGCGGACATTGCTGACAGGCCGGTCGACTGCGCTTACAGCAGGTCGCGCCGAGATCCATAATTGCCTGCGTGTAGTCCGCCACGCGTTGCTGAGGTGTGTGGTGTTCGGCGTGTGACCACAGCGTGTCGCTGACTGCGCGCTGCCCGGGCCAGCCCTCTATCCCGTGGTAACGCGCGAGCACTCGTTTCACGTTGCCGTCGAGAATCGGTGCGCGGGTATCCATGGCCAGAGAGAGGATCGCTCCGGCGGTAGAGCGCCCAATGCCGGGTAGGGCCTCAAGTCCTGCGAGGTCGCTCGGGAAGGTACCCTTGTGCGATGCGCAAATCTGCTTGGCGCAGCGGTGCAGGTTGCGGGCACGAGCGTAATAGCCAAGACCTGTCCACAAGTGCAGCACGGTGTCCTCGGCGGCGTGAGCGAGATCCTCGACT
>JADHQG010000024.1 GCA_016778045.1 Luminiphilus sp. | reverse complement strand
TGCTGTCGACATGCTGCTGCACAAATTCAAACAGCCGCGCAGGGATCTCGGCATCAACAATAATGTTGGTGAGTGCCAGCGCCACACCGAGGATCAAAATAATGCTGCCGGCCATGATCATGCCCTTGCGAAATACATCTGGCAGCGCGCTGACTTTAATGTCTTTGTACAGCAGCACCTCCACAATCAGCACGTAGAGGGCCACCACAGCGGCGGTCTCCGATACCGCCAACCACCCGGCGTAGATACCGCCAAACACCACGAAGGGCAACGGCAGTTCCCAACGAGCCTCCCACAAGGCGGCGCCCAGTTCCGCCATCGTAAAACGCTGCCGTTGGTGCCACTGATCGCGTTGTTGCCACACCGCCCACAGCGACAGGAGTGCCACCATCAGTGCCGCAGGCATGAGCCCGGCAATAAACAGATCCTGAATCGAGAAGGGTTCACCCAAACCGCTCTGCTGCGCGACGATGCCATACAAAATGAGCGGCAAAGATGGCGCCAACAAGAGGCCCAAGCTGCCCGAGCTGGTGACCAGCCCGAGACTGAATTTATCGGAGAAACCCACCTTGACCAGCGCGGGGTATAAAAGCGCCCCGATGGCGACAATGGTCACCCCCGATGCACCGGTGAAGGCGGTAAAAAAAGCGCAGGTCACCAACGCAATGACCCCCAGCCCCCCGGGGAGCCAGCCAATCGCGGCCTGTGCGGTGCGCACCAGCCTTTGCGAGGCGTTGCTCTCGGCCAGTAAATAACCCGCCAATGTAAAAAGCGGTAAAGCCACCAGCATGGGCGTATCCACAATGCGGTAGAGCTCAATCGCCACCACGGTGACTTCGATATCAGATAAGTAAAAACCCACTAAGGCGGTGGCGGCGATCACCGCAAAAATGGGCATACCGCTGAGCGCAAGAAAGATGAGCGCGGCTGTAATCGCAATTGTAAGGAGCATGCTACAGCGCCTCGTCGAGGGCGCGCTCGCCCACAACGGCGTCGTGCAAGAAGCGCAGCGCCATCACGGTAAATCCCACGGGCAGAATGCTTTCGAACCACCAGGCAGGCAGGTTCAAAAACGTCGTCATGCCATCCATGCGCTCGTAACCCACAAACAGCCAACTGGCATAGGCGAGCGTGGCACAGGTCAGGCAAGCCCCGAGGTGCGCGAGACTTGCCAAAACGCGCCTTGCCCTGCCCCGCAAATAAACCTCGAAAAGATTAATTTTGATGTGCCCGCCCTCGCGGCAAGCCACCATGCCGCCGACCATGGCGATCCACAAGACCGCAATGCGCATGGCAGGTTCAGCCCACAAAATGCCCTGACCGAACGCATTACGAAGGATGATCTGAGCAACCGCCAGCAGTAAAAGACTCGCTACCAACCCAATCAGCAGGCTGTCTTCCAGCCGGCTGATCAGCGCATTGATCCTTGCAAGGGGTGTCATTGCGACTGACGAAACGCCTCGACCAACCCCTTGATGCGCTCAAGCGCTTCGCTAGAAAGCTGCCCCTCGCTCTGCATCATCGCCTCAGCGGGGGCCTGCATGGCCAGCCAGGTGTCTTGTTCAGCTTCGGTCAACGCCACCGTCTCAACGCCTTGGTTCTTGAGCGCCTCAAATGCCTTCACGTTATCAACACGATTGCGCTCGTCGATCAGCTTGAATGCTTTGCCAAAGACGTCCCTCACCACGGCCTGGTCATCAGCCGAGAGCTTGTTAAAGCTTTTGCCCGTGAGCGACATCACACCGCAAAAATACATGAGCGGGATATCGGTGATGTGCGACACCCGGGTATGCCACTGCAAGACAATGGCGCCCATGGGTGACACCGCGACCGTATTGATGAGACCCGTCTGAAGCCCGGGCAGCACGTCGGGCAGCGTCAGCGGTATAGGGGTCACACCGATGCTCTGCGCCAAGCGCGCGCTCACTACGTCGTCTTGCGGCACCCACACTTTTTGCTGCTGCAAGTCAGTCGGCACGCGCACAGGTTCCGCAGTCAAAAAGTAGCCAAAGCCGCCCTCGGCAATGCCCACCACCTCAATGCCGCCTGCAGAGAAGCCTTCCAGCAGCGAGGCATCCAGCTGGCTGCGCACGTAATCGACTTCTTCGTAGCTGCGGAACAAAAAAGGAATGTTGTAAGCCTGAGAGTCCGGGTAAAAACTGATGAGCTCGCCCATGGCTAGGGCAGCCCCCTGTAGCTGGCCCACGCGCATTTTGCGCAGCACGGCCTTGTCGTCGCCCATCACGCCGCCCGGATACCATTTGAACTTAACGCGGTTATCGGTGGCCGCCTCGATCTCTTTACCCGCCTCGCGCATGGTCTTCATCCAAAAGGAACCGTCGGGCGAGAGTGTGGCCACCTTAAAGGTTGCGGCGTGGCTGGAGTGGCCCGCCAGCAGCAGTAGCGAGGCGAGCAATAGGTAAACAGTGTGTCTCATAAGCGATTAAGGGTTATCGGGTAACAAGGACTCGCATTAAACCGAGTATTAAAAATATTCAGACTCTTCTGCCAACAGAATACGCGCTTCTTGCTTGGCCAGTTCGTTCATCAAATTAAACTGCGAGTCGTCAAAATCCGCCTCGACGACTTCTGTCAGTAAAGAGTGGTGAAGCGCTTCATCAAACATCAGGCGCGCGTAGTGCTTGGCAAAGTAGGTTTTGGCAAGCAGGTTGCGCCCCTGTGACGCGGCGATAGCGGCCTCAAAATGGCTACGCCCCAGCTCGGGTTTGCCGCCCTGTAGCGGTGGCACCAGAGTATGTAACACCCCCAAATAGAGCTGCGCCGTACCCTGGTCATAATTGGGATCGAGCGCCACCACCCGCTCGATCATCTGCTGCACCCGACCGAGCTGTGCAATGGCATTCCAGTCGTCGCTGTTGGCCTGCATCCAACCCACCCACGCCGAGGCCACGGTGTTGAGCGTGGCGAGCTCATCGGGGCCCACTTCAGCCAGCCGGGCTTCAAAGGTCTCGCGGTCAAGGGTTGCCCAGTCACAAAAAACGGCGTCTTGCAGGCAACTGCCCTGCGCCGCCAAAGCCATGGCTTTGTCAGCAAAGAGCAACGCGCGGGCCGGGTCATCCACGAATACGCCGCCGTAAAAACCGTAGAGATCTGCGGCACCCAACAGCAAGGCCGGACTCTCGGGGTCCTGCTGCACCATGGCGTCCATCAGCAATAAATACGCAGGCGCGCCGTCTTTGACCGTTTGCAGATCTTTATTGGCGCGGATGGCGCTACCCAAGGCATCGGCCAAGCCACTGGTTTGCTGCGCGATGATGACGCTGCAACCAGATAGCAGCACCACACCAGCCAGGACAGCGCTACGAATTACACGGCCGGGAACAGTCCGCACGACTCACAACCTCTTGTGACTCCGGTGACGCAAGGCGCTGGCCACCTTTAAGGCAGCGCCGAGCATGTTGTGGGGTGGGTGATCATAACGTGAAGCCGCTATCGGCTCTAGGCTGGCGCTAGGAGGCGGCCACCTCCAGTGCTTCGAGCGCCTCCTGCTGCTCGAGCCACTCACTCTCGATGTCCTCTAACTCGCGCTTGAGCTGCCCTTCCTGCTTTAGGAGCTGGGCTAATTCCTCGCTGGCGCTTTGACTATAGAGATCCCCATCGGCAAGTTGGGTTTGTAGGGCTTCTAATGCCTGCTGGCCTTTTTCCATCCGCGCCTCTAAAGCGCGGATGGTTTTTTTCAGCGGCTGTAACTGCGCCCGGCGCTCGGCGTTAGCTTGGCGACGCGCTTTGCGGTCACCGGGCTCTTCTATTGCAGGCATTGCAGGCGTTTGCTGCGCTGTGGGCTTAGGTGCCTCTGCAGGGTTCGCCGACAGCACCCATTTCTCGTAGCTCTCGACGTCGCCATCGTAATCCTCAACGGTGCCTTCATTGACGAGCAGCAATTGCTCTACCGAGTTGCGGAGCAAGTGCCGGTCGTGACTCACCAGCACAATGGCGCCGGCATAGTCCTGGAGCGCCACCTCGAGGGCGTGGCGCATATCCAGATCCAGGTGGTTGGTGGGCTCATCCAGTATCAATACATTGGGCGCCTGCCACACCACGTGGGCCAGCGCGAGGCGTGCCTTCTCGCCACCCGAGAAAGGCCGGATCGCTTCCTTGGCGCGATCGCCCCTGAAATCAAAGCCCCCCAGAAAATCGAGGATCTCCTGATCCCGCACTTTCGGCGAGAGCCGCTGCAGGTGTAAAAGCGGGCTGGCGTCGAGGTCGAGCACCTCAAGCTGCTGCTGATCAAAGTAGCCGATCTGCAAATGCGCGCCCTCGGTGCGCTCACCGCTCATCAGTGGCAGTTCGCCAGTCAGACTTTTTAGCAGCGTGGTTTTGCCGGCGCCGTTTTTACCCAAGAGCCCAACACGGTCACCGGGGCTCAGTGATACCGAGACTTTCGATAACACCCGGTGCTCACCGTGGCCCAATGAGGCATCGCTCAATATCAGCAGCGGGTCGCTCACTTTGCCCGGCGGCGGAAAGTTAAAGTTAAAGGGTGAGTCGATGTGCGCCTGCGCCACCCTGTGCATGCGCTCCAGCTCTTTCAACCGCGACTGCGCCTGGCGCGCCTTGGTCGCCTTGGCCCGGAACCGGCGCACAAAGTCTTCGATGTCGGCAATGCGCCGCTGCTGCTTTTCAAACTGCGCCTGTTGCTGGGCCATCTGCTCAGCCCGCTGCCGCTCATAGTCGGAGTAACCTCCGCGATAAGCCGTGAGCGCCTGCCGCGCAATCTCCAGCGTACGCTCGCAGGTGGCATCGATAAAGTCGCGGTCGTGGGAGATCATCAGCAAGGTACCGCGATAAGCCTGCAGCCAGGTTTGCAGCCACAGCGTGGTGTCGAGATCCAGGTGGTTGGTGGGCTCATCCAGCAGCATCAAATCAGAAGGCGCCATCAGCGCGCGCGCCAGATTGAGCCGGATACGCCAGCCTCCCGAAAACGCCGACATGGGTGCGTCCATTTTTTCGCGCTGAAAACCCAGCCCCAACAAAAGCTGCTCTGCGCGTCGCTCGGCGCTGTAGCCGTCGAGCTCTTCCATGTGCTGGTGGAGCGTAGCGGACTGCTCATAATCACCGGCTGCATCGGCTGCGGCGAGTGCCTGCAGCGTCTTAAACAACGCGGCATCGCCAGCCATCACATAGTGCCGGGCGGTGAGATCGCTGGTTTCAGTCTCCTGCGCCATATGGGAGATGCGCAGACCTTTGAGCCCACGGATATCGCCGGCATCGGCCTGTAACTCCTCAAGCAGCAACGCAAACAAGCTCGATTTACCGCAGCCATTGCCGCCAATGAGCGCAATCTTTTGACCCGGCTGCAGCGTGGCCGAGGCACCGGAGAACAGCAGCTTCTGGCCCCTGCGTAATGCGATGTCCTCGAGAATAATCACGTGCTTGTCGTCACCCCTAGCTCTATCGATAGCCTGGTATTAAACCTGCTGCTCGCGCTGAATGCGCCACAGCTCGGCGTATTGCCCGTTGGCGGCGAGCAAATCGTGGTGGGCACCCTCTTCCACCACCGCGCCGTGCTCAATGACCACAATGCGGTCGGCATCCACGACCGTTGAAAGCCGATGAGCAATCACCAGCGCAGTGTGTCGCCCTGCCAAGGCCCTAAAGGCACTCATGACGGCCTGCTCGGAGTGGCTGTCGAGGCTGGAAGTGGCCTCATCAAAGACCAGAATGGGTGCATCTTTCAGCACCGCCCGGGCAATCGATACTCGCTGGCGCTCGCCACCCGAGAGCTTGAGCCCGCGCTCCCCCACAATGCTGTCGAGCCCGTCTGGCAGTCGCTCAATGACGTCACCTAAATAGGCAGCCTCTATGGCTTGTGCGACTTCTTCATCGGTTGCGCTGGGCCGGCCATAGCGGATGTTCTCGCACAGCGAGTCGTTAAACAGCACGCAGTCCTGTGGTACCACCGCAATAGCCCGACGCACCGAATCTAGGCGCACCGAGCGAATGTCGGTGCCGTCGATTTCAACCGCGCCCTCGGTGGGGTCATAAAAGCGAAACAGCAGCTTACTCAGCGTCGATTTACCCGCCCCACTGGCACCCACTAGCGCCACGGTCTCGCCGCCCGCGATCGTCATGTTGAATTGTTTGAGCACGGGGTTACCCGGCGCGTAAGCAAAGCCCACATCGACAAACTGTATGCGCCCCTCGGTGACCGACAGCGTTTTGTCGGTGGGCGCAGGCGCCAGCGACGGGGTTTCCTCGAGTACGCCAAAGAGCTTCTCGATATTGGCCATGGCGCCTTTGATTTCGCGATACACAAAGCCGAGAAACCCAAGTGGCATAAAGAGTTGCAGCATGAACTGATTAACCAGAATAAAGTCGCCGAGGGTCATGCTGCCCTGATTGACCGACACTGCGGCCATGCCGAGCATCAACGTTTGACTGGCGGCAATAATGAGCGCTTGCCCACCGTTTAGCGCAAACAGCGACAGTCGATTTTTGCGCCGCGCCTGCTCCCAGACATCGAGCGAGGCGTCGTAGCGCTCGGCCTCAAAGGTCTCGTTATTAAAGTATTTCACGGTCTCGTAGTTGAGCAGGCTGTCGACTGCGCGGGTATTACTTTCGGAGTCAGCGGCGTTGACCTCACGCACGTACTGGGTGCGCCACCGCGTCGCCCGAAACGAAAAGCTGCCATACAAAACAACCGACACCACAATCACCGCGGCGTACTCCGCGCCGTAGTTGATGAGCAGCAAAATCGCCACCATCGCAATTTCAAAGAGCGTGGGCGCAATATTGAAAATGAAGAACCGCAGCAAAAAACTGATGCCGTTGGTGCCGCGCTCAATATCCCGCGCGAGGCCGCCGGTGCGCCGATTCAGGTGGTAGTCGATGTCGAGGCTGTGCACATGGCGAAAGGTTTGCAGGCCAATGCTGTGCATGGCCTTTTCCGTGACCCGGCCAAAGAGCGTATCCCTGAGCTCACCAAAGAGCGTGTTGCTGAAGCGCGCCGCACCGTAAGCCAACACCAGTAGCAGAACCACCTGCAACGCCAACTGGTCGGCATTGTTATCGAGGCCATCCACCAGTGCTTTCAACAAAAACGGTATACACAACAAGCCCGCCTTGGCGGCCAGCAGGCACAAGAGCGCCAACCCCACCCGCTGACGATTCGCACCCAATATGGGCGAGAGCCGCGCCCACAGCTTGCTCAGCAGCAAGAGGCCGCTGGTAGGGCTGTCTTCAGAGAACTGATGGCCTCGCATACTGCTCCATGCCAAGGGTGGGTGATCGATTCTGGGCTGTCATACCCGCACAGACGGGGCATGACAGGCGCGCATTATGGCTGACTGGTCTCTGCCTGTGGGGCGGTTTCTCAATTGGCACCAGGAATGACTGGGCAACATCGGCCTCGAGGCTCCCTAAATAATGTGCCGCGGCGCGGCTCACTCCTTGCCGCCCATGGCCTGTCAAACCAGTGGCGAGCGCTAACCCACCCTAAACTAATGAGCCGAGAGTACGCTGGCGCTACACTACTGCGATGGCCCTGCCCGATTACAACTACCTCTACGACCATGCCTGCGCGCGCAAGGGCGGTGAAAAAGCCCTCAAAGCGTTGCTGCCCAAAACCAAAAGCAAAGCCCACCTCAGTCAGCTGGGCTCGGATCGTTATCTGGCCGAGTTCACGCGCAAGATCTTTCAGTCGGGCTTTGTGTGGCGCGTGGTGGATAAAAAGTGGCCCCAGTTTGAGGAAGTATTCTGGGAGTTCGATGTCGAGCGGCTATTGATGATGCCCGACGACATGCTGGAGCGTAAGGCTAAGGATCCGGCCATCATCCGCAACTTCAGCAAGGTCAAAACCGTGCGCGAGAACGCCATGATGATCGACGACACCGAGCGCCGAGAACAGCAGCCCTTCGGCGAGTTCATCGCAGACTGGCCCAGCGACGATGTCATTGGCCTGTGGATCTATTTGAAAAAGCACGGCAGCCGACTCGGCGGCAACACCGGCCCTTTTGCGCTACGCACACTTGGGGTGGATACCTTTTTACTCACGCAAGACGTGGAGGGCTTTCTGCGCAGCCACGGTATTGTGGATTCGGGCATTACCAGCCAACGCGCGCTCAAGGCGACGCAAGCGTACTTCAATGACCTCCGCGAGCAGAGCGGCCGATCTCTCGCGGAACTGAGCCGCATCATTTCTTTTTGTCACGGACAGAACCGGGTCCAGTAAACTACTTGCCATGAAAACCTCGACACTGATTCAGCGCGGTCTGAGCGCCGGCGCCCTCGCACTGGTGCTTGCCGCCTGCGACAACACCCCTCCTCCAGCCAACGCGATTGAGCAGCTTGCCGACGAGTACCTCGATGGGCTGATGGCATCCGATGCACTGATGGGCACCTACTACTCGATCGAGGGCGCCCGGCACGACCGTCTACCCGATAACTCCCTGGCGGGCATCGCCGCCTGGCAAGTAAAAGAAGACGCGTGGCTGGCAGAGCTGGAACGCATCGGAACACCCGCACAGATCGGTAGCCGCGACTGGGTGACGCATGGCTTGCTAAAAGAACAGCTTGAGGGCGCCACCGCCACGCGCATTTGTCGCGATGAACTCTGGGGCGCGAGCACCACCACTAGCTGGCACACCTGGCTGCCCTTTGTATTTGATATTCAACCGCTTGAGAGTGCCGAATTAAGGGAGCAAGCGATTGCCCGACTCGGCGCGGTGCCGACCTATATCGACAATGAGATCGCCAACCTGCGTGAGGGTCTGCGGCTGGGCTATAGCGCTCCGCGGGTCACGGTCGAGGCAGTGCCCGGACAGGTGCGCTCGCTAATAGGCCCGGACAGCATTTTTATGGGCCCCGCTGCGCGTAGTGATGACGCGGCCTTTGCGGCTGCCGTAAAAAAAGTCTACGACGAGCAGATTGCTCCTGCGCTGACCCGCTACGCCGACTTTATTGAGAACGAATATCTGGACCAAGCGCGCGAGACGCTGGCCGTGTCGGGCAACCCTAACGGCGAGGCCTGCTATCCCGCACTAGTGCGCTCCTTCGTGACCGTGGCTGTGCCCGCTGAAGAGATTCACGCGGTAGGACTCAAGCAAGTCGCCAACATTCGCGAGGAGATTCAGATCACGCTGGATGAGCACTTTGGTGGCGGCGGCGTTTCGACGTTTTTGCGCCAGGTAAACGAGGACCCGGCCTTTACCTTTGACACCGAAGCGGCCGTGCTCAAGTACTCCACTGATGCGCTGGACGCTGTGAAGGCCGCGATGCCCAACGCCTTCGGCGTATTGCCCAAGGCCGACGTGCTGGTCAAACCCTACCCCGAGTTTGCCGAGAGCGGTTCGGGTGAGTACCACTCGTCGTCAGAGGATGGCACCCGGCCAGGTATTTTCTATATCGCCGTGACCGACCCCACTGGGCGCTCGCGCTCGAACCAGTTGGCCACGCTCCATCACGAGACCTTTCCCGGCCACCACCTGCAGGGCGCGATCGCGCTGGAGCTGGGTGACCAACAGCATCCGCTGGCCCGTTATCTCTGGAACTCAGGCTATGGCGAGGGCTGGGCGCTGTATTCAGAGCGGCTGGCCGACGAATTGGGCCTCTACCCCACGCCACTGGATCGCATTGGTTTGTACTCCGACCAAATTGCCCGCGCCTCACGTCTGGTGATGGATAGCGGCTTGCACACCATGGGCTGGACCCGGCAACAGGCGGTGGACTACATGATGGCCAACTCGGGCTGGGCACCGGTCGACATTCAGAACGAAGTGGACCGCTACATCTCGTGGCCTGCTCAGGCGATCTCTTACATGCTCGGCATGCTCGAGATCCGCCGGCTCCGCACGCTGGCAGAGACCAAACTGGGCGAAGATTTTGACATGCGCGGTTTTCATGACCGCGTGGTGGGCATGGGTAGCATCACCTTGCCGATGCTCGAGGAGTCGATCGAGGCGTGGATTACTGAGCAGCAGACCAGCGGCTAATGCGCCTCGGGCAGTACCGGTTGCGCGCGAGGCGGGCGCAACCACAGCTGCGCTAACTGCCTCACTGACCGCGCCTGAAAAGAATCTTTGAATAAGCGCACCCACTCCGCAAAAGCAATGCGGAGTGGGTTGTAAGTGTCGATGTTGGTGATGAGCCCGTAGCGCACCGGCGCCACCTCGGGCTCAAAGGTGCCAAACAGCCGATCCCACACAATGAAGACGTTGCCATAGTTGCGATCCACATACTCGGGGTTCGAGCCATGGTGTGCGCGATGGTGTGAAGGCGTGACCAAACACCACTCAAGCGGCGCCCAGAGCTTTTTCACGACTTCGGTGTGCGTAAAGAACGCATAAATCGTGGCTACCGCCCCAGCGCCCACCACCATCAGCGGATGAAAACCCAGCAGCGGCAAAGGCCAATAAAACAGCGCTCGGGTAAAGGGGCCGGTAGGCGACTGTCTGAGCGCCGTGCCTAAATTCATATGCTCACTGGAGTGATGTACCACGTGGGCACACCAGATAAAGCGCACACGATGCTGGGCCCGGTGGTACCAGTAAAAGACGAAATCAATCACCACAAAGGTGAGAACCCAACCCCACACTGTGTTGGGCACCTCGAACACGCGAAATTGATAGAGAAAGAAGTGCAGGCTGATGAGCGCGCCGCCAATCGCTAACCGCACGAGACTATTGATGCCCAGCTGCGACATGGAGCCCGCAAAATCCTTGAGCGCATAGGCATTGCTGCCTCGGGCCCGGGTGTAGAGCACCTCGGCCACAACGAGTAGCGCAAACACTGGCAATGCCATGATGATGAGATCCATGGCCAGAGTGTAACGGAGTTCTGGAGGTGATCAGGGACGCCGCTGTAACGCCTGTCAGGCAAACGTTGCAGCGCTATCTTGGGTGAAACACTCAGCGCGACCTAGAGGAGAAAACGGTCAGCTCTTGAAGCGCTTCCAGGTGCCGCCGTACTGGTAACTTTCCGGTCGCTCTGCTTTCAGGCGCTCGGTGCACCGCCGGCAAAGAAACTTCCAGTTCTTGAGGCGGTTAGACCGACACCGATACAAGGTCGGCGTCACGGCCGAGCAGGAGTCACAAGTTTTGGAGCGTTCTCGCACAGTCTTACCGAACCACAGGCGCGTTGGACTCTCGTCATACGTCCAGCGGCTGTAGAGTGGATTAACCCCAGAGCGCGGGTTCGGGCGGCTGGATGAGGCCCGCATTAATGGTCAGCGGCGGCTCAACATCGGTGTGCTGCCATAACGGGCCATCAAGATCGACAAAATCGGCGCCTTGGGCAACTACCAGTGCGGGCGCCATCGCCAGTGACGAACCCAGCATATTGCCCACCATAATCAACTTCTTGTTCCGCTGGCACCAGACCCGTATCGCCAACGCGTCGGTCAGACCACCGCATTTGTCGAGCTTGATATTGATCGCATCGTAGCGGTCCGCAACCGCCTCGAGATCAGCACTACTTTGACACGATTCGTCGGCACAGAGCGGAACCGGATAGCGCAGATTCTCGAGCGCGCTGTCCTGATCCGGCGGTAACGGCTGCTCGAGTAGCGCAACGTCAAACCGCGCCAGTCCATCCCCTACGGCCGTGACTAACTGCGGTGTCCAGCTACCGTTCGCGTCAATCACCAGCTGCGCGTCGGGGCGGGCCTCGCGGACAGCCTGCAGGCAGTCAAGCGGCGCGTCGGCATTCAATTTGAGCTTCAGACGCGTCAGCTGCGGCACGTCATAGGCACGTCGTGCCATGGCGTCGGGATCATCAAGTGACAACGTGAACAGCGTGTTCAACGGTGCCAGCGCGATACCGGTCAGCGCGCAGATCCCGCCCGCGTTTTGTTTGGCCTCAAGATCCCACAGCGCACAGTCGAGCCCATTGCGGCTGCCACCCGGTGGGAGCAGTGTCTGCACCGTCTCGCGATCGAGCCGGGAGATCGCTGCGGGGTCGAGCGCCGAGAGTTCAGCCTGAAGGCTCTCCACGGTTTCGCCAAAGTAATCGACGCCCATGGTCTCGGCGCGGCCCACGAAGCCCTCGTGCTCGAGCATCACGTGCACCACATCGATGTGGTTCACGGTTTCGCCCGCCGTCACAAACGGCGCAACCATCTCCCAGCGTTGGGATTTCAGGGTCAGTTGCATGGCGCATGCGCCCTGCAGGCGTTCAAATACCTTTCTGCAGCGGATGCCATCTCAGACGCCATCGCGTGAGTCATTAGGGCAACGCATCGAGTATGGGGTCCAGCGGATGGCGCATGGGGTCGATACAAGGCACGCGGGTCAGGCTACTGATTTCATCGCAGGCACTCAGCGCACCGGCATCATCGAGCCCCTGTGTATTGAGGCTAATACCCACAACACGTGCTTGCCCGTTGGTGACCCGGGCGGCCTGTTCATACTGGGCAATGCACTCGCGTAAATCAGGTACGGGGTAGTCCTCATATTCATCAATCGCGGTACGCCCAACAGCATGGCAGAGCACCATCGCATCGGGTTGGCTGCCGTGGAGTAACCCGAGAGTGACGGCGGCATAGGCCGGGTGAAACAGCGACCCCTGTCCTTCAATCACGTCCCAGTGATCGGGCGCGGCGTCGGGTGTGAGTATCTCGGCGGCGCCCGATAAAAAGTCGGCTACCACCGCATCCATGGGAATGCCCCCGCCGGCGATCAACATACCGGTTTGACCTGTGGCCCGGAACGTTGCGGCAACGCCGCGCTCTTTCAATGCTTTATGGAGTGCGAGCGCCGAATACTTTTTGCCCACACAGCAGTCCGTGCCCACCATCAACAGCCGCTTGCCCGACCGTTGCCGGCCGCTGGCGATGGGTATCGATGCAGGTGGCACACGCACATCGATGAGTTGCTGCCCCGATGCGGCGGCGGCGGCAACGAGCATGGGCTCCTCACTCAATTTGCGGTGTAAACCACTGACCACAGAAAGCCCCGCGCTTAGCGCGTCACTGAGTGCCAAGACCCACTCGGCTTTCAATGCACCGCCCGAGGGTGCCACGCCAATCACGACGCTTTGGGCGCCTGCGGTTACTGCCGCACTGAAGTCCATCTCGGGCAAGCCGAGATCCACGACGCAACCGGTTAAGCGGCACTGCCCAACGCAGCGCTCGGGCCGCCAGTCACGCAAACCCATCGCCGTTTTGGCGTCGAGGGGGTTAGAAACATCCCCTAGAAACAACAGATGCGGCGCAGGCAGTTCGGCCATTACCGTGTGTTGGCCCGGCGAATCACGCGCCCCGGAAAGGTCTCGATCACCTTACCCTCGTGCAACACCCGCTCCCCCGCCACCCACACGCTGTGGATGCCCTCGGAGGTTGCAAAGGGCTCGCTGGTGGTCGCGCGATCCATCACCGTATCGGGATTAAAGAGCACCAGATCAGCCATCATGCCCGGCGCAATGACACCGCGCTCGACAAAGCCCATGTGCTGGGCTGACAGCGCTGTCATGCGATGAATCGCACTCTCCAGGCTGAGGATGCCTTGCTCACGCACATAGCGCCCCAGCACGCGAGGGAAGCTGCCCGCGCCCCGAGGGTGGCGGTCACGCAGGCTGCCGTCGGTGCAGATATTGGTGTGGGGCCAAGCGATAAAGGCGGCGATGTCATCATCGCGCATGCTGGTACCAATCATCATGTCACCCATCTCGCCGGTCGCTTCTTCGTGCGCAATCGACATCTGTGCCAGCGCAGAAAAAGCCTCTGCGGGGCGCTGCTCGCGGGCGGTGGCAACCTCGGTGAGCGTCATGCCCACGTAATCAGGCTTGGCAGGAAAATGCGTAAAAATAATGCCGTCAGGAGGCGCGAGCTCGGCCATCACAAAGTCGATCGCGTCCAAATCCAGCGGGTCCCGCTCAGGCAATAACACCATCATATGCGACTGCCAATACGTATAAGGGTAGATATCGGCGGTGAGGTCGATCCCGGCCTCCCGGGCCGCATTGAGGCGGGCAATAATCTCGTCGGCGCGCCCCCACAGCGAGGCCATAGCGAGCTTAAGGTGCGAGATCTGCACCGGCATACCGGTGACGCGACCGATCTCGATAATCTCCTCCAACGCCTCTTTGAACCAGCGATCTTCGTTGCGCACGTGGCTGATATAGCGACCACCCGCATCGGCGGTCAGCTGCGCGAGCTGCACCACCTCGCGAGTCTCGCTGTGAATACCGGGCTCGTATTCCAATCCCGTGGAGAGTCCCACCGCGCCCGCCGCGAGCTCCTGCTCTAGCAGCGCTGACATCGCCTTCATTTCTTCATCGCTCGCGGGACGGGTGAAATCCGCGCCCATCACCTCGTCACGCAGGGTGTTATGGCCGGCGTAGGCAGCAATGTTGATCTTTGCCGGCGTGGCATCAAGCGCCGCAAAGAAATCCGCCAGCGGATACGGCGCGTCGCCATCCTGTCCCACCACCGCGGTGGTAATACCCTGAGTGATTTTGGCCAGCGCGTCGCGCTCCGTCAGGATCAAACGGTCAGAGTGGCTATGGGTGTCGATAAAGCCCGGAGCCAACACCAAGCCACTGGCATCGATGACCGCGTCGCTTTCATGAGGCATGAGTTCGCCGACAGCCGTAATACGGTCGGCGCTTACACGCACGCTACCGGCTCTTGCGGGCGTTCCGGTGCCATCAATAATGCGGGCGTTGGTAATCAGCGTATCGGCGAGTGTGGACGGGGCAGCGCTCAACCAAAGTGCGCTCAATGCGACGATTGCTGAGTAGCGCCTCACCCTCAATAGGGAGCAAACCATCGCCCCAATCACCAGTTTAAGGTTGAGTTTTGGGTTGAGCCTGAGGTCGCGCGTTAACGTCTTCAGAACAGCTTCCTCGCTCTAATCCACTTTGGCGCGGCTTTGCACGCTATACGGCAACATCACGGCCCGATCGGTCGCCCTGCGGACGGGCGGTCGAAACTCCCCTGACGGAAGTTGCTGGTATCAAATTCCATCGCGTTCACCGGTGCTGAATGCGTGCCCTCGTGCACACAAACCCGCTCGATGATGCGCCACTCCTCCCCGCGCTTTTCGTACTTGTCGAGGTAACGCCCTACCCACAGGTCGAGCACAGGTTGCGCGTCCTGAAAAAGATAGGTCACGTTGTAGATCTCACCGGTGGCGGTGTGAGCATCAATCAGTTCGATGGCGTGATTGAGAATACAGTGGTTGGTGCTGCGCCAAGGTAGGTGTGCCTCCATACACATCTCGCAGAACGCCCAGGCATCACCCACGAACACGCCGTGGTCATCGGTGGCGCCTTCCCAGTAGGCTGACTTCATGAGTGCCACGTCGAGACGGTCTACGCCGCGGCAATAGCGCAGTGCCGCATCGCGAATGCACTGCAAATCAGAGAGCTGCTCGGCTGAATAGGCCATGGTCCCCTCCTAGCCCAGCTGACGCTTGGGGTCGCTGCCGTCCCAATCGATCGAGGCTGCCGCCACCATGTCAAAAAGGCCTTTAATGTCGTCTGAGTAGGTCAGCAACTCGGTCATATGGCCAAGCACCGGGCTGGTATCGACATACGCAAAGGTCGCGCCACTGCCCGCCACCACGCCGGTGGCCGCTACCTCGTAGCCCTGCGCGACCAGGCTTGCGATCTCACCGTCGATATCGTCAGTCCAATAGCAGAGGTGATGAAACGCGGTTTTACCCTCGGGGACAGTATCGCGATAGATATTGGCCTGCTCACCGGTGGGCTCGATGAGCTCAATTTGCATGTCGCCGGCCTGCGCGAGGGCAATCTTCATCGAGATCGGGCTCGGACTGCCCCGGTAAGTGCTCTCTTCAAACAGATCCGGTGTGTACTCCACGAAGAAGAACGGGCCAATACCTACCTTCAGCCAGGCATCGACCGCCGCGTCGAGGTCATCAACCACCCAGGCGCTCTGCATTGCATGTCCGCTCGCAAACTGTTTCATTTAAACCTCTCTTTTTATTGTCATGACGTCGTATGGCTGCCACCACGACCCGCTTTGATCTCAAAGACCGCTCGGTGCTGATTACCGGTGCCAACCGTGGTTTGGGGGCAGCGCTGTGCAAGACGATCTTGCAGTACTCGCCCAAAATAATCCACGCGGGCTACCGCACCGCCCTTGGCGACTTCGAGGATCCCTGTATCAGCTGGCGTCAGCTGGATATCCAAGACGCTGCTTCGGTGGCGGCCACGGTGGCATCTATCAAGGAACTCGATGTGCTCGTTAATAACGCGGGCATTCTGATACCCACCACAACCGATCTCGCGCAGGAGATGTCGAATCTTGAGGCCATGATGGACATGCATCTTCTCAGCCCGCTAAAGCTCATCGATGCTTTGCTGCCCACATTGCGAGCAAGCAGCCAACCGATGGTGGTGAATATGATCTCGATGGCCGCTTTTGCCAGCGTGCCCGGCTGCGAAGGCTATTGCACCAGTAAGGCAGCGCTGCATGCCGCTACTCAGGGACTGCGGCTAAAACACCCGGAGATCCAGTGCATTGGGGTGTACCCGGGCCCCACAGCCACCGACATGACCGCAGGTAGCATCGCACCACTCGCCGATGCCATGGACAGTGCCGTCACCATCGTGACTGGCATGCGCGACGGCAAAACCGCGATATTTCCCGATGAGGCCGCGCTTGCAGTAGAGTCTCTGGTGGGGGCCGGGGTGGCAACGCTGGAACAGCAGTTCACCAACCTGCTCAGTGACTGACTGAGACGATAAGGACACCGAGGCAAAGGTATGAACGCCAAACAGCCACTCAACCAACAGGGTCGCGAGGCCTACAGCGGGCAGATCAAAAACTTCTCCAAGGAGCGCTACATCAGCGCCGACTGGTATGCCCGTGAATGGCGAGCCGTGTGGGGCAAGAGCTGGATTGCCGCCGTGCACGTGTCGGACCTCACTGACCCGGGCGATTACGTGGTATTTGACCTCGGACCCGAGAGCATTTTATTGACCTGCAATGGCGCCGGCACCGTGCAAGCCTTTTTCAACGTGTGTCAGCACCGCGGCGTGCGGCTGGTCGATGACCACTCTGGCAACACCGAGAATTTTCGCTGCCCCTATCACAGCTGGCGCTACGGCACCGATGGCGACCTGATCTATGCCCCGCATCAGGAGGGCTTTCAGGAGGGCCTGCCAGAGCAAACCATTTGCCTGCCCAAGGTGCGCTGCGAAGAAGCGCTGGGCTTTTACTGGATTAACCTTGATACCAACGCCGAGCCGCTGGATGTTTTTTTGAAAGACATGCTGCCGATCATGGCGCACTACGAATTTGGCAACCTCACGCTGGTGCAGGACCAGACCGTGTCCATCAACTGCAACTGGAAGGCCGTGCTCGATAACTTCAGCGAGCTCTACCATGTGCACTATCTGCATCCACAGCATCGGCGCTTTGTGGATTGCACCGAATCACTGAGCGAGTGCTACGAGGGCGGTCACACCCGGGTCTGGGTGCCGGGCGCCACCACCGACTCGCTGTTTTCTACCCCGGACAAACCCACCGACCTGCTCACGATGCAGCTCGAAGCCTTTGGCCTCGATCCCGCGCAATACCAAGGCAAGGTCGATGAGATTCAGTCTGCGATTCGGGTCGCCAAGCGAGAGCTGGAGAAATCCGAGCCCTACTATGGCAACTTCTCGGATGAAGAACTCACGGATGTGATTCAGACCAACGTGTTTCCAAACGCCATTCTGACCTATCAACCGGAGATGCTGTGGTTGATGCGCCTGCGACCCCACGCCACCGACCCAAACCAGTGCTACCTGGACAAGCTCTCCTTTGAGCGCTTTCCCAACAGCGAAGAACAGCGCTTTCTGGAGGGCACCGACAACCTCAAAGAGAAACGCAGCGAGAGCGCGGGCAAGAACGGCCGGCCCGAATGGGAGTCTTTTGATTACTCTGACGTGATCGCCGGCAAAGCCACCATGACCGATACGATTGACCAAGATCTGTCGCTTTTGGCGCACGCTCAGCGGGGTATGCACTCCGAGGGTTTTCAGGGCTGTTGGCTCAACGAGATCGAGTGCAGGGTGAGTCATTTCCATGAAGAGCTCGAGCGGCAGGTCACCGCTGCCGACTAAAGAGCCGATTGCGTGAGCACTGACCAGGGGACGTTGTTTGCGCTGATTGGCGCATTGTTCGTGTTTCTGATCTGGGGACGCTACCGGTACGACCTGGTGGCATTTGGCGCATTGCTCATCGCCTACCTGTTGGGGCTGGTCCCCACAGACGAGGTCTTTGCCGGGTTTGGCCACCCCGCGGTCATCATTATTGCGCTGGTGCTGATTATCAGCCGCGGACTGTATTTATCGGGCGCCATCGAGATGATGGCCGGCGCGCTCTTGAACAGCGCGCGCAGTATCCGGCGCCACATTGGCGTCATGGCGGGAGTTTCGGCTGCGCTGTCGGCTGTGATGAACAACGTCGCCGCGCTGGCGCTATTGATGCCGATCGACCTGCAGGCCTCAGAGAAAGCCCAGCGCAATCCGGGGCTCACGCTGATGCCTCTCTCCTTCGCCTCGATTTTGGGCGGCATGATCACGCTGATCGGCACACCCCCCAATATTGTGATCGCGACTTTTCGTGGCGAGGCGCTGGGCGACCCTTACACCATGTTCGACTTTGCGCCGGTGGGAGTGGTGGTGGCAGCGGTCGGTATTGCCTACGTGACGCTCATTGGCTGGCGGCTGATTCCCGTGGAGCGCACCGCGGCGAGCATGCCCTCCTCGATCGAAGACCTGGAAAGCTATCTGGTCGAGCTGCGGGTGCCCTCCGAAGCCGAAGTGATTGGACAAAAGCTCCGGCAACTCGACAGTCAAGCAAATGAGGCCGGCGTGCAGATCCTCGGCTTGGTGCAACGGTGAGCGGCTACCAGGCATGGCGGCGCGCGCCACCTTACAAGCCGAGGACCGGATTGTGGTCGAGGGTGGGCCAGATGGTATCGAGGCTTTTGCGGGCGCTGTGGCGCTGAGCTACGCCGACTCCGACCGACCCTCAAAGGCCTTTTCGGGCACCACCGTGATGCGCGAGGTCGCGGTGCCGCAAACCTCGCGCATGGTCGGCCGCACCGAGGCCGCCATGAGGCTGCGTTATCGGCGCGGCGTCATTCTGCTCGGGATCTCGCGCAATGGCGTGCGGTTGCGTGAGCGATTACGAGAAGTCGAAATTCAGGCTGGTGATCTGCTGTTGCTATTGGGCCCCGAGGACACCCTCGATGACATGATCGAATGGCTCGGCTGCTTACCCTTGGCGCCCCGTGGGCTCGACGTCATTCAGCGCGAGAAAGCCCTTCGGGCGATTCTCATTTTTGCCAGCGCGATTGTGCTGGCGAGCCTCGAGTTCATTTATCTCCCCATGGCGCTCGCCTGCGTGGCGGTGCTGTACATCGTGCTCGATATCGTGCCGCTGTCGCAGGTGTATGAATCGATCGAATGGCCGGTGGTGGTGTTGCTGGGCGCCATGATCCCGATCAGCGTGGCGCTGGAGGCGAGCGGTGGTACCCAACTGCTCGCTGATTTGTTTGTGCGGGGCACCGACGGCTGGCCGGTGATGCTGATTCTCGCCGCACTCATGCTGGTGACCATGACGCTCTCTGACGTACTCAACAATGTCGCCACCGCACTGATTGCCGCACCCATTGCCCTCGACGTGGCTGAGCGGCTCCAGGTCAGCCCCGACCCTTTTCTTATGGCGGTTGCTGTGGCCGCCTCCTGCGCTTTTTTGACGCCCATCGGCCATAAGAACAACACCTTGATCATGGGCCCGGGCGGCTACGGCTTCGGCGACTACTGGCGCATGGGTCTGCCGCTCGAGATTCTGGTCGTGGTCACCGCGATCCCGATGATTTTGCTGGTCTGGCCGCTGTAGACCGCGACTCTCCAAGCATTCTCGCCTGCCGATTTTACTGGGCACTGACACATCCCCCTGACTGTTGCAAGGTCGACAGTCGCTGACCGATTTGGCCAACACCTTGGCGTATCGAGCCAATCTTTATATCCGACGCCTGCCGATACTGTCGGTGTTCGCGGGGGAGTACCCGGCCGGCCAAACCGAATCGGTGAAGCCCCGTGAACACACTCAAGGACGACCGGTTGCCAAGGACGGCAGTTTTTATAGGAGACCACCGGTATGCAAACGGAATTGGAAAAAAACCTGCGCACCGCCGCCGCAGTCGGCGTATGGACGGCCATGCTGGCACTGAGTCAGGAGTCAGCTGCCACAAACGACCCCAAGCGCGAGGATTTTGCTCGCTACACCGATTGGCGTGCACATCTGATGGCGACAGGAACTTGCGGCACATCAACTCTACCCAAAGTCGGCGGCTCCGAGCTTTCATTGATGTGCTCGGATGCCCTGCACTTGTCCAGCGATCGCAACGAGGCTGGTAGTGTCATCAGGGTGACCGATACCTATCTGTTCCACAGTGCCACTTACACCGTTTATGGCGGCAAGATTGTCGCGGTCTTCCGGTAACCGAAGAGGGATTGACCGTGCCACGTGATACCGGAGCGATTTCGCTGTTGATGCTGGCCGCCGCCCTTTTGGCGGGCATATTGGGCATTAGCGAGCGGGTCCAGTCGCAGCCGACGACACTTGAGCTCAGCACCGCCGAATGGCGGGACGCCGAGTCTTAACCCAACATCGGGGCTCGAGGTCTCGCCCTGGGGGTCAATAGCCTGGCGCTTTGCTGGGCGCGAAGTGTGGAATCACCGTACCGCAGGTCTGTATCGGTTCGAGCCTCAAGCCCCTGAGTCAAACACAACATAAAAACCGCTCATTCCGGCGTAGCACCCCTTTAATGCATCTTGCCTGCCGCGTAGAATGCCGCCTCCCTAGCGAGGACCACCCCCATGAGTGAGCAAAAAGCCACCAACGTGCACTGGCACGGCGGTGAGATTAATCGCCCCGAGCGCGCCCAGTTACTGGGTCACAGCGGCGCGACCCTATGGTTTACCGGCCTGTCAGGCTCGGGCAAAAGCACCATCGCTGTCGCACTCGAGCAGGCGCTCTACCAGCGCGGTGTCTTGGTTTACCGGCTGGATGGCGACAATATCCGCTTAGGCATTAATAAGAACTTGGGTTTTAGCGCTGAAGACCGTGCCGAGAACATTCGCCGGGTGGGTGAAGTCTCTAAATTGTTTGTCGATGGCGGCGTGATTGTGCTCAGCAGCTTCATCAGCCCCTATTTAGTCGATCGCCAGATCGTGCGCGAGCTGCACGAGGCCGACAACATGCCGTTTATCGAAGTGTTCGTGGACTGCAGCTTAGAGGCTGCAGAAGAACGCGACCCCAAGGGCCTCTATAAAAAGGCCCGCGCGGGAGAGATCAAGAATTTCACTGGTATTGATGATCCTTACGAGGCCCCCGAGGCACCAGAAGTTCACCTGCATACCGACCAGCAGTCGCTGGAAGAAGAAGTCGAGCAACTGCTCGATCTATTGGAAAAGCAAGGGCTGATTCCGGCAGCCGCCTGATCGCACCCTTAAAACGAGAGACACCATGGCATTGATTGCACCCCACGGCGCAGACGCGCTGCACCCCCTGATTGTTAATGACGCCCGGCGCGGCGAACTCGAGGCCGAGGCACTGACTCTCCCCTCTCTGATGATGAGCTCAGCCGCCGCGGCCAACGCGGTGATGATGGGCGCGGGCTACTTCACACCGCTATCCGGCTACATGAATCGCGCCGACGCGCTCTCAGTAGCTGAGAACATGCGCACCACCGACGGCCTTTTTTGGCCTGTACCCGTGGTCAATCTGGCAGAAAGCTGCCCGGTAGAGGCCGGCCAGCGCCTTGGGCTGACTGACCCCAACCGCGAAGGCCAACCCCTGCTAGCGGTCATGACAGTCGAGGCTGTTGAGACCCTTTCGAATGAAGACGTGGCGACCATTCTCGAGAAGGTATTCCGCACCGATGACCCCGAGCACCCCGGCGTGGCCGCTTTTACCGCTCAGGGCCGCACCGTGATCTCAGGTCCGATTGAAGTGCTCAACTACTCGTACTTTGAAGAGGACTTTCCCGACACCTTCCGCACCGCGATGGCTATCCGCAGCGAGATCGCAGAGCGCGGATGGGAGCGCGTGGTGGCCTTCCAGACCCGCAACCCCATGCACCGCGCCCACGAGGAACTGTGCCGCATGGCGATGGAAGACCTCTCGGCCGACGGCGTGCTGATTCATATGTTGCTAGGCAAGTTGAAGCCGGGCGATATCCCCGCCGATGTGCGCGACGCCTCGATCCGTAAAATGGTCGATCTGTACTTCCCACCCAACAGCGTGATGGTTACGGGTTATGGCTTTGACATGCTCTACGCCGGCCCCCGCGAGGCAGTGCTTCACGCCGTGTTCCGCCAGAACGCAGGTTGTACCCACCTGATTGTGGGCCGTGACCACGCGGGCGTGGGCAGTTACTACGGTGGCTTTGATGCCCAAACCATCTTCGACGACGAGGTGCCTGACGGCGCGTTGGCGCTGGAGATCTATCGCGCCGACCACACCGCGTTCAGCAAAAAATTAGAACGCGTGGTCATGATGCGCGATGCGCCCGACCACAGCCCGGAGGACTTCGTGCTGCTCTCGGGCACCAAGGTGCGCGAGATGCTGGGCCAAGGCATTGCCCCGCCTCCCGAGTTCTCGCGCCCAGAGGTCGCTGAGATCCTGATGGCCTACTATCAGGAAATCGACGGCACGGCCTAACCTAGGTTTGTGGGGCGTGCGCGACAGCGCTGACTCAGTAGCCAAGCCGTTGAGGCTGGTGAGCCGCTAAAGCCCCGGAACAGCGCAATCCGCTGGGCGGATGGGGTTCGGTGTCAGCACGCCATGGCATCGGATAGCCTATCCGGCCGCCTCAACTTTCAGCCACTCCAACAACGCCTCTCCACCCTGTAACAGCTACCGAACTGTGAAAAAGACAACGTGATCTGCGTTTTCAACTCTGATGCCAGACAATCTGACGATGGTTTACTCGCCGAACTCGGAAGCGACCGAATTTACCTTTGGTAGCAATGTGCGCTCTAATGGTTAGTGACATCGTGGCAGAAAGGAAAGACCCATCGACACATCACCACCGGCACAGCCAGAGGCTCAAGCGGCTCAGCCCAACCTGAAGCATCGCTATCTGCAGCTACTGCTGCTGATCGTAGGCAGCGGCGTCATTTATCCGGCGGTATACATGCGCCAGAATTTCGAGGGGTCGATGCTCGAGACCTTCGATATCACCCGCGCGCAGCTGGGTGAATGCCACTCGATCCTGGGCATCATGTTCTTTTTAACTTATCTGCCCAGTGGGTGGCTGTCAGACAAACTGCCCACCCGCTGGTTGATCAGTGTATCGATGGCCGGCACGGGGGTTTTCGCACTCTGGCTGAGCACGGCCCCCGACTTTGCGCAGATAAAATGGATTTTCATCGGCTGGGGAGTGACCAGTGGACTCACGCTGTGGGGCGCGCTGATCAAAGGCACCTCGCTCCTTGCGCCACACGACCAACAGGGTCGTTTTTTTGGTTTGCTGGAAAGCGGTCGCGGGTTGGTTGAAGCGCTGTTGGCGAGCATTGGGCTCGCTGTCTTTGCCTACTTCTTGAATAGTATGGGCGCTGGTACGAGCGCCTCTCTCACCGCGGTGATTGTGTTCTACGGCCTGGTTGCGATTGGCTTGGCGCCCATTGTCTTTTTCGCGCTCAGAACGTCGACGATGGAAGCCCCGCCTGACCCCCATCGGCGCGGCATATCGGGGTTTTTACGGGATTTAAAAGAACTCTTCACCAACCAAAAGATCTGGCTGGCGGCCCTCGTCATTCTGATCGGTTATCAAATATTCTGGGTGACCTATTCCCTGGCGGGATTGCTCGAGTCCATCTTCCAATTGAGTGCTGTCACGGTGGGAGCCATTACGGTGGGCAGACTGTGGATGCGACCGCTGGGCGGCGTGTTGGCAGGGTTTATTGGCGACTACTTTAGGGTTATCCCCTTCCTTGGCGTCCTCATGTTGATTGCCGGGGCGCTGTTGGCGTTCCTTCCCTCATTACCTGCCACCGTCGGCCTGATGGTGTTATTCCCCATGGTGCTACTGATTGCGCTCTTCACCTATGGCGTGCGGGGTATTTTCTGGGCAACCCTTGATGAGTGCGATGTGTCGGCCAGTACCCGGGGGCTTGCGGTGGGTCTGATCAGCTTGCTGGCGTATACCCCGGATATCTATGTGCCGATGGTGCAATCCTGGGCCCTCGCCAATTGGGGTGGCCAACAGGGCTTCCAGATCTACTACGGCCTGTTTGGCGCAAGCAGCGTTTTGGGGTTTGTCGCTGCCCGACGGCTGACTCACCTGGGTAAAGTCAGCCAATAGCCCACTGGGTTGGCAGGTTTAGCCAACCCCTTGGCGTATCCGGCCAATTCATTTCAATGCCACTCCTCGATACTGGGTTCATCGGCGGATCGGTGACCTCTGAGTTACCTTGGCGTTCAGGCCAACACCCGAACCGCCGACTAAGAGTGGCTCCTTTTTTGCCCCGCACTGCGGGGCCTTTTTTCAGCCACTCGATAGCTAGCACAACCACCACTCGGCAAGGAGGCTGAATGGACAAGGCAGCGTATTTTCAATCGGTATACGAGGCACAGTTTGCTCTGGGTAAAAAAACGGGCGCCTGCCTGAG
>JADHQG010000023.1 GCA_016778045.1 Luminiphilus sp. | reverse complement strand
CTTACTGGGTGCGGTTGCCAATACCTTACTGGCGCTTGTGCTGTTTTTTGTTGCTCTGCTGATCGCCGGGTTCATGATGGCCAATGCCACTCGGGGCGGATATCAAATCAGGCAGTTGCTGGGCACCTTCACCGATCATGAGCGCGGTGATGAAATGCAAGAACTCGTCGTGGCCACGATTCGCTCGGTCTCCAATGGTGTCGTTGGGGTCGCATTTCTACAGGCGCTAGCACTCGGCGTGGGGTTCTTGATGCTCGATGTGCCCGCGGCGGGTGTATTGGCGCTGGCAGTGCTGTTCCTTGGGGTGCTTCAACTTCCCTCCGCGTTAGTCGTATTTCCAGTGCTCGCGTGGGTATGGCTGGCTGGCGATGGGAGCATGGTCGCCAACGTCTTGGGCACGGTATATCTATTCGCAGCCGGCATGGCAGACGGTTTGCTCAAGCCCTATTTGCTGGGCCGGGGTGTCGACACACCAATGCCGGTTGTTTTGATCGGCGCCCTCGGCGGGATGGCCGCAGAGGGATTGATCGGGCTGTTCGTTGGCGCTGTGATGCTGTCTGTGGGCTACAAATTGCTCATGTCTTGGGTGGAACACAGCGTTGCCGAGCATGAAGCGCTTGAGGCATCTTCTCTTCAGTCAGATCCCTGACTTACTGGGCCTGGTACGGGGTGCTCCGTGCCGGATAGGGCTCCGTATCGTCTCTGTTCAATCGTTCTCGGGTATTCAGGCCATGTATAAAACACAACTCCGATTACTAGGCGTGCTGTCGCTGATATCCTTCTCCGCTGCCTGCGCTGTGTCGGATTCGCCTGACGCGGGACATGACGGTATTCCCACCACCAGTGGTGTGGTTCAGGGGGAGGCAGGTCCCGAGGGCTCGGTGATTTATCGCGACATCCCCTTTGCCGAGCCACCCGAGGGTAAGCGGCGGTGGGCTGCACCGGTGACCCGTGTGAGCCCAGATCACCAGATTGCACCTTTCGATGAGCCCGTCATGTGTCCGCAACCACAGAGCATGGCCTCTGGCGGTGCCGATGGAGATTATCTCGGTTCAGAGGATTGCCTCTATCTGGATATCTACACGCCGGGATCGCCGGCCGAGGCCCGTGACTGGCCTGTCATGTTGTGGATTCACGGCGGTAGCAATGTGAGTGGCCACAAGGGCACTTATGATTTTTCGAGATTGGCGGCCCGCGAGCAGGTGGTGGTTGTGGTGATCAATTACCGTCTTGGTCCATTTGGCTGGTTTGCCCACCCGGCTTTGAATGGCGCCGATCTGAATTCGCCTGCTCTCGCCAATTTCGGCACGCTGGATATGCTGGAGGCGCTGAGCTGGACGCAGCAGAATATTGAGGCGTTCAGCGGTGATGCAGGTAACGTCACGGTGTTTGGCGAGAGTGCTGGGGGCAGGAACGTCTTCAGTTTATTGGCCTCGCCGCTTGCTGAAGGCCTGTTCCATAGAGCCATCGCCCAATCCGGCCACGTGAGGAGCGTCACTCTTGAGCAGGCATATAACGAAGCAAAACAAGACCCAATGGTGGACCGGGGCAGTTGGGAGGTTGTCGACGCCCTTGGACTCGATTCATCCAACGTCGACGGTAAGGCGCTGCGGGGCATAGCGGCGTCAGATTTGCTCAGCGCTTACTATGAGCTTGACGAAGATCACATCCAGCCGCTGGTAATCCGAGATGGGGTGGTGATTCCCGAGGTGGGCATTTTGGCGGCCTTGGCAGACCCCAACTCCGCCAAGCGCATACCTGTGATGGCCGGTACGACCCGGGACGAAATCACGCTCTGGTTGGGTTTAAGTCGATACTTTGTGGACGTGAGCTACCCGCTGACGCGACTGTTGCCGGCAAAGATTCGCATCAAGGACCCTGCGCTGTATGCATTTTGGGTCGATATGCGTTCCCGCGGCTGGAAACTGGGTGCGGTGGATGACCCGTTTGCAGCCATGTCTCAGGCCGGCTACGACAATCTTTACGCGTATCGTTTTGACTGGGACGAGCAACCCGACAATTACTTTGTGCCTTTCTCGCAGGTCCTAGGAGCCTCTCACGCTAGCGAAATCGCGTTTTTGATGGGATCCCCGATGTATGGCGCGATAGGCGGCTACATGTACCCGGACAGCGACTCTGCCCGCGAAATGACCGACGTCATGATGACGGCTTGGGGGGCTTTCGCGCGCGATGGTGTCCCCGTGCTGCCAGATGGTTCGGCCTGGCCTCCCTATAACGCCGAAGCGCCGGCATTCATGCGTCTGGATGTAGGAGCTGCTTTGGGTGTGAGCGACGACGTGCCGACCCATGATGAGCTGCTCGATCGGGTCGCCGCCAGTGTGGTCATGTCAGAGCTGGAGCAGTGCCTGCTGGTGTGGGAGCTGGCGACCGCAGTGGGTTTGCCGCGTTACGACTCGTATCGCCAATGGCAAGATGGTCGGTGCAGCGATGTGGATGCCGCTGCGGAACAGCGCCGCATTCGCGAAGCCCTCGAGGCCGAGTACGGCAGCGTGTACTTCTCGGGTTGAAGTCACTCCGAGGAGCGATGATCGACACAACATGAATCGTGTTTTAGCGATCGCAGGGGGCTCCGGTAGCGGGAAATCTACGCTCGCCGCTCGGCTGGTAGCGTCGATAGGTCCTGAGCGAATCACGGTTTTGCCGGTTGACGCTTATTACCACGACTTATCCCACCTCAAGCTTGATGCGCGCGAGGCAGTCAATTTCGATCATCCTGACGCCCTTGATTTAGCACTCTTTGCCGACCATGTCGCCAGTTTGAGAAGCGGAGAGGCGGTTGCCTGTCCTTGCTATGACTTCACCACCCACTGCCGCCTTGCCGAGACCATCACGATCGAGCCGCGACCGACCTTGTTAGTCGAGGGGATCTTGGTGGCTGCGACTGCCGAGCTCAGAGTGCTTTACGATCATCTCGTGTATGTAGAGACCGGTGCGTCCGTGCGTTGGGGGAGGCGTTTGCACAGAGACCAGGTTGAGCGAGGGCGCGACGCAGACTCGATTGAGCGATTTTGGACGCGAGCGGAGCAGACGTTCACTGAGTGGGGCGCGCGAGCCCTGGCTTCAGCGGATAGTGTCGTAGACGGCAGTTCATCGCCAGAGCAGATGATGGCTCAGCTGGTCGCGCAACTGGATCCGGACTGGTTCTGAGTGTGCCTGCGGCCGTAGAGCCGGTGGCTTGGCACTCATTGCACCACTTGGAGCGCCGAAGCTCACTGTTCTCGTTGCTTTGACACCCATTCAAAGTGCTTGCTGAGTTTGCCGTCGGCAAGGAGTGCGGCCAGTGAATTCAGGGTCTTGGCGAGGGTCATCTCGTCGTACTCTCGGTGGATGCCCCGATGACAAAGCCGACAGACCCGGACGCCCTGCTTCAACGCTTCTTTGCTAAGGTGGCGCCGAAAGTAGGCTCGCCGATGGACCTTTTTGGGTATCAGGTGGTGAAAGGTGAGCGGAACCCGCCGCTGACAACAGGCGCAGGGTTCCGCCATATGATTGCTCAGCTTTGCGCGGAAGGTAATGCCGCCCTGATGGCGGTTTGCAACTCTTCACTGTCTGGTTTCACACCACTCGAAAAGTGCCCGACGATTTCTCCGTCTGATGACACGACATATTTATTGAAATTCCAGCGGGGATAGCCAGCCGCTTCTCCCAGACCTTTAAAGACAGGGTTGGCGTCGTTACCTCTGACGGCAGAAGTCGCGAGAACCGGAAAACTGACTTCGTACTTCTCGAAGCAAACCTCTGCGGCGTCGCCTTCATCATTGTCCTCTTGGAAGAAATCATCACTCGAGAACCCGAGAACGACCAGACCGTCGTTTTGGTACTTCTGATGCACTGCTTCCAAGCCCTCAAACTGAGGCGTGTAGCCACAGTAGCTGGCGGTGTTAACGATTAACAAGGCTTTACCCTCGTATGCCTCGCAAAACTGGATGGATTCGGTTGAGGCCAACTGGCGCATCGAGTGATTGAGAAAATCCGGACAAGACGCGGACACGATGCCGGGTAGCAGTGTGACGAAGCCCGCAACGGGCAAGAAGGCGGTTTTCATAAGGCGTTAATCCAAGGGTTGTGCGGGGTATACGTTTGCAGCGGAGCGCCAGATTGCTGCTGACTGCCGGTCAGTATTGGATCGACATGCTGCCGCAGCGGTAGGTGGGTGCGGCCGGGTAGGCAGCGTCACTCGAGGACAGTGTCGAGAAACTGCGCCACCGTCTGTTTTGTCCAGTCTAGATGGCACGGGTGAGCCGCCACGTGCGAGCCCCAGGCCTCTTTACCATCGAGGCAGGCATCATCAATGTCGACTGGCGGTACCTTTTGCAGCGTCACCCGGGGATTGGATGCCGCCAACTCGTCGGCATACGGCGAGCGTGTGATGGGATCGTCCCAATCCTGCATCAGCAAAATCGGCTGGGTCAGGGCCTTGCCAAGATTCAGCGGGCTGTCAGCGCCGTGCGGAAGATCGTAGCGGTAGATCGCAGTCAGCACCGCCAGCGAGAACAGCGGCGCGGGCAGGCCAGTCGTGATTTGCCCGCCGTGTTGCATGCTGTCGAGGATGTCGAGCTGAGGGTCGAGCAAGATGATGGCATCGACTTTCAGCCCGTTTGTCACGGCATGAATCACCGTGCTGCCGCCCATGGATGCGCCCAGTACCACCCGGGGTAATTGGCTGGGTTGATGCCGATCAAGCCAGCGTGCTGCCGCCATGACATCAGGCCATTCTGCGGCGCCCATATGAAGCAATCCATCGGTAGTGGGCGAGTTACCATGGTTACGTAAATCCATGGTGATGACTGAAACCTGCAAGTCGTGCAGCGTACGGTAAAAATCCAGAGACCCAATGTACTGTGAGATGCGATTCGAGCCGGCACCGTGAACAAATATGAGCTCGGCGCGTGGCTGCTCAGCCGGTATCCACCATCCCTCTAAGACCACTCCTGTACTCTGAATCTGGATATTGTCGAAGGGCAGCCCTCGACTACCGGGGTCGATATCGACCGGGTAGGGAGTTGTCGATACAACTTGGTGCGGTGCCCAAAAGACCGACCCCAGCATCCATAGCAGCAGAACTGAACCGGCAAAGCTAACGATGAGACGCATGATTCGAGAAGATCGTATTGCGACTAAGCGGACAGCAAGCGTCTGATCCAGCTGTCTTGATGTCGTTCTTGCTCACGAATCAGCAATAGTCTGGAGATCTCAGCCTCTATCGCTTTGGCAAATTTGCGCCGCAGGCTGCTGAGTTTTTGCGCCGACAGTGACTCACCCCTGTACTGCGCCAAGCTTATCGGTTTGCCAATCGCGAAGTAGGTGCTCTTGGGTTTGGGCAGGGGGCCGCCGAGCATCCCGGTTGGAATAGGGGGTACCAAGTCGGCTCTCAGATCGGAGGGCAGTAGCTTTGCCTGCATGAGCCATTTCACCAGCGACGAATTCATCAATGTTTCTGAGGACACAGCGTGATCGTAATATTCATCGGGTCCCACGGAGGCAACGGGTACCACTGTGTACCCGGCAGCTGCTGCCAATTTGACAAAGCCATAGCGTTGTTTCCACTGTAGCTGGTACCGCGCTTCGGGTGGTTTAATCGATTCGTAAGCGCCGCCGGGGTACAGCAGCAGATCATCCCCTCGATCCATGAGTCGCTCGACAATCGGCGCCTGACCGGATACCCCGCCCATCGCATGCGCAACCGAGGCGTAATAGGGGTTGGCAAAGAGCGATTTATCGCCCAGCCCTTTAACGTAACGTCCGTGGTCGTAATACAGATAGAGGTGAAATAGCGCCGCGTCGATCGCCATGAAAGCGTGGTTGGCGATGAACAGCGCCGGTTTGTCCGGCAGATTTTCTAAGCCCACGAAGCGTGGCTTAAACCACACTCTTGCCAGCCCGGCGGCGGCGGCCACTTGAGGCGCCACAGGCATGCCAAAGCGGGACACGTAATCGACATACGCGTCGGGCTCCGTATTAGGGCAGGGTGCGCGATCAACCATGGCATTAACTCACTGCGGTCGGTGGGAGCTTAACAAAACTTGGATACTATTTTGTCGGCACTATTGCGTGCGTTATTTTCTGTCAACGATGTAGAGAGCTGAATGTCTCACGCTGGTTTCAAACATTGGGGGTTACTGGGTTATTTGGTGCTCGTTTGGGGTTTTGCTTTCGCCATGATCGCCGTCGCCCTCGAGTCTTTTCACCCCGTTTTTATCGTCTGGTGTCGTCTGTGGCTGGGCGCTGTGGTGTTGTGGGGTGTATGGCGGTGGCGAGGCCAGGTCTGGAGCTTGGGCCGAGATTGGTGGCCGAGGCTCACCTTACTCAGTTTGACTGGCAACATTATTCCTTTCTCGCTCATTGCGTGGGCGGAACAAAGCGTGCCCTCTGCTGAAGTCGGGATTTTGATGGCGCTCATGCCGATCGCCACCCTGCTGTTGGCGCATTGGCTCTTGGAACATGAGCCGCTGACCTGGCGGCGTTTCCTGGGCGTCGTTGTCGGCTTTGTCGGAGTGGGTTTGTTAGTTGGCGAAGACCTATTGTCAGATGCCGCAAGAGGCGAGTGGCCGGGGCAGGTGGCGGCGTTGTTGGCGACGTTGAGTTATGCCTTCAACGGCGTCTATGCCAAACGCATTCCCCAGGCAGAGCCCATCGCGATGGCGTTCGGAAGCTTGCTGGTCGGCAGTGTGCTCCTGGCAATCCCGGCCCTGTGGTTACAACTGTCTTCTGAGACCTTGGTTTATCGGCCTTTGGCGCTAGCAGTGCTCGTTGTGTTGGGCGTTATGGCGACTGGCATAGCGACCTGGTGCTACTTCGTTGTGGTGAGAGAAAGAGGGCCGGGCTTTCTGTCGACCATTAATTATTTGATCCCGGCCGTCGCCTTTGCGGCGGGGACGGTATTCCTCGCTGAGCCCTGGGGCTGGGAGCATCTGCTTGCGCTGATCCTGATATTGATTGGCGTGGGGCTGATTCAGGTCAAAAAGCCCAACTGATCAAGCCAAGTCAAATCGTTTGCGCAGGAATCGGGCAACGCCGTCCTCGTCGTGGTGCCCGATCACTTGATCCGCAGCAGTCAGGACGGTCGGGTCGGCGTTTGCCGGGGCGTAGCACTCGGTAGCGCACTCGAACATGCTGAGATCGTTGTCTCCATCTCCGAAGGCAATCACGTGTTCGACGTTCAGTTCTCCGCGCAAGTGATTGATCGCGTTGCCCTTACTGCCGTTACTGTGATGAATATCGATCCAGTGCAGCGCTGGCTGAGTGGCAACGTGGCCCATTTCTTTCTCGTGAATCGCGATGCCGGAATAGGCCACTAGGTGAGGCTCGTCTGCGATGCTGGCGCGAACTCGTTCTACCGCCTCGGCGCTACCCAGAGAGAACACGTTGATGACGCTGATCTCGTCAGGCATCGCAGTCAGTGGTGCCAGCGGCAGGTGTCTTTCCGCTTCGAAGAGGTCGGCTAGTTTGTGTTCGCTACGACTCTTAAGGGGGCCGTGATACAGCGCATGCTGCTGGCCTGGCTGTAAAGAAAATACGAAGGGTGTCAGCTCATTCAGCGTGAAGGCGGCGAGGACGTGCCATACCTCTTCGCGTGTCAGCAGGTGGTGGTGGCTATACCGTTCCTCGTTTGGGCACCATATGATGGCGCCGTTTTTCAGGATCAACGGTAGGGTGAAGTGATGATCCTTTATGGGTGCAGCAGCCGCTTGGAGCGTGCGCCCGGTGGCCACGGTGTACCGGATCTCTCTCTGCCGCATCATCGCAAGCGTGTCTGCGGTATAGGGCGAGATTTTCGATGACTTGTCGAGCAATGTGCCGTCGAGATCAAAAACAACGAGCGTCATAGTATTGCCTCTGATCCGACGGAAATTTCCATAGTGCCGGTACTGCTTAGTGCTCGGTCACCACGAGATCCGAGGCCAGCGAGTCGCGGATTGGTTGAGGCACCTCATATCGTTCCACCGGGTAGCTCGGATGATCGACACCTGCGAAGAGCGGCGCACCGTCTTTGAGCGCATTGATCTGCTCGGGCGTGACTTCGAAACGCATGAAATGTACCGAGGCCGTTTTATCGGCGGTGGTTCTGTCGAGATCCTCATCGGCAATCGGCAAGATACGATCCAGCTCGCCAACTTGCAGCCACACTTGATCCTCGATTCCGATCATCTCGCCGAGGCGGATGGCACGTTGCGCAGGATCGGGGATCTCGATCATGAAAGTGGCCTTCCAGTTGTGACCGTCCGGTATCAGCGGGTTGTAGGCGCTGAGTTCCTCTTCAATACCTTCTGCTTCGAATACGCGCTCAATGCGCAGCATTTCCTGAATCTGGTAACGGATGGTTTTCTCGTCTTCAAAGTAAAGCCGGGCGTGCTCGCCCAACGCGAGTTGACGATTTTTCTTGTGGGCCATGACTTCAGCTCGGAAGTCGGCGCGCTTCGTGGCGTATTCCTCAAGGCTCCACAAATCATCTCGGGTCAGATGTGTTGTCATGTTCGATTCCTCGGGTTCTGGTTGTTCAATACGATAGTTTAGGGGATTAGAGGCCATAGGCTTCACGCAGCAGCGTCATCGGGTGCTCGGCTTTGCTGACCTTCTCTGACAGGTGCGCAATGTGCTCGCCCGCCATAGGGCAGTCACTGATGAAGCGATCCGGCGCCTGCTCATCAACCTTACGCACCGTCGGTCTGGCAATCTTGACAGACTTGTCTCGCGTTTCTTTCTTCACCGCGTAGGTGCCATCGTGGCCGGAGCATCGTTCGTAGGCAGTGACCTCGCTCTCGTTGATCAAATTCAGCACATCACGTGTTTTGAGGCCGATATTCTGCACGCGCTGATGGCAAGCGACCTGATAAGCCACATTGCCCAGCGCTGATTGAAACTCCGTTTTCAGTGCATCCCCTTTATGCCGAGCCCAGAGGTATTCAAAAGGATCGTAGAAGGCCTTTTGTACTTTTATGACGTCGGGGTCATCGGGATACATCAGCGGCAGCTCTTGTTTGTACATCAATACGCAAGAGGGGATGGGTGCAGTGAGGTCGTACCCTTCGTCCACCAACTTGGCGAGCACCGGAATGTTGGCCTGCTTCAGGGCATCCACACTGTCTAAGTCGCCGAGTTCCAGCTTAGGCATGCCGCAACACTTCTCCTTCGGCACGATGTCAATGTGTATGCCGTTGTGCTGGAACACTTTGACGAAATCTTCACCCACCTCGGGGCTGTTGTAATTGCCATAACAGGTGGCATAGAGCGCAACCTTGCCTGTCGTGGCGCCGACTGGTGTCGGCTCCTGAGCCTGCAGCAGCGGCTTGACGCGCTTGCGCAGCGTCTTGCTGTGCAGTTTAGGTAAGGGCGCGTCGTGATGAATGTCCAGACCTGCCGATAGTGCTTTTCTGAACACGCCGCTGTTATTGAGTGCATTAACCGTGATGTCCACTAGCGGAATCGATGTCGTCGATAGCAACCGATCGGTGCTGGTCAAAGTGCGGTCGCGCAGTGACGCGCCTCGCTCTTTGAAACGCTGCGCCTTGGCGCGGAGCATCAAATGCGGAAAGTCGACATTAAATTCATGCGGTGGCACGTAGGGGCATTTGGTCAAATAGCACAGGTCGCACAGATAGCACTGCTCGGCGACCTTGTCGTAGTCGGCCTTGTCGACACCGTCTACCTCCATGGTTTCTGACTCGTCAATGAGATCAAATAGCGTCGGGAAGGCGTCGCACAGACTGACACAACGTCTGCAACCGTGACACACGTCAAACACCCGCTCGAGTTCATCGTTCAGCGAAGATTTGTTCCAAAAGTCCTCACTCTTCCAATCCAGCGGGTGGCGAGTGGGTGCATCAATACTGCCTTCTCTCATAGCGCTCAGTGCTCTTGAATCGGATGATGGCTTCGGCTTACTGACTTCATCGTCACAGAACCGCGGTGTCGCGATCGCGTAAGGGAAGCGGAAAAAACAAGGGGAGCATAATGGCTCCCCTGGGTACTGCTAGTAGCTCGGGAGCTGGTGATCAGCTGTCGAGGTTGTCCAGGGCTTTCTGGAAGCGGTTGGCATGGCTACGCTCAGCCTTTGCCAGCGTCTCGAACCAATCGGCGATCTCATCAAAGCCTTCGTCACGCGCAGCCTTGGCCATACCGGGGTACATGTCGGTGTACTCGTGGGTTTCGCCGGCGATCGACGCTTCGAGGTTTTTCTTGGTATCGCCCATGGGCAGGCCGGTCGCGGGATCACCCACAGCCTCGAGATACTCCAGGTGGCCGTGCGCATGGCCCGTTTCACCTTCTGCGGTGGAACGGAATACAGCGGCGACGTCGTTGTAGCCTTCTACATCTGCCTTTGAGGCGAAGTAGAGATAGCGTCGGTTAGCCTGAGACTCGCCTGCAAAAGCGTCTTTCAGGTTCTGCTCGGTGGCACTGCCTTTCAGTTCCATTTAATCATCCTCTCGTTGCTGTCATTAACAATGGTGCGGTGGCGGCTGCCTCTGCACAGTGGTCGATGTAATATACCGACCTTAGCGAATATTGGCTTACTGAAAAATTAAAAAAAACTGATCGGAAAAACCGATTGAGCTAAGCTTGGGCTTTGGCCCCACAGTCCATCGACGAGAACCTAGGGGAGCAGCGGTGCGGTGGAGCTGACAAGTGTGGCGCCCGCAGGGATCGAGCAAGCCGATTTTCAAAGCATTTTTCCGGAAACCATGAGATCAGAGTGGTATGCGTCAACCTACACTCAAGCAACTTCGTTACCTATGTGCCGTGGCCGAGCATCAGCACTTTGGGCACGCGGCGAATGCTTGTCACGTCAGTCAAAGCACGCTCAGCGCCGGCATTCTGGAGTTGGAAGAATCGCTGGGCGTGAGCTTGGTCGAGCGGAACAACCGCAAAGTGTTTCTCACCTCTTTGGGGGAGGAGGTGGTGACCCGGGCCAGAGATCTGCTGGTCAGTGTGGAGGACATCGTGTCCCTGTGTGCGGGCGCCGGCGCGCCGTTTCAGGGCAAGATGCGCATGGGGGTCATTCCTACCGTAGCGCCCTATCTACTGCCCGAGATGCTCAGCCAAATCAGAGCGCGCCATCCGGCTTTCAAGCTCTTTATTCGTGAGGATCTCAGCCAGCCGCTGGTCGACAGTTTGCTGGCGGGAGAACTCGACATGCTGTTACTTGCGCTGCCCTTTCCTGCCGAACAGGTTGAGACCATGCCGCTGTTTGATGATGAGTTTCTGTTGGCGTGCGCCACGTCTCATCCCCTTGCCAGCCGGGAGACCTTGCGAAGCGCGGACTTGCGTGGGGAGTCATTACTGCTGCTCGAGGAGGGGCACTGTCTGCGAGATCATGCTTTGGAGGCGTGCAAGCTGAGGGACACTCAGATTTCGGTGCCTTATCAAGCCACCAGCCTCGCCACGATTGTGCAGATGGTCGCTAATGAAATTGGCGTCACCTTGTTACCGCGCATGGCGGTAGACGCCAATATTGTGGGTGCCGCACCGCTTACGGTCAGAGCCTTTGACCAAAGCAACGTGACGCGTCAGATCGGCTTGATGTGGCGCAAGAAAACGCCGCGCCGGGTCGAATTTCGCCAGTTGGGCGAGCTTATCGCAGGTCTTCTGGACGCGTGAGGCGATAAGCGATGTTATCGGCGCCGGCCTTTCCCTTTGTGCTCGCCGCTGTGCTGGGTTCGAAAGGTGCGGGCCTTCGGTTCAACGATGCGATGCCGTTTCGGCGGCTGTCTCGCAGGGATGAGATGTTTGGCGCCGTTGCCGATGAGATCGCGCCGCCCCATTTGCTTTAGCGCTTTGCGCAGTAGCGGCCAGTTATCGGGGTCGTGGTATCTCAAAAACGCTTTGTGTAATCGCCTCTGGCTTAGGCGCTTCACCGTGCCGAGTTTTTCGCTGTGCCGACGAACGCGCTGCAGCGGATTGAACCCCGTGTGGTACATCGCTGTGGCCGTCGCCATGGGGGAGGGGTAGAACGTTTGTACTTGATCAGCGCGGAACCGATGTTGCTTCAGCCACAGCGCAAGTGACACCATATCCTCGTCAGTTGTGCCGGGATGGGCGGCGATGAAGTAGGGAATCAGATATTGTTTTTTCCCTGCTTCTTTTGAATAACGCTCAAACATTTCGGCAAAACGGTCATAGCTACCGATGCCCGGCTTCATCATTTTAGAGAGTGGGCCCGATTCAGTGTGCTCGGGGGCGATCTTGAGGTACCCGCCCACATGGTGTGTCACCAGCTCGCGAACGTACTCGGGGCTTTCCACAGCAAGGTCGTAGCGAAGTCCAGAAGCGATCAACACTTTTTTCACGCCCTCTGTCTCTCTGGCTTTGCGGTAAAGCTCAATCAGAGGGGTGTGGTCGGTATTCAGGTTTTTGCATATGCCGGGGTAGACACAGCTGAGCTTACGGCAGGCCGCTTCGGTTTCTTTGTCTTTGCAAGCCAGTCGCCACATGTTGGCCGTTGGGCCACCGAGGTCTGAAATAACTCCCGTGAAGGCTGGGCTGGTGTCTCTAATGCGCTCTACCTCTCTCAGGATAGAGTCCTCCGAACGGCTCTGGATAATGCGCCCCTCGTGTTCGGTAATTGAGCAAAAGGTGCAGCCGCCGAAGCAGCCGCGCATGATGTTCACCGAGTGTTGGATCATCTCCATTGCGGGCACTGCGGCGTTACCGTAAGCCGGGTGTGGCAATCGCTGGTAAGGCAGCTCAAATACCCAGTCCAGTTCTTCTGTCTCCAGAGGGATGGGTGGCGCGTTCAGCCAGACGTCGCGGTCGCCATGCGCTTGCACCAATGGCAGGGCGTTATGGGGGTTTGTTTCCTTGTGAAAAACCCGAGACGCGTGGGCGTACAGCACAGGATCTTCGGTAACGGCCTCGGCGGATGGCAGTCGGATGGCATGTGTGTCAGCTTTGGGACTCGCAAGCAAGCGAACCGGCTCAGATTCCGAAGCCGCGGTCTGGGCATCCGAGCAGGGCTCGGGTTCCATGCCGTCATAGGGGTTGGGGTGGGCATCGACCGCGCCCGGCCGATCAACCGATGTGGAATCAATCAGTATGCGATCAGACGGCAGGGATGTCGTGACATAGGCGGTTCCGCGAATATCGCTCAATGCGCCCACCGGCTCTCCGGCTGCCAGCCGGTGCGCGACTTCCACGATGGCGCGCTCAGCGTTGCCGAATAGCAATAAATCAGCGCGGCTGTCGAGCAGTACCGAGCGCCTGACGCGATCGCTCCAATAATCGTAATGCGCGATGCGCCTCAAACTTGCTTCGATGCCGCCGATAATGATCGGTACGGTTTTGTATGCCTCTCTCAAGCGTTGGCTGTAAACCGTCACCGCACGATCTGGTCTCTGGCCGGCGACGTTGCCGGGCGTGTAGGCGTCATCGTTGCGCTTTTTTCGGTCGGCAGTGTAGTGGTTGATCATAGAATCCATGTTGCCGGCTGTGACACCGAAGAATAGATTCGGGCGGCCCAGTGCGCGGAATGGCTCTGCCGACTGCCAATCGGGTTGGGCGATCATGCCAACTCGAAAGCCCTGAGCTTCCAATACCCTGCCAATCACGGCCATGCCAAAGCTGGGGTGATCAACGTAGCCGTCACCCGAGACAATGATGATGTCGCAGCTATCCCAACCCAGTTTAGTCATTTCCTCTCGTGACATCGGCAGCCAAGGAGCTGGGCCGAAGCATTCGGCCCAGAACTTGCGATAGTCAAAAAGCGGTGTGGGATTCGTTTTCATTGTCGCTCTGCTCGCTTGCGGACGTCGGAGGGCACATCGAGACCTGCTCCACAGTGCCGGCAGAACTGGGCGTCGAGATGGTGCCCGTGTTTTGCGCAGACTGGACAGTTCCAGGGCAGCGTGGGTTGCGGGTCGCGTTGCTCATTGATGCGCTCCCAGAGCTTGCGGGTAATGATGGCTGTGGGTACCGCAATAATGGAGTATCCGACCAGCATGCCAAACCCGGCAACGAAGCGCCCCGCCGGAGTCTGGGGCACCAGATCGCCATACCCGACCGTGGTGATGGTGACGACGGCCCAATAAATGCTGACGGGAATGCTGACAAATCCGTGTTGTGGTCCCTCTATGACATAGATGACACAGGCGAACACCACTACCACCAGCATAACGAGGACCAGGAAGACAAAAATGGAGCGGGAGGTGCTGCGCAGCACAGCCAGAATCTCGTTCAGCTCCGCGAACAGGGCGACCAACCGAAATACCCGGAATATGCGCAGCACCCGGAGCAGGCGGATCACAACCAGGGGCGCCGCATCCGGATACAGAAACGCGATATAAGTCGGAATAATGGCCAGCAGGTCGATGATGCCCCAAAAGCTGAATAGGTAAGCTCGACGGTTATGCGTACACCAGATCCGAACGCCGTATTCCAGAGTGAAGATGAGCGTAAAAAACACTTCGGTGTACCAGAAGCCAGCGCCCACGCTCTCGTTCAGCTCGGGCACGGAGTCGAGCACGACGATAAGCACGCTGACCAAAATCAGGCCAATCAAGGCTATGTCAAACCGTCGTCCTGCCAGCGTGCCGGTACCGAAAATAATGACCTCTAAGCGGCCACGCAGATCAAGGTCTGATGTCGCCGCGGCATTGCTCACTGTGTGAGGGTTGGTCATGGCAGCAGCTGGCTCAGGTTTTGCCACACGCTCTCAAGAATGATCGGTTGAGCGACAGCCGTCGGGTGAATCCCGTCGCCCTGCATGAGTGCCGCCTCCAGTGCGACGTCTTTGAGGGGAAAATCACCTAACACAGCTTGGCTGCCCTCGATCGCATTCTGAAAGCTGGCGCGAAAGGCGTCGGTGTAGAACTTGCCAAAGTTGGGTGGTATCTCCATCGGTAAGAGCAGCACCTGAGCCTCGGACTCCTCGGACAGTGTGATCATGTGGTGCAGATTGCTTTGCAGTTGACCGATCGGGTAGCCGCGCAACCCATCGTTACCGCCCAGCTCGATGATCACAATGCCAGGTTGGTGGATCTCCAGAAGCGCCGGTAGGCGACGCAATCCGCCCGCTGAGGTCTCGCCTGATATACTCGCGTTCACAACGGTGTAGGGTAGGCGCTCTTGTTCGATGCGAGCGGCAAGAAGTGTTACCCAGCCCTCTTCAAGGTTTATTCCGTAGGCGGCACTGATGCTGTCACCGAGCACGACGATCGAGCTCTTGTCTGAGGACGCATTGGCTGACCCTGATGCGGAAAGCAACAGAAATCCAACCCACGTCAAAGTTCGTAATCGTCGGGCGAGGACCCGCAGTATGATCACAGTCAGTCAACTCCTTAAAACCGTTCCGACCGCCGACGGTGATCTCGACATCCTGCGAGGGATTGATCTCGAGATCGCAGCGGGGACATCCGCAGCGATCGTCGGTGCTTCCGGGTCGGGTAAGTCTACCTTGCTGGGACTACTGGCGGGCATGGATGTGGCAACCGCGGGTGAAATTTGGCTCGATGGGGAGCGCCTGAGCGATCTCGATGAGAACCAGCGAGCCCGTTTGCGAGCCGACAAGGTTGGCTTCGTTTTTCAAAGCTTTCAGTTATTACCGGCGCTGACCGCGCGCGAGAACGTCATGCTGCCACTGGAGCTTGCGGGCGTGACCAACGCGGGCCAGATCGCCGAGCGCTACTTGTGCGATGTCGGGCTGGAAAGTCGGCTGGAGCACTATCCCACGACCCTCTCAGGCGGTGAGCAACAACGCGTTGCCATTGCCCGGGCGTTTGCGCGACAGCCCCGCATTTTGTTCGCTGACGAGCCGACGGGTAATTTAGATACCCGAACCGGAGAGCGGGTGATTGAGCTGCTGTTTGAATTGAACGACCGCGCGGATACGACTCTGGTGTTAGTCACTCACGATGAGCGGTTGGCGCAACGCTGCGATAAGCGCTTCTCAATGACTGCCGGTGAGCTGCAGTCGCTGTGAGTCTGACCCCCACAACCGGCACAGCCTCCAGCAGCGGCTCACTGAGTTGGCGGCTGCTCGCCAGAGAGTGGCGCAGCGGTGAACTGGGGATTTTACTTGCGGCACTGGTGTTGGCGGTGTCCGTTGTGGTGGGTGTCAGCAGCTTTGTCGACAGGCTCCAGTCCGCGCTTTTGTCAGAGAGTGCCCGATTTCTAGCTGCCGACATGGTGGTCGTCAGCCGCACGCCGATTCCTGAAGAATGGATTGACCAAGCTGAGCAAATGACACTGCAAACGTCATTGGGCGTGGGTTTCCCTTCGATGGCGGTTGCCGACGTTGACCATATGGCGCTGGTGTCGGTAAAGGCGGTTTCAGCAGGCTATCCTTTGCGTGGAGAATTGCTGTGGTCTGATGAAGCCTATGGCGACATCCTGCGCGACGGGGCCATCCCGGAACAGGGTGAGGTGTGGCTCGCTCCACGTCTGTTTGCGCTGCTGGGGCTGACGACGGGTGACACGCTCATGGTCGGTGAGGCGAGTTTGACCGTGACCGGGGCCGTGCGGGGTGAACCCGACGCGACCACCGCGGTGTTCGGCTTCGGGCCTCGCCTACTCATGAACACATTGGATATTCCATCTACTGGTGTGGTTCAGCCCGGGAGTCGGGTGGGTTACCGATTGTTGCTCAGCGGAAACCGTGACCGCGTCAGTGAATATGAGGCGTGGGTATCACCCCTGTTGGGTCAAGGGCAGCGGTTGGACTCGGTTGAAGGGTCGCAACCCCGAATCGGTGACACCCTCGACCGGGCGAGAGGCTTTCTCTTGTTGGCGGGGAGTCTGGCGGTGGTACTTGCCGCGGCGGCCATTACCCTGGCGAGTCGCCGCTTTGGCGAGCGGCATACGCAATACGTTGCGATTCTCAAAAGTCTCGGTGCTCAGTCACATGATATTTCACGGCTCTATGCCACCAGCCTCGGTCTTATGGGTGCGGCTGGCACGGCGATGGGGTGCCTGCTCGGCTGGATATTGCAGGAGGCCTTTATCAGGTTGTTAGGCAGTTTGCTGCCGGTTACACCGGGCGCGGCGGGGGTTGAGCCCGTGCTGATTGGTGCTGTGACGGCGATGGTTTGCATCCTGTTTTTCGCGTGGCCGCCCCTGCGTCGGCTCGGCGAAGCTTCTCCACTGCGGGTGTTGCGCGCTGATATCGGTATGCATGAGGCTCAGCGGCCGCAGGACTTTCTTTTCGGCGGGCTCTCCATCATCGGTCTGATGTGGTGGTACAGCGGCAGTGTGGCCGTTACGCTGGCGGTTGTCTCCGGGCTGGCCGTGGTCATGGGGCTTGGCTTTTTGGCGGCTCGCGGCTTGTTGTCGGGTGGCAGGCGGGTGGGCGGTTTTGCCGGCAGTATCTGGCGGGTAGCACTGGCCGGCTTGCAGCGCCGGGGTCGAGCTAATGCGTTGCAGATGGTCATTTTCGCTATGGCGATCATGCTTATGTTGTTGCTGTCTGTAGTGCGCTCATCATTGATCGGTCAGTGGCAGGCGCAGTTGCCCGCTGATGCCCCGAATCACTTCTTGCTGAACCTGGCTCCTGAAGAACGGCCGGTTCTTGAGCAGTTCTTCACTCAGCGCGGGGTCGCCGCAGAGACGCTTTATCCGATGACCAGAGGCCGGATTTTCAGTGTCAACGCAGAGACCCTGCCCGAGTGGGAAGAGGCCGAGGGAGAAGACGCACCGCGGCAGCGCGAGGCGAATTTCACCTGGTCTGATGAGCTGCCGACCGGCAATATGTTGGTAGCTGGCGACTGGTGGGAACCAGAGGATACGACTTCGTGGGTGTCGTTGGAGGAGGATTTCGCTGCCGGCATCGGTGCAAGTGTGGGTGATCGGCTGTCGATGCGCATCGGTGCAGACACATTTGATGCGGAGGTCCGCAGTATCCGCAAAGTTGACTGGCAGTCGATGCGACCTAATTTCTTTGTCGTTTTCCCTCGCGCGGTGCTCGAGCGCTATCCCGGGATGTACATGACAAGTTTCCGGCTTCTGCCGACACAAAAACCATTGCTCAATGAGTTGGTTCGCGAGCTCCCGACGGTCACAGTGATCGAGCTCGATATTGTGATTAAAGAGATGCGCAGCGTAGTCGACCAGGTGGCCAGAGCGCTTGAGTTGGTGCTCGCTGTGATTCTTGTGGCGGGATCACTGGTGCTGATTTCTGGAGTGCGCTCCAGTCTTGACGCGCGCCTAAAGGAGAGTGCGCTGATGCGCGCCTTGGGTGCCCGGCAGCGTCTTGTGCTCGGTACGCTCTGGATCGAATTTTTGGTACTCGGTGGGTTGGCCGGAGCGCTGGCCAGTGTGGGCGCTGAGGTCGCGGCCTGGGGTTTACAGACCCGCGTGTTTGACATGAACTGGGCGCCTACGGTGACGATCTGGTGGTTGGGTCCGACGGTGGGCGCGGTGATTGTTGGCGCGCTTGGAGTCTGGTCTTGCCGTCGCGTGGTGCGCGTCCCGCCGATCCAGCTATTGCGCGAGGTCTGAGCGCCGGCGTCGGAGACCCACCGGCGCGCAAACCGACAATCAGCCCAGTAGATGGGCGACGGCGTCCCGCTCCTCGGCCAGCTCCCGTGCGGTGGCGTCCATTTTGTCTCGGCTGAAGGCCGAGATTTCCAAGTCCTGCACAATCTGCCACCGCCCGTTAGCGCAGCGGCAAGGGAAAGAGTAGATCAATCCGGGCTCTATCCCATAGGAACCGTCAGAAATGACACCCATGGAGACCCAGTCATTGTCGGCAGTCCCCAGCGCCCAACTGCGCATGTGATCGACGGCGGCATTGGCGGCAGAAGCGGCCGAGGAGGCGCCACGGGCTTCAATGATGGCCGCACCCCGCTGCTGAACGGTGGGGATGAACGCGTTGCCATACCAATCCATATCGAGTTCAGTCATTGCAGAGGCGCCCCTTACCAGCGCGTGATGCAGGTCGGGGTATTGAGTTGCAGAGTGATTGCCCCAAATGGTCATCTGACGGATGTCATTGACGGTAGTGCCGGTTTTCTGGGCAAGCTGCGTTTTGGCGCGGTTGTGATCGAGTCGCGTCATTGCTGTGAACTGCGCCGGATCAATGTCAGGCGCATTGCGTTGGGTAATCAACGCGTTTGTGTTCGCTGGATTGCCGACGACCAGCACCTTGATGTCGCGACTGGCGACGTCATTAATGGCCTTGCCTTGGACGCCAAAGATCGCAGCATTCGCCTCGAGCAGGTCTTTTCGCTCCATACCCGGTCCGCGCGGTCTAGCACCCACCAGCAACGCGAAGTCACTGTCTTTGAAGGCCACTTCTGGATCATCGGTACAGGTCACCCCTGCAAGCAGAGGGAACGCACAATCGTCGAGCTCCATCTTCACTCCGTTTAGCGCGTCCATCGCGGGCGTGATGTCCAGCAATTGCAAAATGACGGGTTGCTCCTCGCCCAGCATCGAGCCAGAGGCGATGCGAAAGAGCAGGGCGTAACCGATCTGCCCAGCGGCTCCGGTAACTGTGACGCGAACGGGTGCTTTCATAGACGGCTTCCTCTAAGACGGTTCCGATAACGGGGGAGTTTTAAGCGGTCGGGATTGTCCTGTTAGCAGACTCAAAACACAAGTCTGCACCGGATGCCTCGCTCCCACATCCTAATATCTGCGCAGGCAAATCGGCAAACACGCGCCACAGATGGTCGTCGCCCATCGGCCTTGATGCTTTTGCTTGTCTTCGTGGTGTCTCCTATCATCCGCATTTGGTAAATAGACCCACGACGGCAATCGCTGTGACAGAACCCAGCCCTTTGAAAAGCGACGACAGTTCATCAAGAGAGCGTGTCATCGGCACGCCAGCGACGGCTGGCCGAGATACGCGCCGGCAGCGGCTAGAGTTCAATAAGCTGCGCAAGCGATTGCGCCGCCAAGTTGGCAAGGCGATTGCCGACTTCGACATGATTGAATCAGGTGATCGGGTGATGGCTTGCATCTCGGGCGGCAAAGACTCTCACGCCATGCTCGAGTTACTGATCGCCTTGAGAGCCAGTGCGCCGGTCGATTTTGAAATCATTGCAGTCACGTTGGATCAAAAGCAGCCCGGCTATCCCGAGGACGTACTGCCGACCTACCTTGAAACGCTGGGTGTTCCCTACTACATCTTAGAGCGAGATACCTATAGCGTGGTCCGGTCTGTGATTCCTGAGGGAAAAACCACCTGTGGACTCTGCTCACGCTTGAGACGCGGCACCCTTTATGGTTTCGCCGAGCAAATTGGCGCAAGCAAAATTGCTTTGGGCCATCATCGCGATGACATCGTCGAGACGGCGTTCCTGAATATGTTCTTCGGCGGCAAATTGAAAGCGATGCCTGCCAAGCTTAAAAGCGACGATGGCCGCCACATCGTGATTCGACCGCTGGCTTACTGTCAGGAAGTGGATCTTGAGCGGTATGCGGAGGCCATGCGATTCCCAATTATTCCCTGCAATCTATGTGGTACTCAGGACAATCTTCAGCGTCAGGAAATCAAGCAGATGTTGAGGCAGTGGGAAAAGCAGTATCCCGGGCGCACAGAAACCATCTTCCGGTCGCTGGGGAATGTGGCGCCCTCGCACCTGATGGACAGGGATTTATTTGACTTCGCCAGCCTTAATGTCGAGGTAGACAGCGAACTCAATCTGCCAGACATCCGTGTCGTGAATCTTTAATGCAGCTATTGGCCGCTAATCAGGTCGCAATAGAACGGGGCGAGCGGAGGCTCCTTGCGGGGGTGGATCTGTCGGTCTCTTCCGGAGACATATGGCAGCTGGTGGGTGCCAACGGCGTGGGCAAGACCAGTTTGCTGCGCGCTGTCGGTGGGTTAGCGCGGCTGGGGGTGGCGGGTGAGATTACACGCCACGGGACAATGCTGTATCTGGGCCATCACGCCGCGCTAAAACACAACCTGAGCGCGCTGGATAACCTGCGATTTCATCCCGCGTGCGACGTGATCTGTTCGGACGAAGACATTATCAGCGCCTTGGCCGCCGTCGCGCTCGCAGGCTATGAAGACCGGCCAATCGGGGCGTTGTCGGCAGGGCAGCAGCGTCGCGTCGCGTTGGCGCGGCTAGTCTTGAGTTCAGCATCGCTGTGGTTGTTGGACGAGCCCTTCACGGCGCTGGATGTCGACGGTTGCGCGTGGCTCGAGGAGCGAATCAAACAGCATGTCGCCGCAGAGGGAGCGGTGATCTTCACCAGTCATCAACCGAGTCGGTTTGGTGAGCTACAGCAAAACCTCGATTTGGCAGCCTATGTCGTCTGAAGTGGCCTCTCTGTCAATCTGGGGAGCTTTTGCACGGCAGTTCATGCGGCATTGCAAATCATTAGTCGGCAGCCCCGCAGACGCCATCAATCCACTACTGTTCTTTTTTATGGTGGTCACGCTCTTTCCCCTTGGACTGGGCCCAGACCCCCAGCGCCTTGCCGGTATGGCGCCCGGGATTCTGTGGGTGGTGGCATTGCTGTCGAGTTTAATGGTAAGCGCGAAACTGTTTGCTTCTGACTATGAAGACGGAAGCTTGGAACAGCTTGCCATGGCACCGTATCCACTGGCGGTGTTGGTGATGGGTGAAGTGGCCGCTCACTGGATTGCGACCGGGGTACTGCTGGCACTCGTGTCGCCAGTATTTGCGACCATGCTGGGTTTATCGAGCGCAGCGTTGCCGACCCTGGTTGCCAGTCTCATGCTGGGCACACTATCTCTGACTTTGATCGGTGCTGTGGGGAGCGCCCTGACTGTGAGCATTCGCAGAGGGGGGTTGTTGCTCTCGCTCCTCATTATTCCGCTTAATGTGCCTGTGCTGATCTTTGGGACGACCGCAGTGTCTGAGGCGGTGATTGACGGGAATACCGTGAGTTGGTTGGCGTTGTTAGGCGGGTTGGCGCTGGGGTCTCTGGCACTGCTTCCATTGGCAATCGGCGCTGCGCTGCGCGTTTCGCTCGACAATTAAATAAACCCCTCGAGGGCGCATTAGAATCAGGGCGTCGCTGCGTCACGACAAGTGGTTAGGCGCTATACTAGGGGCTATGTGGACCATCATTCACAAAATGGGGTCGCCCCCATGGTTCTTCCGGATCAGCGGCGTATTAGTCAGGTGGTTGCTGCCGATTACCGTGATGCTACTGGTTTGCGGGGCGCTATGGGGCTTGCTGGTGGCGCCCCCGGACTTTCGCCAGGGTAACTCCTACCGAATCATATACATCCATGTCCCCTCGGCGGTGGTCGCGCTAGCCGGCTACTACGTGATGGCCTTCGCCGGCGCTGTCAGCCTGATCTGGCGGATCAAAATGGCCGATGTCACGATGCGTGCTGCGGCTCCGGTCGGCGCAGTGTTGACGGCCATTGCTTTGGTAACGGGCGCTATTTGGGGCAAACCCACTTGGGGGACTTGGTGGGTATGGGACGCACGGATCACGTCGATGTTGATTCTGCTGTTTCTGTATCTTGGCGTGGTGGCTTTATTTGAAGCCTATGAGAATAAGACTGCCGCAGCGCGCGCCTGTGCGGTGCTCAGTTTAGTGGGCACGGTCAATATCCCGATCATCTATAAGTCAGTTGACTGGTGGTATTCACTGCACCAACCCGCGTCGATTAAGTTCACGGGTGAGTCGGCCATTGACGCCAGCATGCTGTATCCGCTGTTACTGATGATTGTGGCGTTTTACTGCTTGTTTGCCGTAGCGGTGCTGTTAAACATGCGTGCTGAGTTGACCTGGCAGCACCGAGAAGCCGGCTGGCTAAGACAAATCGTGAGCGGAGCCTGATGTATTTCGAATCACTCGCGGCGGCCTGGTACATGGATGGGCATGGATTTTACGTTTGGCTTGCCTACGCGCTGACGGCTATTCCACTTTGCTTCATGGTCTGGTTACCGCTCAAGCGCATGCGCCAACACTGGCGATGGATTCAGGCAGAGCAGCGGCGTCAGGCAGCTGCTACCGCAACAGAAGCTGGGATTTGAATCGTTATGCATCCGCTCCGAAAGCAACGTTTGATTATGGTCAGTTTGGTAGTTGTGCTATCCAGTGCAGCGATCGGTCTGGTGGCCTTTGCGCTCAGAGATAACATCAACCTGTTTTATCCACCGGCCGATGTCATCGCCGGTAAGGCGCCAACCGATCGCAGCATCCGCCTCGGCGGAATGGTGGTCGAGAATAGTATTGTTCGAAGCGATACCGACTTAAATACTATCTTCTGGGTGACTGACTACGAGGCGTCTGTAGCGGTTCAGTACAGCGGCATTCTGCCGGACCTCTTCGCTGAAGGCGAGGGGGTCGTCGCCGAGGGCACACTTGATGAGTCGGGTATGTTGATCGCGACACAGGTGCTGGCCAAGCACGATGAAAATTATATGCCGCCCGAGGTCGCGGCGGCTTTGGAGGGCAAAACTGCGCCCGCCGGAGCGTCGATGCTGCCATGATCCCTGAGCTTGGGCATGTCGCCCTGATTATTGCTTTCGTATTGTCGATAGGTCTGGCTGCTCTGCCGATGTGGGGCAGTGTTCGCTCGAGTACATCGCTCATGAACTTGGCGCCGACGCTGGCAGTGGGCGTGACGACCTTTGTTGCGGTGGCATTTGCGCTACTGACCGTCAGTTTCTTGCAAGATGATTTTTCGGTAGCGGTAGTGGCCGCTAATTCCAACAGTCTCTTGCCCCCCATTTTCAAATTTTCGGCGGTTTGGGGTAACCACGAGGGCTCGCTGCTGCTTTGGGTGCTGATTCTCTCGGGCTGGATGAGCGCCGTCGCCATGTTCAGCCGGGGATTGCCACTGGTCATGGTGGCGCGTGTGTTGAGCGTCATGGGTATGGTGGCGGTTGGCTTTTTGGCGTTTTCACTGCTCACCTCTAACCCCTTTGAACGACTGTTGCCCAACGTCCCTGCCGACGGCAACGATCTCAATCCGTTGCTTCAGGATCCCGGCCTGATTATTCATCCGCCGCTGCTCTACATGGGTTATGTCGGCTTGTCGGTGCCTTTTGCTTTTGCGATTGCGGCACTTCTGGGAGGGCGGTTGGATGCCTCGTGGGCCCGCTGGTCTCGGCCTTGGACTAACGTCGCCTGGGGATTTCTGTCTCTGGGCATCATGTTGGGAAGTTGGTGGGCCTACTATGAATTGGGATGGGGCGGCTGGTGGTTCTGGGATCCCGTAGAAAACGCCTCTTTTATGCCTTGGTTGATGGGTACTGCTCTGGTGCATAGCCTCGCCGTCACTGAGAAGCGGGGCGTGTTCCGATCGTGGACCGTTTTGCTGGCGATATTCGCTTTCTCGTTGTCACTGTTGGGCACGTTTTTGGTGCGCTCAGGGGTGCTGACCAGCGTGCATGCTTTCGCCGCGGATCCAGAACGCGGTCTGTTTATTCTTATTTTTCTGGCGCTAGTCGTTGGCGGATCGTTACTGCTGTATGCGTTGCGCGCACCGGCAGTGGCCAGCCGCGTCAGTTACACCGCCGTCTCAAGAGAGTCGCTGTTGATGGTCAATAATCTGGTGTTCACTGTCGCGACTGTGATTGTGTTGCTGGGCACGCTATTCCCGCTGGTGATGGATGCGTTTTCTCTTGGCAAATACTCGGTGGGGCCACCGTATTTCAATGCCGTGTTCGTGCCGCTGATGGCGCTGGTGATGCCGTTCATGACCATCGGCCCATTGTCCCGCTGGCGAGAGGATTCGACTGCGCGATGGCTACACGAGCTGATGGTCCCCTGTCTGGGCGTTTTGGTAGTCGCCCTCGTTCTGGCGTT
>JADHQG010000101.1 GCA_016778045.1 Luminiphilus sp. | reverse complement strand
GCCAAACTATGCGCATCCATTCGGGCGGTCTGCGGCGTGATGTCGGCTCTGACACCGAGCATTCGGCCGCTCATCTGATCGGTGAACTTGCAGGTCACCACATCGAGATCAGCACCCAGGCCGATGAGCAGCGAATCAGTAAATTCGACCAACGGCGGGATGACATAGCGGTAACCCCACGTGGCACATTGGTCCAGCAGGCGGCGTCTGAGGGCTTCCAGCTGGCCCGCGCGTTCGGGCAACAGCTCGTCAATACCCTCTGGCAAAAGCCAGCGATTTTCAGTGCTCATCGTGTTTTTCCGTCAGGATGTGGTGCCGCAGAAAGCGCTCACACGGAGAATAACACAGGGGGGATCGGGTAAAGAGCGGGCGCGCAGTGCGCGCCCAACTATTTACGATCGGCTCACTTGCTGGGTTCGGCGTTACGCAGGTATTGGAAAAACTGACTGTCAGGCTGCAACAGCATGACGTCACCACCCGCATTAAAGGTCTCGCGGTAAGCCTGCAAGCTACGAGTAAAAGAGTAGAACTCAGAATCCTGATTGAAGGCTTCAGCATAGATACGAGTTGCCTCGGCATCTCCGTTACCGCGGATAATTTCAGCATCGCGGAAGGCGTTGGCTTCGATCACCGTCACCTCACGATCAGCAGCTGCGCGGATACCTTCAGCCAATTCCTTACCCTCCGAGCGTAGCTCACGGGCCTCTTTTTCCCGCTCAGCGTTCATTCGGCGGTAGACCGACTCCGATACGTCTGGAGGCAGGTCAATCTTTTTCACCCGCACGTCAATCACCTCCACGCCCAGCTCCTCGTTGGCCAGCTCATTGAGCTGGGAGGTAATGGCTTGCATCAATTCATCGCGTTGCCCGGAGACAACCTCCTGCACCGTCCGCACCGCAACCTGATTTCGCAGGCCATCGTTGATTCGCTGAGAAAGCAGGCCAGCCGCGCGATTCTCTTCACCGTTGGTCGCGGTGTAGTACTTGGCGGTGTCGGTGACACGGAACTTAGCGTAAGAGTCGACGATCAGCGCCTTTTTCTCTTGGGTAAAAAAGCGCTCCGGACTGCTGTCCACGGTTAGAATACGACCGTCAAACTTACGAACGTTGTTCACGAACGGGATCTTCAGATGGATGCCTGGCTTGAGATCTGGGTCAACCACTTCACCAAATTTCAGCAACACGCCACGCTGGGTTTCGCGAATCACATAAAGGCTGTTCGATAACACCACCAGAACGATAGCGATCAGAACACCTACCAGGGTTTGTCTCGTCATGATTAACGTCCTCCCCGTCTTGCGGCGGCAGCGTCGATATCTCTTCGCAGCTGATCGGTCACTTGGTCAACGATTTCGCGCATGTCGCGCTCACTGACCCCAGCGCGAGCAGCATTAGTGCTACGCGGCTGTCCCGCGTTTGGCACCATCTTATCCAGCGGCAAGTAGAGCACATTGTTACCGCCGTCCACGTCGACCATCACTTTATTAGTATTGGCAAACACCGTTTGCACCGTATCAAGGTACAGCCGCTCGCGGGTCACTTCGGGCGCCTTCTCATACTCGGCCAGCAACTGCTCAAATCGCTGTGCCTCACCGTCTGCACGCGCAATCACCTGGTCTCGATATGCGTTGGATTCCTCCATCACACGCTGTGCTCGACCACGCGCCTCAGGCACGATGCCATTCGCGTAGGACTGAGCCTCATTCTTCACTCGCTCTTCGTCTTCCCTCGCTTTGATCACATCGTCAAACGCCCCTTGCACCTGCGCAGGTGGTTTTGACTCGTCAATGTTAATTGTTGAGACACGAATACCCGTGGTGTAGTCGTCGAGGTATTGCTGAAGACGGGCACGCACATCAAAGCCGATCGCCGCGCGACCCTCGGTCAACACCAGATCCATGGTGGTGTCACCCACGACATGTCGCAATGCACTCTGTGCCGCATGTTGCAGTGACACTTCTGGATCGCGCACCTGCAGAACGAAGTCCTGCGGGTTATCGATCACGTACTGCACCGACATACTGACTTCGACAATATTCTCATCCTGAGTCAGCATGACCTCGCGCAAACCGGCCGCCCGCACTTTCGTGGTGTTGACCTTGATAACCTCATCGATCAACGGCGGATTCCATTGCAGACCTGGCGTCAGCGTGGCGTGATACTCACCAAAGCGCAGCACGATGGCCCGCTCCTGCTCATCAAGTTGATAGAAGCCCATGAGGCCCCAGACCAATAAAACGCCGCCCAGCACCATACCCAGCAGAGCGCCAGAAAGTCCGCCTTTCGCTGGCCCGCTTCCGCCACGTCCGCCCCCAAACATTCCGGAGAGTCGCTGCTGCAGCTTTTTGAACGCCTCATCCAGATCTGGCGGTCCCTGATTGCCTCCGCCCCACGGGTCACGGGGGCCCTTATTGCCACCCCCTGGCTCATTCCATGACATTAGTCTTTTCCTCATCGTAAGGCCGGGTAGTCTAACAAACCCGGACACCACTTCGGGGTTTTGTTCTGCTTATTAACCGCCATAACGCCCTAAACCCCTTTTTTTAGCCTGATCGGTTCATGCACCTTTAAGCTAACCGCGACGGCCACCGAACCACAATCACTGAGCGAAACGCATCATGCGCCCCAATCGCTCGAGCCAATGGGGCTGAGCCGCGCAATCGGATCGTTTGTCAGGGCCAGCCAGCACATCAGGGGTTTAATCGGCGCCAATCTGCCAACGGCAGGCGCACATGCAAACGGCTACTCCCGTCGGGCTGCCACTCCTCGGTGCACACCGCACCCATCTCATAAAGGGCCGCGCGTAGTCGCGCGCGCTGGGGGTCCAGTGTGATCTCTTCATCAAACAGCGTGACCGAGAGGCGCTCGCGGATGGCGTCAAAGAGCAGATCGACTCCCTCTCCGTTCACGGCAGACAAGTAGACAGCTGTCGGCGCTCCGCTCTCATTGCGCAAGATACGCGCGGGCTGCTCCAGCAAATCCAGTTTGTTAAACACCACCAGTTGCGGCAGACCATCGGCCTGTATCTCGGCTAGCACCGCCTCGACATCGGCCATCAATTCGTCACGGTTGTTCGCGGACACATCCACCACGTGAAGCAACAAACTCGCGTTGGCGGTTTCTTCAAGTGTGGCCTTGAACGCCTCCACCAACATCGTCGGCAAATCCGAGATAAACCCCACGGTATCGGCAAAGAGCACCGGCCCGAGGTGCTCAACATCGACCCTCGCCAAAGTAGGATCTAATGTCGCGAACAATTTATTGGCGGCGTAAACCTCGGAGGTGGTAATACGATTGAATAGCGTTGACTTGCCGGCATTGGTGTAACCCACCAATGACAACACCGGCAGCTCCGCCCGGCGCCGAGCGCGTCGGCTTTGCTCGCGTTGATTGCGGACCCGTTCCAGCCGCGACTGGATCGACTTGATGCGAGCACGCAACAACCGTCTGTCTGTCTCCAGCTGTGTTTCACCCGGGCCACGCAAACCAATGCCGCCCTTCTGGCGCTCCAAGTGAGTCCATCCTCTAATCAGGCGCGTGCTCATATGGGTCAGTTGCGCCAGCTCAACCTGCAGCTTGCCTTCGTGGGTGCGCGCACGCTGTGCAAAAATATCGAGGATCAAACCAGTGCGCGCCAGCACTCGGCATGACAACGTGCTCTCCAAATTGCGCTCCTGGCTTGGGCTCAGCGCGTGGTTAAAGATCACGAGCTCTGCCTCGTGGGTTTCGCAGGCCTGGGCGATCTCATCAAGCTTGCCCTCACCCACAAAGGTGCGCGCATGCGGAGCTGACCGAGAGCCAGTAATGGTGGCCACCGGATCACCGCCCGCAGATGCGACCAGTTCTTCAAACTCCAGCAGGCTCAGATCACGCTCGGCCCCAGCAAGCTGCAGCTGCACGAGTACAGCGCGCTCCCCGCCCTGATAACGCTCAAAGAACATGAAAAACTAGATGCGCCTCCGAGGAGGCGCCGGGTGGTTACTCTTCAGCTTGCGCCTCGCCATCAGCAGCAGGCAGACGCACATTGCGCGCTGGCACGACTGTCGAAATAGCGTGCTTATAAACCATCTGGGAGACGGTGTTTTTCAACAACACCACAAACTGGTCGAAGGATTCGATCTGTCCCTGCAGCTTTATGCCGTTCACCAAGTAGATCGAGACGGGAACCCGTTCCTTCCGCAAAGCGTTGAGGTAAGGGTCTTGTAGCGTATGCCCTTTTGACATGGTTACTCCTTAGTATCACTGTCAAAACAAGGCGCTCTTCACGAGAAGCGCATTACGGCCGCCAATGTACTTTAGACGCTACAAAGGCAACAAAGTACTGGCGACAAAAACTCCACCGAAGTGGAGTGTCCATATTGTACTACGATCTCAGCGTCAGCTAAAAGTTCCGCATCAGCGCCTGAAGTCGGCCGAACCAAATGCCGTCTATAGGGGCTGACACCCTGTAATCACTGGGACCAGAGGCGTCTACGGCCGGACCCTGCCCCCGGACCATCTGACCCGCTTCATCCGTCCAAATCCAAGTCAATTCAGGCCAACCGCGCAGCCAGGTCAGCTGGCGCTTCGCGAGCTGCCGGGTAGCGGCCAACACCTTTTCACGACACATGGCTAGGTCAATCTCACCCTCAAGGTAGGACCACACCTGCCGATAGCCCACTGCCCGAATAGCGGGCAAATCAGTATGCAAACTCTCCTGCTCATGAAGGCGGGTGACCTCCGCCACCAAACCCTGATCAAACATCGCCTCCAGTCGCTTGGCGATTCGCGCATGCAAGACGGCGCGATCCTCGGGGCAAAGGGCAATGCATTCATAGTCGTCTGATACGGGAGCGGGGTTTCCCTGCTGCCATTCACTCAGCGGTGTGCCGGTACCGCGATACACCTCCAGTGCGCGGCAGATTCGCTGACTGTGATTGGGGTGTAATCGACCGGCGGTCTCAGGGTCGACTTCACTGAGTTGCTGATGCAGAGCCGGCCAGCCAGATCGCTGTGCCTCAGCCTCAATGTCGGCGCGTATTGCCGGGTCAATAGCGGGGATGTCATCGAGCCCTTGAATGAGCGCCCGGAAGTACAGCATGCTGCCGCCGACCAGGATGGGCCGCCGCCCTCTCTCCCGAATCTCGTCGATACACTGTTTGGCATCGCTTGCGAAATCGGCGGCGGTGTAGGGATCATCAGGTTCCCGCATATGAACGAGATGATGCGGATAGTCCGGTTTGGCAGCGCCAATCGATAAGCCGCGATATACCAACGCCGAATCCACGCTGATCAACTCGCCCTCAAAGGTCTCGGCGAGCCGCTCGGCCAATGCCGACTTGCCCGACGCGGTGGGGCCCATCAAGGCCAGCACGGGTTCGGTCACGATCAGCGTCCGCGCAGAAACAGTTTGTCCAGATCTGCCATACCCAGCTGCACCCAGGTGGGCCGACCATGGTTGCACTGCCCGGATCGCTCAGTCTCTTCCATATCGCGCAACAGTGCATTCATCTCGGGTAGCGTCAAACGGCGATTGG
>JADHQG010000100.1 GCA_016778045.1 Luminiphilus sp. | reverse complement strand
ATGATCGGTGAAGGTGCCCAGCAACTGCCTGATTTGATATCCGCCCCGAGTGGCATTGGCCATCATGAACCCGGCGATCAGCAGAGCAACAAAAAACAGCACAAGCGCCAGTAAGGTATTGGCAACCGCACCCAGTAAGGCCCTGCCGCTGGCGATGAGCTGTGGCTGGACCATCTGCGCCGCTGACATCAAATCCTCGTGAGCGCGTTGCCAAAGGTCGAACAGGGCTGGCCCCACAACAGGCCAGTCAGCGACAGCCGGGTTCGCCTCAGGTACCTGAAAGTGGTGATCGCTCAGAATAGCCACCCACTCGGTGACATGGTCTGCCAGCGAGACTCCGAGCAACACTGTAGGGATCCCCACGATCAAAAAGACAATCAGGATAAAGATAATGGCTGCCTTGCCCTCACTGAGGTGAAGGCGCTGCGATAACCAGTGATTTAAGGGGTGCAGTGACACCGCAAGGATCAAGGACCACAGAATCAGTGCCAGAAAGGGGGCAAAGGTCTCGACACAGAACCACGCAACGGTCAGTAATAGAGCCAACCTAACGTAGACCTGCATCAGATCGTGCGCCAACAGCTTACGCAAGACGCCTAGGTCGCTGCCGCTCATATCCCTACCCCCCAACAGTCTGGTCAGTGCTCAGTCAGCCTCCTGAGACTGACCAGATACGTTTCGGATTGCAACCGCTAGCGACCCTTCCACTCGGGCTTGCGCTTCTCAGCAAACGCGGTGGCACCTTCAATCGCGTCCTCACTGGTGAACACCGGCTGCGTCAGCGCGTTCTGGTTGGACCACGCCTCGTCGTCGCTCCAGTCTCGAGAGGCTTTGATGATGGCCTTGCTGACTTTGACCGCCAAGGGACCATTTTCAGCAATTTGCTGCGCCAGTGCCTTTGCGGTGTCTAGCGCGGAACCGGGTTCGGTCAACTGATTGATCAGCCCCATCGCCATGGCGCGATCCGCGTTCATGAATTCACCCGTCAGAGCAAGCTCCATCGCCACCCGGTAAGGAATTTGAGAGGGCAACCTGACCAAGCCACCGGCGGCGGCAACCAGACCCCTCTTCACTTCCGGGATACCGAATTTGGCGTTCTCCGCAGCGACAATCAAATCGCAAGCAATCGCCAGTTCGCAGCCACCGGCAAGGGCATAGCCCTCCACTGCAGCAATCAGTGGCTTGTCCGCGGAACGCTCGGTCATACCGCCGAAACCGCGGCCCTCTATCTGGGGAAATTCGCCTGATACGAAAGCCTTGAGGTCCATGCCTGCGCAAAAAGTGCCGCCTGCGCCAGTCAGCACGCCGACGCGCAGCGAATCGTCACTATCCAATCGCTCAAGCGCCGCCGCGACACCTTTGGCCACCGACAGATTGACCGCGTTCTTGGCTTTCGGTCGGTTGATCGTAATAACGAGGACGCCGTCTGCCTCGTCGGTCAGTACTGTTGCTTCTTCATTCATCTTCGTTGCTCCTGTTATCGGGGCTGCATGCGAATGCCACCATCCATGCGGATGCACTCGCCGTTGATGTAGTCATTGTCGATGATAGACGTCGCCAACTGGGCGATCTCTTCAGGGCGACCCAGACGCTTTGGATACAGCACCGACTGCGACAGCGACTCGACGAACTCTGGGGTCAAACCATTGAACAACGGCGTGTTAATCAGGCCTGGGACAATCGTATTCACCCGGATCCCCAAGGTTGAGAGGTCACGTGCAATCGGCAGCGTCATGCCAACAATACCGCCCTTACTGGCACTGTAGGCCGCCTGACCCATCTGACCTTCGTAGGCAGCCACTGAGGCAGTGTTAATGATGACGCCGCGGGCCCCGTCGTCAGTGACCGGGTCGTGCTTAGCCATGACTTCTGCACAGAGTCGCAGCACGTTGAAAGTCCCCGTGAGATTCACCGCAATGACCTTGCTCCAGACATCCATCGGGAACGGGCCATCCCGGCCAAGGGTTTTCGCCGCGTTACCAATACCGGCGCAGTTCACATTGATATGGATTGTGCCAAATGCGCCCACGGCAGCCTCAATACCAGCCTTTGCGGAGTCCTCGTCTACGACATTGACCTTGGCGAAGACGCAATTATCTGCACCGAGCTCAGCCACCATCGCCTGCCCCGCTTCCTCATTCAGGTCAAAAATAACCACCTTGCCGCCAGCTGCGGCGATGCGGCGTGTCACCGCCTGCCCGATACCCGAGGCACCGCCGGTAACGACTGCAACTTTCCCATTGATATCCATGTGTTAACTCCTATTACTCACTCAAATTAATTTCTGTTCATTAGGCCCGTCGGCGCACAATGTTGCGCTCGCCTGCGGACACCACGATCTGTTCACCCAGCGGGTCTGCCTTCTCAAACCACTCAAGCAGCTCGGAGTCCTCCGGATCAGCCACCCCTACCCAACGTCGCCCGTCGGAAACCTGCCGACCGACAACCACCGCCCTTGCGCCGCCTTTCTGTGGCTGGAAGGTATAGCTTTCAATCACCCCGTCAGGCTCCGGGTCAGAGACAACCTCAACCACCTCTGGAGCCTTGAACTCCGGGACCGCTTCCGGAAACTCGGCGGGAATGTTGGCATAAACGCCCACCGCATGCTTGGAAAGATACCCACCATTGGCACCGACGACGCCAAATGAGGGCTCGGGCTGCGCTCTCAACCAATGCACCATCTCGGCAATGCCGTGGGTAGAGTAGTTGTTACCTGGCCCACCGAAAAACGGCAACCCTCCGGTCAGTGTCAGAGGCCGTGGGTCATCGAGCGTCATACCCAAGGCATCCATCGCCACCCACACCGCAATGGGAAAACAGGAATACAGGTCAGCCGCGCCAATCTGCTCAGCGTCAATACCCGCACCCGCCAAAGCGTTCCGGTAGGCCGCCGCCATAGACTCTGACTGCCCCAGGGAGTTGCGGTTGAGTACCTGCGGCTCAGACCCCGTAGCGTGGCCGTGGAGAAAAATAGCGCGATCCGCGACACCGAGAGCCTGCGCCGTCTCCCAACGGGTGAGCACCAATGCCGAGGCCTGATTCACGCCATCTTTGGCCACCATCGATTTCAGGTGTGGGTCACCCATCAGGCGGTTTTTACTCGACTCCTCGCCTATTTGGGCAGCCGTCATCAGCTCGCTAAACATGGCATACGGATTCGCCGCCGCCACACTGTTAAAGCGCGCCATCAGTTCTGCCAACCGCGCCCGATAAGCCGATTTACTGAGGCCCAGCTCACTCCGCCGCACCTGCTCTTGTATCGGATAGATATCGACGGGATTCCACGCACCGTGCCGATTGAACTCAACATCAAACAACAGATCGATACACGCGCCGCGATCGTCGGTTTCTCCCTCTGGCTCGTCACTCCAGTCCGTCGACAGACCCTGTCGCTGCAGCTGGCGTGAAGTGGCCAGCGCCTCAGCACCGCAGATGATCGCGCCGTTGATTTCACCTCGCGCCAGCGCGTTGCCCAGCTCAAAGACCAATCGCTGGGGTTCGTCACCGCAAGCCCGCGAATAGATCGCCGTGGCATTGGGCAAAGCGAGCCGGCGAAGAATCGACAAGGGGGGACTACTGCTCCGTCCAAAAGGGGCGATAGCAGGAACGATTGGATCCGGTACAGAGTGCGCGAACATTCGCACGCAGGCGAGACGATCGATTAGTGTGCTTAGCGACGTCGCTGCGCCGGTATCGGCCAGGGCGGCTTCGCAGGCCCGGGCCGCCAGGTCCTCTGGCATCAATCCCTCAAAGTTGTCATCAAGACGCTCGGTAAACTGACCTGCGCCCAGCAAAACTGGCGTATTGGGATCGATAGACATCTCAGTGACTCAGGTTATTTGACGCGGATTGTGCAATTGCCATGAAGGAGGCAGCTTGCAGAGAAGCGCCGCCCACCAACGCGCCGTCAACGTGCGGACAGGCAAACAGCGCATCGGCGTTCTCTGCATTCACACTGCCGCCGTAAAGGATCGGCGTGGCGTGTGACGCGCCGAACAGCGAGCTGACTTCTTGCCTGATCATCTCGTGCATCTCATTCGCTTGATCCGGCGTTGCCGTCAGACCGGTACCGATAGCCCAAACGGGCTCATAAGCAATCAGCAGATTCGGTTGAGCTGTCGCCAGAGCCGATCTTAGTTGCGCGCGCACCACCTCATCCTGCTTCCCAGCTTCCCGCGCAGCCTGCTGCTCGCCCACGCAAAGTATGGGGGTCACCCCCGCCGACTGGGCCGCCGCCAACTTCTCGGCGATCAATGCATCTGTCTCGTCGTGATACTGCCGTCGTTCTGAATGGCCAACGAGCACAAACTCACAGCCGAAGTCCGCCAACATGTTGGCCGACACCTCACCTGTATAAGCGCCTTGAAGGTGGACAGAACAGTCCTGTGCCGCCAGCTGACAGTCGGGCAACGCCGCCGCCAAGGCCTGCAGATAAGGAAATGGGGGCGCAACAGCAATGCGCAGCTGGGCATGAGGGTCAAAAGACCACTCTCCAGCAAAAGCCTGAATCGCGGCGTGACTGCCGTGCTGCTTCCAGTTGCCGATGAGGTACAGGTTGCTCATGGGTTAAGCACAATATGGGACGCGGCGGACGATAACAGAGAGCGCCATGCTTCTCACCCCCTCTCAACGGGGCAATCCGGTCGGGCACCCCACTCGGCCCAGGATCCATCGTATACCGCCACCGGGGAGCGCCCCAGCTCATGCAAGGCCACTGCCAGCAGGCAGGCGGAAATGCCTGACCCGCACGTCGTCACAGCCGGCTGACCGTGATATGCCCCGACATCATCAAAAAGCGCCTCCAGCTCAGGGAGTGGTTTCAGGACCGCAGGATCGCCGCTAAGGATCTGGGCGTAGTGCAAATTTTTTGAGCCGGGGATATGGCCCGGGCGCACGCCCGGCCGCGGTTCGGCTTCTTCGCCGGCAAACCGGGAGGCGGAACGCGCGTCGACCACCATATGGCTTCCGGATGATAGCGCCTCCTTAACACCCTCTGCATCTGTCACCCAAGCCGGCTGATGCGCCGCGACAAACCCTACACCGGGCTTGGCCACCTTTGGCGGGCCCTCTGCCGTGTCATACCCTGCAGCCATCCAGGCCGGCAGTCCGCCCTCAAGAATCTGCACTCTTTCATGGCCAAATACGCGGAACATCCACCAGGCCCGAGCGGCAGAAAACAGCCCCTTGCCGTCATAGACCACTACCCGGCTGTTCGCGCCAATACCCAGCGCCTGAACACATTGGGCGAATACCGGCTCACTGGGGAGCATATGGGGGCACGCGTGGTCCTGATCCGCCACGGTCTCGATATCGAAAAACTGGGCGCCCGGGATTCGGCTCGCCAGAAACTCCGCCCTGGGGTCGCGGCCTTCCGCCGGCAAATACCAAGAGGCGTCAACAACCGTGATATCGGGACTCTGCAACTGCGAGGCGAGCTCCGCAGGCGCTATAAACGTAGTCGAATCAGGCATTTTCAGGTGCTCGCGCGCAAAGGAAGAAAGTGGGCGATGGAGAGGCCAGCGTCCTACGTCGCACTGGCGCTCACTCGCCTAGCCCCATCATATGAACTGGCAATTGTATAG
>JADHQG010000022.1 GCA_016778045.1 Luminiphilus sp. | reverse complement strand
GCTCGCCCAGTCGTGGGGCAGGTCGCGACACGCGGGCAGGTGTTTTATCGAACCGCGCCGGATGCCGGGCCTGCCGTACCTCGCCAAAATCGTCAAAATGGAGTCGATCCACAGATCCGTTCGCGACAACCTGCTCGTGCCCTAGCAACTCCGAACGATCGATAATCGGCGCACACGGCACCCCCTCTTTGTCGAAACGCGCGAGGATCTCTTCGCTCGACCACTTTTTAATCTCCTCGGCAGTAATTTCTTTGCGCTCACTGTTGTGCGTAAATCGTCCTTGCGCTGTGTTGAAGTGCGGGTGCTCAATCAGGTCCTCACGGTTAAGCGCGCGGCACATGCCCTGCCACTCCTTATCCGATATCGCACCCGCCGTAATGAATCGATCCTTCGTCTCGTAGATCAGGTCCATGGCGCCCTGGTACTTGCGCACATCAAACTCCTTATCAGCGAAGGTCAGACCTGCCATCGCTTCTGGCCAGAACAAGCTCAGCATGGCGTCAAGCATAGATAAGCGAATGTGCTGCCCTTCACCTGTCTTTTCCCTGGCATAAAGCGCGGTGCTAATGGCCTGGGCCGCCGTGATTGCGGTGACCTTGTCGGCAATGATGATGCGAAACATTTGCGGCCGACCCGTGGCGCGGTCGGCCTGAATATCAGTGGCGCAAGAGAGCGCCTGAATAACAGGGTCATAAACCCGCTTGTGGGCATAGGGCCCCTCTTCGCCGAAGCCGCTAATCGAGACATAAATCAGTTTCTTGTTGAGCTCGCGCATGACAGGCTCGCCAAAGCCCATGCGCTCCATTGCCCCGGGCCGAAAGTTCTGCAGCAATACGTCAGCGCTCTTGACCAGATCAAACAGAACTTTCTTGCCGTCTTCTGATTTGAGGTCTACCGCAATCGACCGCTTGCCCCGATTGCAGGAAAAAAATGCCGCGGTGACTTTGTTCACGGTGGGCCCAATATGACGCATCTGCTCACCGGTCGTAGGCTCGACCTTGATCACCTCGGCACCCTGATCGGCCAGCATCATGGCCGCCACAGGGCCCGAAACCATACTGGTTAAATCCAGGACCTTAATCCCCTTCAATGCGCTCATGCGACTCCCTCAGTCTGCTCTCGGTACACTAGCCCTATCTCGGGCACCTGAGCCCGGAAAAACATTCCCATAGTACCCCCGTCGACATGACCGTAAAGCGCTGCAGGCAAATGAAGTCGTCACCGGGGTGCCGGAGGCGACCGAAATCTCCGTTGCACGGTGAGCAAACCCAGCGCTTAACCGACGCCGTGCTGACAATCAAATGCGCGACCGCGAAAAACCACAGAAAGTCGCACAACGCTACTCGGACGCCCAGTTAACGGTGAGGGCTTCCCATTCCTCAGTAATTTGTTATGGTCACTCCACACTAACTAACAAATGTTGATGTTGTGGTCATGCGAAGCAACTTATTGATACTAGGTTTGGTGGCGGTGGCCGCGCTTGTAGTGCTGTCACGAAACGCACCGGTGATCGCAACCGACGACTTCGACCGAACGCGCTTACCCATAGCACAACCGGCGCCTGCGCCCGTGACCGAAGCGCTCCCCCAGAACGTGCCACTCCCAACGCCTTGGGAGGTTAAAGCACCGGAGGGGGCTCCCAATGTGGTCATCGTGCTGCTCGACGACATTGGCTTCGGCGGCCCCTCACCCTTTGGCGGCCCAATCAGTATGCCCACGCTGCAAAAGCTTGCTGATAATGGGCTGAGCTACAATCGCTTCCACACCATTGCACTGTGCGCCCCAACGAGAGCGGCACTCAAAACCGGCCGGAACCATCATCAGGTCAACATGGGTTCCATTCCCGAAATAGCGACTGGTTACGCGGGCACTACCACGGTAGTCCCAGACAACGCTGCACCGATCGCCGAAGTATTACGCCAGAATGGATTCGCCACAGGAGCCTTTGGCAAATGGCACGAAACCCCCAGCCGAGAAACCACCGCCGGCGGTCCGCAAACACGCTGGCCCACGCGGCAAGGATTCGAGAAGTTTTATGGCTTCTTGGGGGCTGAGGAGAACATGTATGAGCCGTCTCTGCATGATGGCGTGACCATTATCGATACCCCCAGACAAACCCGATTACCACTTTCTAGAGGACATGACCGATCAGGCCATCGCCTGGGTCCGCGAGCAAAAAAGCATGCGTCCAGACAAGCCTTTCTTCATCTACTACTCCTCTGCCGGGTCACACGCACCGCACCAGGTGAATCAGGAATGGATTGAGAAATATCGCGGCCGGTTTGACCAGGGCTGGGATGCTGTTCGCAATGAGGTATTGAAGGCGCAGATCGCGCGCGGTGTGGTACCCGCGGGCACCGAGCTACCGCCCAAACCCGCCAGCGTCCCCGACTGGGAAGACCTGAACGACGACAAAAAGAAAATTTATGCGCGCCAAGCCGAGGTTTATGCCGCATTCAGCGAGTACTCCGATTATGAAACCGGCCGGTTACTCGACGCGATTGATGATCTGGGCGAGCTGGACAACACGCTGATGATCTACATCAGTGGCGACAACGGCACGAGCCCGGAAGGCGATCAAACCGGTAACTGGAACTGGAACAAGTATCTCAATGGAGTCCCAGAGACCGATGCAGAGCAGTTGGAGCACCTGGATGAGTGGGGCGGGCCTAACACCTACGCACATATGTCGGTGGGCTGGGCGATTGCGTTTGACTCGCCTTTCGCCTTCACTAAGCAAGTCGCTGGTGATTTTGGCGGCACCCGAAATGGCACCGTGATCCACTGGCCCGATGGCATCAAGGCCAAAGGCGAGATTCGGGACCAGTTCACTCATGTTATCGATGTGGTCCCCACCATCCTCGAGGCAACTGGCATTCCCGAACCCACGGTAGTTGATGGCGTACCGCAAATACCCATTCAGGGCACCAGCATGGTTTATAGCTTCGATGATGCAACAGCCGCTGAACGACACACCAAGCAATACTTTGAAATCATAGGCAATCGCGGCCTGTATCAAGACGGTTGGCTGGCAAGAACCACAGTCAAACTGCCATGGGAAACGGTGAAAATGAATACGGTTGCCAATGACGACGGCTGGGAGCTCTACAACACACTTGAGGACTTCAGCCTCAACAACAACCTCGCCGAGCAGTTTCCCGAGCGGCTAGAGGCCATGAGAGCCACTTTCATGGAGGAAGCAATTGCCAACCAGGTACTACCGCTGGACGACCGACTGTTGGAGCGACTACTTCCGGCGGTTGCAGGGCGGCCTACCATCATGGCGGGCCGCACCACGCTCGACCTCTACCCCGGCGCCAAAGGCCTGGATGAAGACGCCGTTCTGAACATGAAAAACACCTCCGGTCAGATCTCTGCGAGCATGTCGGTAGCCGAAGGGCAAACTGCGGATGGCATTATCATTGCCCAAGGCAGTCGCTTTGGCGGGTGGGCACTATACGTAGAGAACGGATATCCGACCTATACGTACAACAATCTTGGCGAACTGGTTACGGTGAAAAGTAATCGCAAGCTCAGCGCCGGCAACTCGGATATCCGTCTCGAGATTTACTACGACGGTGGGGGCATCGGCAAAGGCGCCGATATCAGGCTTGTCGTTAACGACTTAGCGGCCGCTACCGGGCGGCTAGAAACGACCATTGCCTCGCGCTTCTCGATCGACGAGGGAACTGATATTGGCATGGACCGTGGTGCCCCGGTAATCAAGCGGCAGCTAAACGACCGCCGCTACAGTGAGATTAATGCCACCATCAATAAAGTGACGCTAGAGATTTTCCCAGAAACCTGAGGATGCAGTTCTCCGTCCATCTCCCGGGCGAGCGACACCAACGTGCCATCCCGGGGGGCGGCGGGGCCTGTCATGCCGCTCACTACAGACAGTCGATCTTGGGGCGCCACCAATATCCGGCTCTGCTCAGAGAGGTCGTCTTAATTAGGCGGAAACTGCTCTAACAATTCATGTACCACAGTAATAGTGAGTTGCTCACGGTCCGCCTTGGACATATTGTTCTTCAATCGCCCCTCTGCGATGCCTCGCCAGACAATCTTGCCCGTTCTGATGTCGATCACGTCGAATACCGCAGTGCCATCCTCATAGGTCTTGACTGACGGCCCCGAGGAGTACCCCACGCTGACTGACCGCCCATAAGTGCCCGCTGCAACGCCACCATGCATACCCTGCTCCTGACCCGTGACCTTTTGGGTCTGACGCCTGGTGACATGATAGTTCACCCAAAAGTCTGCTTGATCGCGCGGGCCCTCTCTAAAACCCCTTTGGATCAATTCCTGGTTAGCGGTGTTTCGAACCCGCTTGTCGCTGCTGTTATAGCGCCGATACTGACTCTCTGTCGTATTATGATCGTCGTCATACCACCGATAGGTCTGATAGCCAGAAAAGGGAAACGTCTGATCGTAATCCACCTGATAGGTCGGTTTGTCTGCACAACCCGCAATAAAGAGTCCGCACAAAAGGAAACCGCCTGCCCTCCGCATATGCTTTGCCAAACCGGATATCGATCGCGGATTGTTGTTAAAGCCCATTACTGTCTCCCTTAGAAAAAGCCGCGTTACATCACTCACACACACCACAACGCTATAGCGTCGGCGAGAGGCTATGAATCAGAGGCCTCGACACCCCGAAAACTGACATGACTGTCTGCAATCAACCACGCGAAAACCGCAAAAGCGGCGACATTCTGGTCCAAAGACGCCGCGTCGAGTTTATCCACCGTATCATCCGCCGTGTGATGCAAATCAAAATAGTCCCGGCCATCCTGATGTAATCGCAGCGTCGGCACACCCGCTGCGATCAACGGGTACAGGTCGGGTCCACCACCGGGCAGATCGTCGCTACCGGGGGCCACCCCGATGCGCGCTAATACAGCCGCAATATCGGCAAAGAGCTGATCACCTTGCTCCGTCTTGCTGTCGGCCGTAACTTTCCAGACGCGGCCGCCACCAAAATCACTCTCGGATCCCATCACATGCTGCTCGAGGGAGGCCGCGTGCCGCTCTCGGTAAGCGCGAGCTCCCAACAACCCCACTTCCTCAGCGCCCCACAATACCAGTCTTATAGTCCGCCGCGGGGCAAGCCCAGCCTCCTTGATCAACTCCATCGCGGCAGTCGTGATGCCGACACCAGCACCATCATCGACCGCGCCAGTACCGAGATCCCAACTATCGAGATGGGCCCCAATGACTACGATCTCATCTGGTCTCTCGCGCCCGGGAATTTCAGCGATCACGTTGCCCGATTGCGCCGCGGGCACCGCTGAGCTGTCTACGTTCATTTTTATGCGAATCCGCTCGCCGCCGGCCGCAATGCGCTCGATCTGATCAGCATCGGGGTTAGACAATGCCAACGCGGGAATTCGCGGCGCATCTGCGTCGTAGCGCAATGAGCCGGTATGCGGAAAGCGGTGACTGTCAGTGCCAACAGAGCGAATCAAATAACCCACGGCGCCTTTCCCTGCAGCAATACTGGGCCCGGCGGTGCGCGCCTCGTTGAAGTATCCATAGGATGAGCCGTCCTGCGTACGCTGCATTGCGTGGCTCACATAAGCGATCCGGCCTTCCACACTCTCCGGCCGGGCACGTTTGAGGTCGTCAAGAGTCTCGAACAGCACCAGCTCAGCCGTCATCCCTGACTTCGCGGTGGGCACTGAGCCCCCCAGCGCCGTCACGGCGAGGGGTTGCGGGAAAGGCGCAAGAATTTCAGCGCCTTCAGCGTGCCGCCGCCAAGCATCCATTTCAAAAGGCTCATTGCGCACATTGGCGAAGCCCTTTTCATTGAGCAATGCGAGCGCCCAGTCCCGTGCGCGCGCTTCCGCCTCACTCCCGGCCAATCGAGGCCCTACCTCGGTGGTCAACGAGGTCACGATCTGCATGGCGGTACTGCCCGCCATGGCCCGGTCGCGAAGCATAACCGCGTGGGCGAGGCTCTCCGGAGAGGCCGCCGCCAGCGTATCGTTGGCCAAAGTGCTCAGTAGCAATGCCAACGAGCATTTTTTCAGTTGAAGGTAACTTGGTTTTAAACCGTGAATGAAAGTGCTCATTGCCTCGTAACCATGCTTCATGCCGCTTCAACCTCGCGGTTCAAATCTAAGACACGTCTGTCAGCTAACCACTGGTTAGCCGCCTTTGTCTGAGCCTTGGTCGCAGTGAACACGCCCAACCCGTCTAGGGTATTGCCCTGATGCCCCAACGCCGCGATCTGCTCATAGAACCAATACTGGGTTGCAAACGCACCGACTGTCCGCACCAGTTTGATGCCGTTCAAGAACCGCAAGGCCCTTGGTAAAAGTGAGAGTGCGTCTTCAAATCGAGGTAATTCACTCACGCCAGCGAGAAGCTGGGCAGGCGCGTCGGTCATGACACACATCGGCCGACCAATCCCGATCATGTCGGCTGCGCCGCTTTCGAGCGCCAGATTCATGGCATCCAGTCTTCGCAAACCACCGGTCACCATAAGGGGTATGGAGACCTCTTTGTGCATCGCCTCGGCGAAATCCACAAAGTAGGCCTCCCTCGCCCGGGTTGACGCGGCAACGGACTGCTCCTCGACCGGCTCCATGCCGTCCAGATTTAGCAGTCGCGGTTGTTCATAGGTCCCACCTGAAATCTCAATCAAGTCAACGCTCGCCTGCTCAAGCCATTTGGCAACTTGGAGGCTCTCATCGAAATCAAATCCACCGCGCTGAAAATCAGCGCTATTCAACTTGACCGATAGGGGGATGCTGGGCCCAACCGCAGCGCGCACCCGCGACACACTCGCGAGGAGCAGTCTCGCCCGGTTCTCCAGAGAGCCACCCCACTGGTCTTGCCTTTGGTTACTGCGGGGGCTCAAAAATTGAGACAGTAGATAACCGTGCGCGGCATGTAACTGTACTCCTGTAAATCCAGCGTCGATGACGACCTTGGCACACCGCGCAAACCCCGTAATCACCGACTCAATGTCTTCTTCGGTCATGGGTTGAGGCTCGCCAAATTGCCCCCCTGGCAGGCCTAATTTGACGGCTGAGGGCGCCTTGGGCTGAGGGTTCACAATTTTTTGACATTGCCGGCCAGCATGGCTGATCTGTGCCCAGAAGTGGTTGCCACTGCGGGTTCCTGCAGCAGCCCAGCGGGCCAGTGCGCGTTGCATCGCCTCAGACGGCTCGCGATCAATGATGACATTGCCGGGTCGCTCAAGATGATCGCCGTCTATTTGGACGTTGCCAGACAGCAACAAACCGGCTCCACCATCGCTCCAAATGCCATATAGGCGCTCAAGTGCCTCCGTCGGCTCGCCCTGAGGGCTGGCAAGGCCTTCTGTCATGGCAGCCTTGCACAGGCGGTTAGGGATTTTTGCGCCACAGGGTAATGTGAGCGAGGCTTCAATCATTGAGCTTCTTCCAAGGTAAGCTACCTAAACTATTGATATAGATATTTTTATGTCCGGGTAAATTGTAGTGAGCTAGTGGCGCTCCGCAAGGCTGGCGCCGTGTTGCACTGCCGATGTCGGGTTCATCAGGCTATCCAAGCCCCCGAGAGACTACGCCAAGCCGCTGTGGATGAAAACGCTTGAATACGCCGCGCATTATAGAGTGAAGCCGGGGCCTCAGGCTCCGATCCTGGCGATCGCCCCGCTCATCGTGACCGCAGAGCAGAACCACATTCGTAACTGCGTGATGAATACCCTCAGTGTGAAGAAATCACGACTCGTGAACTGATACCCCGCAGAACGTGTCATAGAGTGACATGCATACTGATGTTGAAAGAGCCAAGGGGAAACACCGCATGAAGAAATGGACTTTCTGGGCGCCACTGGCAGTGGTGGCTTACCTTGTCGCCACCGGAGCCCACGCTACAACGATTTCGGTCGAGGGCAATGGTACGGTCACGATACCCGCCGAATATGCGACGCTGAGCGCCACAACGGAGCACCTCGCCGATACCGCTGAAGCGGCGCAGCGCGCAGTGGACGAGGTCATGGCGAATCTACTCGACAGCCTGGAAGACCTTCCGGTGGACAAGGAGTCTGTAGACGCGGCTCAGGTGCGGGTCCAGCCGCAATATCGCTGGAATCCCAGAAACGAGACGCAAGAATTTATCGGTTATGAGGCGACCCGCGAGCTGTCTTTCAAACTGACAGACCTCAATAGCCTTGGGGAGGCGTTGCAAATGCTCTCGAGAGAGGGGGCAGACACTCTGCATAGCCCCTCTTACGGTAGCTCACTGACTGAATCGGCCAGATCACGGGCGCTGACATTAGCGTTTGGCAAAGCGAAATCCGACGCTGAGAGCCTGGCCGACGCTGCCGGCCTAGTGCTGGGTGAGGCGGTGACGATCAGCACGGGCGCGTATCCAACGCCCATTTTCAGGGCGGCTAATCGGGTGGCGCCCGCCGCCATGTCAGCCGACAGGGCGCCCCGCTACGAACCCGGCAAGCTATCGGTCTCAGCATCGGTCTCGGTAGTCTTCAATGCCGCACCCTAAAAGCACGCAAGCAGACTTGGATTCGGCCAACGCTGGCCCTATTATTCACCCGTGTCCCACTAAACGAGACGAATCACCATGAGCGACAAGCCCGTATTTTCCACGACTGCCTCAATGGATGCTGCTGCCGGAATCGTCAGCACGAACAAGGTACTCAGCAATACGTATTGGCTGCTGGGGTTAACGCTTGCTTTTAGTGCACTCACCGCGGGTATTGCGGTGGTCGTCAACATGCCGCCTATGATTGGGCTGCTGTGCTGGGCCGTTGGGTTTGTCATGCTATTCGTAGTGAATCGATTAGCTGATAGCGCCAAAGGGCTTCCCGCGATTTTTGTATTCACTGGCCTGATGGGGGCGTCGATTGGCCCGATGCTGTCTTACTACCTGTCGATGAGTAATGGCCCAACGATGGTGCTTCAGGCGCTAGGGGGGACCGCCTTGGTGTTTTTCTCTTTGTCTGCCTACGCTTTGAACAGCAAGAAGGACTTTTCCTTTCTTGGGGGATTCCTGTTTGCAGGGCTGATAATGGGACTTGTAGCCATACTCGCTAACATTTTCCTTGCGATCCCCGCTCTCTCCCTCACGTTATCAGTTGTGTTCGTGATGTTAATGGCAGGGTTCATCCTGTTCGACACGAGCCGAATCGTGAACGGTGGAGAGACCAACTACATCAGAGCGACTGTCCAGCTGTATCTCAACATTTTGATTTTGTTTCAGCATCTTTTACATCTGATTGCGGTGTTCACCGGCGGCGACGACTAAGCCTGCCAAGATGAGTCCTAAGCCCCGGTTTAGCCGGGGCTTTTTGCTTTTGTCACAGCTTGTTTCATACAGCTGAGTGTGCGCGGCAACTACAGCCAATCAAAACAGAGTGCGGTACATTTAGCGCAGGCTACAACGCGGCGCATATTGCATACCCGACCCATGGATTTCTCACTGATCATCCGGACTCCGCTTGAAAGCAAAAGAAACCTGCTCGATGCCCAGCGCTTCATTCGGGTCGCAGTTGAACAAGGTCATTCGATTCGCCAGTGTTTCTTTCAGGCTGAGGGCGTGCTTTCGGTCATGGGCGACAACCCCGACGTGTGTTGGCAGTCGATAGCGTCCCTCACTAACGCTGAACTGCTGTTGTGCAGCCAAGCAGTCGAAACATTCGACGTGGCAGTTGAAGCGCCTTTTCGCGTTGGCGGCTTGGGCGCGCTGGTGGAAGCCGCCGTGCGGGCAGATCGGGTGGTGACCTTTGTCTGACTCCACCATCGCTGACAACAGCAAGCGCTGGCTAATTACCCTATCTGGGGGCGGCGAAGACAGCATGGACGTTCTGCGCGCAGGCACGGAGCTCGCTCTCGCCGCTGGGGCCTTCGGCCAGCGGGTGACATTGGTTTTTGGCGGCCGCGGCCTTTCCTTACTCGCTCACCAAACGGGTGAGTCATCAGACCTAGCGAAACTACTGGGGTCACTGCCCTATTACGACATCGAGACGGTATATCGATTGCCGGCGTTGCAAGAACCAGAGGTGTGGCGTGAAGACCTGACCATCAAACCTATAGGCGCACATGAATGGCAGGCTGCGGCTGCCGAAGCAGATGTTGTGGTGAACTACTGATGGCGCTGCATCTGTTATTCGGAAAAAAGCAGCTGACCGAGTGCCTCTTGCTACTGGGTGCCAAAGATACGCTGATCGTAATGACGCCTACTCTCGCGCACGCCCTGAAAGCTGACCTGAACCTAGCGCCCTGCCGCATTGTGGTGCTACAACGGGACGGTGACGACATCGATGGGGCCGATGCCGACTGGCCGCGCATCACCGCCGCCGAGTGGATCTCTCTAACTTGCGAACACGCCCACAGCATGTCGTGGACCTAAACCATGCTGGATCGAGAGGGGCTTTTTAAACTGTGCGACGAAAACGGATTTTTGAGGCAACCAGAGGCCTGGACCGTTGACATCGCCAAGGCATTCGCCACAGAAGAAGGCATAGAGCTCACTGAGGCGCATTGGCAAATCATCGGGCTGCTGCAGTCTTTTTATGCCAGCTTCGGCGACTCACCTGCGAACCGTGCATTGGTTAATTTTGTGAAACAACACTTGGGGCCAGAGCAAGGGCGGAGCATCTACCTGATGAAGCTGTTCCCCGGCTCACCCGCGCGGGTGGGCAGCCGAATCGCTGGACTGCCAAAACCCAAAAACTGTCTCTGAAACAATCGATGTCTCTGCTAAATTTTCAACCCGAGCACTGTGAGTCGCTCTTCGCCGAAAAGGCGGAGGCTGCGCTAGCGCGGCTTAGCGGCCTCTGCCTCCCCGTTCCCGACCTGTTTAACTCGGCTCCGTCTGGCTACCGTTTACGAGCAGAATTCAGGGTATGGCACACCGGTGACGACCTTCACTACGTCATGTTTCCTGTGGGTGAGCCGCGCAACCCGCAAATCGTCACGGAATTCCCTATTGCCGGGCCCCGCATCACAGCCACCCTGTCGCCACTCATAGAGCACCTAAGGCTTACACCCGAACTCAGAAACAAGCTCTTTCAGATTGAATTTCTGTCGACACTCAGTGGCGAATTACTCATCACGCTCATTTATCACAGGCCACTGGAACCTAGGTGGGAAGTGGAAGCCATTCAACTGACAGAATCGCTCAACTGCAAAATCATCGGGCGCAGCCGCAAACAAAAAATCGTACTCACTAATAACTGGGTCGAGGAGGTACTAGAGGCAGAAGGTCGACGCTTGCGCTATCGACAACCTGAACAGTGCTTTACCCAACCTAACGGCGGGATCAATCAAAAAATGATGGGCTGGCTCCTCGAGCACACCTCGACACAAGGCACTGATTTACTAGAGCTCTACTGCGGCATCGGCAACTTCACGTTGCCGCTCGCCAATCGATTTCGCAACGTGCTGGCCACTGAGCTCAGTAAGCCCGCTACGGAAGCAGCGAGATGGAATACAGAAGCCAACCAGATTGAGAACATTGAATTAGCAAGACTCTCAGCTGAGGATATGACTTCCGCCATGGCCGGCGAGCGCCAATATCGGCGGCTGGCACATCTCAAATCCGATCTGGCTGACTACCAATTTGAGACGCTCTTGGTTGATCCCCCTCGCGCCGGGCTCGACGCGCAGACGCTGGCTCTGGCGAGTCGGTTCGCCCGGGTGCTGTATATCAGCTGCAACCCAGAAACGCTCGCCGATAACCTCAACACGTTGTCAGCCACCCACGAGATCGATAGGCTGGCGTTTTTCGATCAGTTTCCCTATACACGCCATCTTGAATGCGGCGTCATACTATTGAGGCGCTCCTGATGCAGCCCTTACCTCAGAAAGAAATCGAGCAATGGCTCGGCGAACACGCGGGCTGGCGGCAAGAGGGCGAAGGCTTGGCGAGAGACCTGCAATTCCCTGATTTTTCAGCCGCCTGGGCGTTCATGGGCCACGTTGCCGACTGCGCAGAGGCGCAAGACCATCACCCGAACTGGTACAACGTCTACAATACGGTTCAGATCAGACTTTCCAGTCACGATGCCAATGGCATTACTGTTCGGGACTTCCGACTCGCTGCCAGCATCGATGAGTATCTCGCCAATCAAGCATTTCAAAATCTTCCCGCAACCCCTTTTAGGGGCTAAAGACCGAGGCTATCACCATGCAACTCTCTTTTTATGACGCCAGTATCATGTGCTACCAGCAGGTATTGCAGAGCACCGCAGCCGTCCTACAAAAAGGCAAAGCCCACGCAGAAAGCCAGGGCACTCCGCTGTCGGACATCGTTGACTACCGCCTGCACGAGACCATGAATCCGTTCAGCTTTCAGGTTATCTCGGTTTGGCATCACTCTTATGGAGCAGTTGAGGGCATGAAGGCCGGCTTGTTCACACCGCCCCCCAGCAAGCCGGGTATCGACTATGCGGGCCTCTGTGGGCTCATTGATGAAGCCATTGAGGCGCTTTCTGGCGAGACCGAAGAGACCATGGAGGCGCTTTCCGGAAAGCCGATGATGTTTAAGTTCGGACAGATGGAAATCCCGTTCACAACCGAGAATTTCTTGGCGACGTTTTCAAAACCGAATTTTTATTTTCATGCAACGACCACCTACTCGATGCTCAGACAACTGGGCACGCCGCTAGGCAAGCTCGATTATCTCGGAACCATGAAGGTCGGGCACTGACTGTCGACCAGCCCGATGGCTGCGGTCAGCTGATCAAAAAGTTTTTGACTGCCTCGCTCACCCCGGGCTCATTGAGCATCGGGGCATGCCCTACATCGGGCACATCCAGCACCGATAAATTGGGGTGCACCGCGCCCATTTTTGCGACACATTCCTTAGAGAGCAGATCGGTTAGGGCACCGCGAACGAGTAGCGTTGGGGTAGCGGCCAGTGTCTCGAACAGTGACCAGAGGGTCTGGGCCTCGGTATCACCGCCCTCTGTCGCCAACGGCTCGGCGATCCTGGGGTCATAGTCCACCACTACCTGCCCCTCACGCTCGATGTAGCACTGGCGAGCAAAATCCGACCACTGATCATCTTCCCAGGTCGGGAAGATTTCCGCGCTCGCCGCTTTAAGGTAGGCCGTCGCCTCCTCCCAGTCAGCAAACGGACCGACAATCCCCACGTAGGACTTGATTCGCTCAAGCCCTGCCGAGGCAATCTCTGGACCAATATCGTTAATCACCGCTCGGTCGATCGTGCCGGGGTACAGCGCGCTCAGCGCAAAAGTCATTAATCCGCCCATTGAGGTTCCAACGATGGCGGTTCGCTCAATGCTGAGGCTCTCAAGCAGAGTCCGAACGTCCTGCACATATTGCATGAGGTTGTAGTGATCAACCTGACGATCGTAGTCCGATCGTCCCCGACCACGTTGCTCCGGCACTAATACACGGAAATGGTCAGCCAGCTGCGGCGCCAGGTCCTGAAAATCTCGGCTGTTGCGCGTCAGGCCATGTAAACAGAGCACTACAGGCGAGTCTGGAGCCGGACCCGCATAGTCTCGCGCGTAAAGGGTCAACCCATCTGCTGCTTGAAAAAAATAATCTGAGAAGGTGCTCATTGAACGTCCCGGTAACGCACCGACAGCGCCTCATAGACTTGATCTGGGAAATCAGCCGCCGAGGGGCTCAAAGTATCGAGTAACTCAGACAGGTGTTCATTGTCCTCCCGTCCATGCCATTCCTTCACATAGGTCCCGTCTTGATAGCCGTGATCTTGTCGGAAGAAATTCAATACGTTCTTGCCGACATAGTGACGGTAGAGCTCCTCGGGAGACAGCTCACAGGCAGCCATCAAGGCCCCAAATAACGGCACTGAGAAGCCGCGTGACGCCAGCGCGTCTTCTGCCAGGGATTCCGTGGCCCGCTGGATACGCGTGACCGCAGACTGGTCGGCTGGCTGACTCGGCAGCGCCTCAGCAAAATCAGCATGTATGTGATCTGCCAGCACTTCAATATCGATACCGGGCTCAAATAAAGCGGACATCCCGAAATGCCAGATGTCGACGACTTCGAGGCGGACTTGCTCCATGTCCGGAGTCTGTTTTTTCCACCATTTGTAGCCCACATGATCCATGAGCTCACCACATTCGATCCACGTGGCGCGATACCACTCGAACTTTTGAGCGATCCAATTTTCATGAACGCGCGTGTTCATGCGGTGCTGCATGCGCAACATATTCAGAATGGCGTCCCGATCCATGATTGTTTCTACATCACCCTCTGTCTGGTATTCCGAGCATAAAATAATCCTGTAGATGCCAAAACGTGGCCAAACCAACCTGCACCGTGGGCTCGCTGCGTGTTACAGGGTTTAGCACTCACTGGGCGACACCTCGACAATCGTGGTTTTTTCAAAAGGTTGAGGCGCGGGAAAACCTTCCACCAGCTGATGGGCCAGCTCCGCAAGCACGCTGTTGATCGAGGGGCACCATACCGCCGCCTCCACCGTCCCCCCGTATTGTTGGCTCGTGCCTACCGCCTCTCTGGAAAACACTTCCAGTGTCATCGCCCAAGTGTATTCGGTGGTGATGTTCATGCCGTCAGTCACATTGGAAAACTGCTCACGACGCTCCCGGCGCTTTCCGAACCACAGGTAGGCCTGATGATCGGCCTCTTCCTTTTGATCGGTGGTGCTGAAACCGGCCTCGGAAAAAGCCGTTTCGAGTACCTCGGTGACCGGCAGGTAGTGCTCGGAGTTGAGCACTGCGGCCGAGCGAGACCCCACCCACATGACTCCCTGTGATGCCAGCGGCTCACTCACAGTGACTCTCTGCTGCATCGTCACCGACGTCGAGTTTGTGCAGCCCACGAAAGCCAGCAATAGGAGGAAACAGCAGCCTGCATACCGGCAATATCTCTCCAACACCGTCATATCAGACGTACCGCTCGAGATCAGACTCAAATAATCGCTCAGGCTCTTTGAACGTCTTGAACTCCAAAAAGTTACCGCAGGGATCTCTGAGAAAAAACGTTCGCTGCTCGCCCGCCCGACCTGCAAACCGCGTAACGGGCGCGAGGGCAAATTCAACTGAAGCCGCCTCCAAGCGCGAGACCAGTGCTTCGTGCTCGGCCCACGGCAGCACGACGCCAAAATGGGGTACCGGTATCTGCTCGCCATCCACCGGGTTGGATGCTGCCGATTCACTGCTCACAGACACACGATGCAGCACGAGCTGGTGCCCATAGAAATTGAGATCGATCCAATCCTCACAGAACCGACCTCGCTCACAACCCAGCTCCTCTTCATAGAAGCGTGCGGCTGCGACCAGATCGCTGACCGGTATCGCTAGATGAAAGGGAGACAGCGGCTTCACCCTCGCTTCACCACATCGCGACCGGGTTAATGATCATCTGCACTGCGCCCTTTAATCTCGCCTGCCCTAATACGAACATGAACTCGGTCACCCCCTCTTCAGCAAGCCGCCCCGTATTCATGGTCTCCAAAATATAGATACCATTCTCTTTCAGCAAAATCGCATGATCGTAAAAGACTTTATCGCCGGGCTTGGGGGGCACGGCACCCAGGCCCCACGTATCAGCCCCGACTGCGACGGGCTTAAACTCCGCCAAAAACCGCGCAGCGTCGTTATCAATACCCGGTATGGTTGCACCCCAAGTGGCTGGGTCTGCCTCCAGCATCGCATCCGTCCAGCCCGTGTGAAACAGCACCACATCACCCTCACCGATGGTCACGCCTTGCTCCTCCATCGCCGCCGCCACCTCATTGCGATTAAAGGGCTGACCGGGTCCAAGGTGCTCAACGCCGAAATGCTTTGCCATATCGATCAGCACGCCGCGGGCGACCAGAGGGGGTACCTGACTGATATCCAGCTTGGTCAGACCCGTGGTCTTGGAGAATTCAACGCCCCGATTGCAGTTGTAAAATTCCCCCGCCTCGCCAAGGTGGCCTAAGCCATCTAACTGTGGCCCTGTGCCCAGCCACATCTGAACCAGATCGTCATTCGCAGAAGCTACCCAACCGAAAGCGCTCGAAGAATCGCTGTGAGGGTGCTCCGGCTGCAACACCTGAAGCTGGGTAAATCTGGGGGGGTACGCAGGCATACCTGGCGTAATGACAATACCCAACGGGTGACTGGCGCCCTGCTTGACCAACTGCGCGGCAGCCCGGGTTCTCTCCGGTGTTATCCGATTGGCCGCACCGATTTGGTCGTCGGCACCCCACTCTGAGGGCTGACAATCACTCGCCATCGCCCCCGAGGCTAAACAGGCCGCCATAAGCGCGGCCGGGAGAATTTTCCACATGTTGCAGCTCCAATCCAGTCTCTGTTTATGCGCGTCAAATTGCCCGCTCATACCCCATAAAGCAAGCCTATAAAAAAGGCTGATCGCGATGATCAGCCCTTCATTTCAATGTTTGCTGCACTGCATCGCCAAAGCGATAGGAGGGCCCCGCGATATGCGGGGCCCGATTACTCAATATGAAACAGGACGATTAGTCGGAACCCCCAACTGGGGTCGCATAATAAATACGAGCGTTGTCGCAGCTGTAAAGGTTGTCGTCACCGTAGATGCTGGAGTAGGCGTCACGTGCGCCCTCTATCTCGCGAAACTTATCGAGCCCCGCGCCACGCTGCTCAAGGCTTTCGGTGATCCAAACAGCATAGAAATCCATCTTGGAATCCTTGGCTGTCCCTGCACCTGCCCCCCAGCGATAGACGCCGCCAGGCAACTCATTTTCAGTCATGAACGCTGCCCATGCCTCGTCTGCCTTGCCAATCTGGCCCCAACTGACCCCCTCCTTAGCGGTGCAAGACCTCAGCTGAACAATGCCGGCCTCACCAGCCTTCTCATAGGGTCTCACGGTTCGGCTGCCTGACAACGTATGGGCTGCACAGTCAACCACACTATTGAACTCGCCGATCAGATCTCCGCCCTCGCTCATCCACTGGTCAGCGATGGCACCTAACTGAGCCGACGTGGGAGAAAAACCCAACCAAACCGCCTCGGGCACTTCCTCAAAGGTGGCAAAGACCGGCGTCAGCACGTAAGCGCTATACGGCGCGGGATGGTTTTTTGACGCCCACTTGTCCCACTTAGCAGCAACCTTCATTAAGTCGCCGTAACCTTTTCCTTCGACGTAATTGCAAGCCCAACTCTCCATTGCAGCCCGCTCCTGCGCGTGCGCAGTGCCTAAAACAGATGCTGCCAAAACGAGTGATAACGCTAATTGACGAAACAACATGATGTACTCCCCCAAAGAGTGATTGGCGCCAATCCTTGGCAGACTGAGAGGCAGAGATTCCTTTCCCTCCTCGTTCTTCTTTGGAAAAATCATAACTCGAGCCCAAGACGCAGTTCGATACCTGCGCCCCAAAAAACCCCGGAACGCAGTGTTTCAGTTATGAATAAGAGCGTGTCGACAATGCAACACAACACCAGCTTTTTGTTATCCCGCGAGGGTGGCCAAGGCTATTGGGCCGGGGTGGGATAGCGAATAACCAGTGGTGGGCAATGCTCAGGCTGGGGTGGCACTGGCCTAGGCTCCAGATCGCCAACCAGCTCAAGAAATACGCCGTCTGGATCGATGGCATGAACGATGCCGCCGGTGTCTTTATCAGTGCCTGAGCAACAGGGCGCGACTTCAGACAGGAAGCGCACGCCCTGCTCCTTCAGAATCTGTGTCGCGCGCTCAACGTCAGGCACAGTCAAAGCAAGACGATTGATCCCCTTGTGGTTAATCGGCGGCGGATACGCGGGCTCGGGATCGAAAGGTTCCAGCCATTGCAACAACCTGATTCGGTGAAAGTCGCCCCGATCGATCGCGACATCAGCCCCGCGATAACGAACCGGTTGATCGAAACCCCAGGCAGCAGATTCTTCTGCGCTCAAGATTTGCTCGTTGATCCAGCGCACGTTGGTGTATCCGAAACGCCGGTAAAAAGCGACCGATGCCTCGACGTCGCTCACATTAATCCCGATATAGGGCATCCCCAGAATATGCGTCTGCTCCCCGCCGGATGAGGACTTGGGTATCGGGCTCTCTTCAAGCTTCAGGTAGATGCCGTCAGGGTCGCGCATGAAAACAAATCGATTGCCCGGCGCGCCGTAGGGTTCACTCAAAAATGTCACGCCCTGACTGCGCAATAGCGCGACGTCTGCCATGAGGTCTGCCGTCATGAGCGTGGCGTAGGCCATACCAAGATGATTAGGCTTGCTGTATGGCGGCTCCGGATTAAACGGGACACGCCACTGCAGTAAATCGATACCGGTGGTGTTCTCAGCTCCCGGAAACAGCAACACCTCGCCCTTTTCGAGCTCATATTGGCAGATATCGAACATACCCAATGCCCGCGCCATCGCATGGGTATTAGTCAGTGGGAATCCGCCTATGCCCTGAGTGAAACCCAGCCGCCGGTAGAATTCTCGAGTGCCGTCAAAGTCAGCGGTATGAATGGCGAAATGGAATCTCGCCCATAAGCCGATGTCGGTCTCGGACTCAAAGGTAATGTCCGGCGTTTGCACCGTAGCTTGCAGCTCGTAGTCGTCTGCCCAAGACAAGGGGCATACCAGCGTCCCCAGCAATACCAACAACCACCAACTCGCCCGCATATTCGCCCCCAATAACCTTCAGCGAATCTAAGCACAGTAACGGCGGGCTATGCACCCCCCGACCCAAGTTAGATGCAGGGTGAGGTCAGTTGCCGGCGATAACGTTGGGGACGAGCGGTGTCTTGTCGCCGCGAACACAAACCAGATCGATATCACCCAAGGATGGATGGGCGGCGTTGCCCCAACGCAAAAATCGGTTACCGCCACAAAACTGATCAGCGATCAGGTAGGGGTGCAGACGGTCATATTCAGAATATTGAAAAGAAATGCGCATCGCTTTGCCAGGCGACACCCGGGCGATCTTGCCCTTGAGCCCTAGGTGATCTGTGAACTCGCCCTCTGAAATCACTATGTGCAGAGTGGTGTCGGATAAAACGCGGTATGGCATGGCCATGCCAAGCAACAACACTGTCATCAAACGCTTCAAAGGATCCGTCCGTAGTGGGGCCTGTTTGGCTCTCTACGACGGATCCAGGGCTCCGGACCATGTTGCCCAGCGTATTAGGTCATCGGTGAGCCGCAGGTGTCGGGGTTCGCCGCTATATTCTGCATGATCACAGTCAGCTCTTCCTGGAGCCCACCCATCGCAGAAACCATCATCGTTTCCACTGCGTTAGCGGCTGATACGTTCAGTTCCGTGGCCACGCTGGCCGCTTTAACGCCGAGCGGGCTTCGTGTGAACTCGAGCATTTCGTCGAGCTCAGCCGCTGTAAAGTTATCCGCGTAGGGCTGAGCCAGCGCCTCAAGCGACATGTCCTCGGCAAAGATCGCGGTGATTCTGGCATTCAACACCCCCGTGACCTCCTCCAAAGCGGTGTCGGTACAGGCACCCAGCGAGGGCTCTAACTGGCCTCTGAGGGGCGCGAGCGCACTGCCTAGTGCCTGCTGCATCACCACCTCCGTAGCTGCATATTGCCCGGACTCAACCAGAATAAGCTTTGCGGTCTCCAGACGCGCCGACTCATCTTCGGCTGCAGTAGCGAGCACCTGAGTGCAAAAACAGGCGAGCACCAATGTGCGCGCAATTCCTACCAACCTATGCATGACTTCCCCCTCATCCTTAATCACTGTCTGACTGGATACTCCGCTTGACGCAGTTCACTCCAGGGCGGCTTTCGCTCTCTAAGCGTGGCCGCCGTTCTCTCCCAATTGCCCTGACGCGCCATCGGCACCACCATGTTTCAAGGTAAATCGGCGCGGTCTTTCCAGAACACCGTTGGTCGCTTACCTACACTACACAGGACTCAGGCCTCCATCATCGACAGCACCAGCACCACAAAAGTAAAGAAACTGAACAGCCACATCGGGACTGTCAACGACATCAAGCCTAGCCCCATGCTGGATTTGCCCGTCGGCAGCACACTGCTTGGGAAAATGATTCGGGCTGAAACCAATAGCATCAGAGAATAAAGCATCGTTAGCAGCGAAAAGGCCATTGCAACGCCTATTGCCTTAGGCTCATTGATCGAAGCCAGCGCGCCCAAGATACCCCCGAGCAAGCCGATGGCTCCAAGCCCTAGCAATCGATCTCTCCAACGCCCAGGCTCCTGCTGAACTCGCAACCAATCGATGCCGGCAAAGAATACGACACCACCCCCAACAAGGCACAGGGCGGGGACCGATAAGAACACCACTGAGCCCTCTTTTGCCAAAATGGCGGTGATCACAACTGCCCAAAAGACAATCAGCCCTCCAATTGCCAGCCCCCCACCGACCGGGAGTTCTGTGCTTGGCTCTTTCCAAGACACGGTCAAACCGGCCAATAGCAGGCCATAAACTGGCGCGAGCATCGCAATGGCGTAGGCTGGCCCCAGTTGGGACGGATCTGCCAACTGAACCAGCATTTGCGTCATACCGACCAACATGGCCACCACACACACTGGTTGCAGAATGTCGTGCAGAATCGTCACCCAAGCGCGACTGAAACGTGCCGCCAACGCAGAAACGATGACCATTGAAAAGACGATTTGAGCGACTTTAAGGTCCAAAAGAAACACCTTCGGATTAGCTAGCAATCCGAACGCTACGAGTAACGAGCCGGCCGCTATCACAGCACCGGCTGCCGGCTTAGGAAAAGCTTTGGCAGTCATTGTGTCCCTCTGTTTCAAAGCTTCTTGATGTTGTCCATCAATCTGCCTCGCTCAAGCAACGTGATGGGCTTAACGAGTTTAGCGCCGATTTAACCTGGCGAGACTACGCTCAGCTGATCACTGCTTCAGTAGCCAGCCAAGCACTGCGCACGAACACGCGATGGAAACGAGCACCACATTGGAGGTCGCTAATCCAATGGTCAGCAACACGAGCGCGGCAAAAGAACTGATGTAGGAGACCTTCTGGATGAGCTGCTTCATCAGGCACTCTGCCCCGACATCCGCGAATTCAGCGAGCGACGGTTTCCATGATTTCGATCTCTGGGGCGCCTGCCACCCACTCACCTAACTTTGCACTAGCGGCTTGAAAGTATTCGGTTTTGCCATGTGCCTCGAGCGCCTCGGGCCCGTCGTACTGCTCCATCACCTTGTAGACCTGAGGATCGGAAGGGCTCCGGTGCAGCACATAAAAGAGATTTCCCGGCTCATTGGCCCGAACTTGCTCGGTCAAACTAAGAAAAACCTCTTCGAACTCAGCGTTCTTACCTTCCTGTACATTGATTGTTGCCAGCAGACCAATTGCCATATCGCTTTCCCTTTGGTTGTCATGCCCGCCATGCCGTGGCGTGTTATTCAGTGCCTTCGTTAAGGCCTTAGGGTAACTTTCGACTTATTAAATCCGGCCTATATTACTAATTTTGATTATTTTTTATGCGCTGGTATCGAGCAGTGCCCCCATCATGTCGTCCGCTGCCTTCAGAGCCTGTAGGTTCGCCTGATAGAAGCTCTCAGTGGCGACCATGCTAACCATTTCGTCGGCGAGGTTGACATTGGAGGGAGGTGACACCGGGCTTGTCCGGTTTGAATCTGCAGCGGCGTCAGCGCGGTTGGGCGCATCGATTGAAGCGGATCGGGCTTCTACGCCACTGGGTCGCTCGACCAGATCGACACGTTGCGCTTGGTAGCCGTTGGTGTTGGCGTTAGCCACATTGTTGGCGCTGGCCTGCATTTTAACGGCTGCGGCCTGAATGCCCGAAGCCGAGGTATTAAAGGCAGTAGAACTCACCGTTCGCTAGATAAGCCTCTGGTATGCGCGTGCCCCAGTGCACCGCACTTGAGCAATAGCCTAAAGCAACCGTGTCTGGATCACCAGCATTATCCAAAATTGGCGCCACCCAGCTACAGGCAAAGCCCCATTGCCCCTCAGCTTGGACTCAGGCTCAACGACGGCACAACGAAAAACACGCTTATTGCTGGACTGTGTGTCGCACTGCAGCACCGACGCCCACTACGATCAATCCGCCGGTTAACAAAACGCCCCACAGTTGTGGGGCGTCTGCTCAGCATCTGTCTGCAGCGAATATTTATCGATCGCTAGCACTGCACGCAACGCTGGCAGAAAGATCGGGGTTCTTCACTTCAAAGCGGTCCAATGTGCCGTCATAGACAACCAATCCGTCGATGTCTACAGGCGCACTCACCAGCGTGTCGTAAAGACCATCTCGGTAAGGAATCGGCAAGCTAGATCGGAAAATAGCGCGCTCGACCCCGCCTAGCGGAAACTCACCGCTCTCCAGCGAGTAAGCCACATCGCTAGTTCGCGCCAGGCGCGCACCCTCGCCGAACGTATCTACACACATGGCAGACAAGTTCCAGAAGGCTGGTAACGTGTCGTCCTCCCATACGGCGCCCTCCGCCTGACCAACGTACCGATACTGGTAGCTCATCAGTTCCTCTCGAATGGAGCCGATCTCATCGACCAGCGCCTGAAAATCGACATCAGCCAAATTCGCCAACACTTGCTCGATGTCTTCCGCGGCGCTGTCGCTCAGGCCCAGCGCGGCAATCAACTCAGTCAATACGGTTGACACATCAACCGAATCTCCCCCTGCGAACTCTTCGATCAACGAGCGAAGATCTGCATTGGTACCGGAAGGCATGTTCTTGAGTGGGGTCGCTTCCGCGGCGGCCACAGAAAAGGCTAAAACTGTTGCTGTAAGCATTGATTTCATGGGGCGTTCTCCTCAGTAATGAATCACGTCATTCATTACATACCGCCAAGGAGGTCAAATATTGACCAGCAGCGCCAAACGTTTAACAAAGAGCGCCATCGGCAGACTGCGGGTCGGCGGCCTACCCTGTTACGTCCTGAGCACTGCGTTTGGTCTAAACAAGAAGTGCAGACACGGCCTTACTGAATAGCAGTTAGGTCCTTAATTGGTAGTAATTAAATTGAGCGCCCGAGACTTTGCCGAGCATTTCCTCGAACGAAAACCGGTCTTTTAGCGACAAGGCTGCGTAGGCACCCTCGCTAAGGAAAATATCGTCTCGCCCGCCAATATCTTCACCGAGCTTAGAAGCGATGTTCATCTCGTCACCGAAATACCCGTCCTTGCCTCCAGCGGCAAGTAACGTTCCAAAGCCGATACCCATGCTCAAACCAAACGTTTCGCCACCCGTTAGAGGCAGCGCGGCGCGGTTAACAGCGCTCCTAATCTGGATTCCCGCATGCAAAGCGGCGTCAGCAGAATCAAAAAAAGCAAAGCAATTATCTGCATGAAAAACGAAAGAGATGGGATTGAGCTGGCCCAGCACCTGCTCCGTAACTCGCCGGGCCTTAGCGAGTTGCGTTAGGAAATGGACAATGCCCTCGGCTTGCGTCGTCCTGGTAAATCCCACTGAGTCAATCACCAGAGGGGCGATGTCGACACCGAATTGCTCCCAAACATCGCTTTCCTCTCGGACCACATTGGTACTGAGATCACCATAATCCAAGAGAAAATCCATCAAGCCCATAGCTAAGGCCTCCAATCTTAGAGGCCTGAATACCGTAGCACAGCCTCAAGTTATTGGCTTTCAGCATACAAATTTTCCCGACACGCACCAAGCCCTTTCAAAGGTTTGCCGTGCTACGCTGGTTTTGACAAAAGCCGGATCAAGAGGGCCTGTTGAGAGAGACTACAGACTGACTTTCATGACTGAGGATCTACCAATAAAAGTTGAAGCCGCAGCCAACGACTCAGTGATCGTAGAGATTCTGGCGCGCTTGAAAGATGGCTTAGACGCAAGTCTCTGTTATCACTGTCCTGCCCATACTGAGGATGTGGTCCAGCAAACGCTAACGCTGGCGACACTCGACTCCCTTGACACCCATTCGATGCTACTCCTTGCGATAGCGGCCGCATTCCATGACGCAGGGTTCTTAGCAACCCGATCAGGGCATGAACGGATAAGTGCCAATATGGCGGCCACAGCAATGTCAGCCGACCCCAGATTCTCGCAGGCTGACATAGACTTGGTAGGCGCCATGATCATGGACACGGAGGTCTATCAGACGGGCGCAGTACACCGCCCCAAGACAAACCTCTCGCCGTGGTTACTTGATGCAGATCTTGCAAATTTTGGCAGAGACGACTTCTTTGAGCAGTTTTACTTGGTTGCCAAAGAAAATAAAATCACGCCAGAAAATATGGTCTTACCCACCCTAGATCTAATGGATCGGCATACTTGGCAATCGCCGGCTGGGCGCGCCTGCTTTGATCAAAAGAAGCGCGCGAATCGGCAAGCTTTGACAGAAGCTTTATCCCAATAGGATACTCGTCTGCAAGGGACGTCAGCGTGACAGGCCTTAACCCTTCAGGGACTGACTCAGTCAGGCTACTCCCTGCAATTAGGTCTCATGAAGGGACGATGTCGTAAGGCCGTGAGATACGATGTAGACCACAGTAGCAGGAGGATAAAAGCAGTATGAGAATCGCTTTTAGCAGTATCTTGGGATTGATTTTGGGATTGGGTCTGCTGGGTTACGCGGTATTTGGTGGCGAACCGGCGGTCTACTGGGGCTTTGTCCAACCCGCGGGATTAGCCATTGTGCTCGGAGGCACCCTTGCCGCTACGATGGTGTCCTATGAGGGCAGATACGTCTGGAAGGCCTTTGGCACACTCGCCGCGGTTGTGATCCCGACCTCCGTTAGTCAAAAATCGCTTTTCGGCACCGTCGAAACAGTGATTGGATGGGGAAAAGTCGGCGCAAAGGAAGGCATCGCCGCGCTTGAAAGCGAGTTTGCGAAAGTCGACACCGAAAAGGATGCATTTCTGCATCACTGTATACAGTTGTTTCTAGCGGGCTACGACAAGGAAAATCTGAGAGGCAAACTGGACACGTTTATCAATAGCTCCTACCAACGCAACATGGTCCGCGCGTCGATACTTAACACGATGGCAAACGTCGCCCCCGCCTTCGGGATGCTGGGAACATTGATTGGCCTTGTGTTGATGCTGGCGAGTTTGGACGGTGGCGACAGCTCCTCTTTGGGAAGCGCTCTGTCCGTCGCTTTGTTGACGACTTTATATGGGACTCTTTTCGCACAACTGATCTTCAAGCCCGCCTCTCGGCGCGCCGAGCAAAAAGA
>JADHQG010000021.1 GCA_016778045.1 Luminiphilus sp. | reverse complement strand
CCAACCGAGATAGTGGAAATCACTTTCAGGTCATTGGCACACTGAATAAGAGACTCGGTGATTGGCGTCGATAACGCACACAGCAGCCCCGAGGCATCACGAAGCCGCTCACTCAACAGCGTCTCGGGCATCGCCTCGCTGTCAGACCACGCCAACACCTCATAGCGCTTCTCTAACGTCGTCAGGATTTCCGCTGGTAATCCCAGCGCCACCACGCACTTGTCTTTCACCGTAACGCCCCGTCTTGTTCAGAGGAAATCGCCTCGGTCTGTAGATTCATGCCATACGTCACAGACCATGCAACGACCAGCATCACCACCGCCCCTGTTCCCAACCACGCCAGCTGAAATCCGCCCTGAGCCAATAGAGCCGCCGCAACCAACGGACCGGCAATGCGGCCGAACGCAGCTGATGACGCAGTCACGCCAAAAAATCGACCGCGTGAAACAGGGGAAACCAGGTGGCTGGCGATGGTATTCATCACGGGCAGACAGAGCGTTGCCGTAGAGAATGCGAGCAGGCCGAGCGCGCTCATAGCCCACATGCCAGATGCAGCCGCGGACAGAAGCAGTGACGCGCTAAAACATAGCGCCGCGCCGCGCAGCACCCACAGCGCGCCGAAACGATCAGTCATACGACCCAGCAAATTGCCTTGAGTGAGCACCATGACGACACCCACTAGACCAAAAAACAATCCGACTTCGCGGGCCTGCCAGTCCAGACCGCTGGCTACCCAAAGTGGAAATAAATATACCGAGGCGCTCACGGCGCAGGTATGGAAACCAAATTGCACAATAAACAGCTTCAGGCCCGGACGTTGCAGGGTGATGCCGAGGGACACATTTTTGCCCCCGTCGTCGTCTGACGGCTCGCCAGCGGGCCGAATCCGGCCTCCCGGAAGTAGCACTGCCGCCAGCAAGCCGGCCAACATCGACAGGATACCTGCCACCAAGCAAGGTAGCGCGAAATCGGTCTCACTACGCGACAACACGCCGCCGATCACTGGTCCAAGAATCAAACCGATACCGAATGCACGGCCAATGAGGCCCATCGCCCGTGACCGTTGATCGGGAGTGCTGGCATCTGCAATCAGCGCAGTGGCCACAGGCACACCGCCTGCCATCATGCCGGCAACCGCCCGGGAGAGATAAACGAGCCACAAGGTATCAGCGATTGCCAGTACAAAGTGGGACATAGCACCGCCAAAAAGGCAAAGGCTGAGAATCGGCCTTCGACCAAACCGATCAGAGAGACGGCCCCATACCGGCGCAACAATTGCGGCTGCCACACTGTAAGTAGCGAGAATCAGAGCAATATCGTCGGTGCCGCCGCCGAGCTGGGGAGATAAAAAAGGCAGGATCGGTATGACAATACCGAAGCCGATCAAATCGACGACAATGACAAAAAACACCAGCCACGCCAGTGACTGTTGGCGGGCCCGCTCGATGAGTCGGGTCACGATTCAGTCCAGCGATGCGTCTCGGGTAGTGTGATGTCGAATAAATCGAGTGCCCTGGCCACACTCTGCGTCACCAGCGCTTCAATGGAGTCGGGTTTGGTGTAAAAAGCGGGCACCGGCGGCGCCACAATCGCACCCATCTCAGTGACCGAGACCATATTTCTGAGGTGCCCTAGATGGAGCGGGGTCTCTCGCACCATCAGCACCAGCGGGCGCCGCTCCTTCAACACAACGTCGGCTGCGCGAGTGAGTAAGGACGCCGTGACGCCCGACGTAATTTCTCCGAGCGTACGGATCGAGCACGGGGCCAACAGCATGCCTTTTGTGCGAAACGAGCCGCTGGCAATCGATGCCCCGACGTTGCGCACGGGGTGCCAAACATCAGCTAACTGACGAATATCATCGACCGAGCAATCCAATTCATGATGGACCGTCAACTCGGCGGACTTACTCATAATGAGGTGCGTTTCGACCGAGGTGCCCCGCAGTAACTCCAGTGCGCGCACGCCATATTGCACGCCTGATGCGCCACTAATGCCGACAATGAGCCTATCCAACGGGAGGCTTCCCCGGCGGCGCGACTGGGTTGGCGGCGCCAAACATCACCGCCTGTCGTGCCAGCCTCGGCGTTTCAGGAGGCATTTTTCATCGCCTCCAGCATCGCCATCATCCGCTCATGCACTTTGTTGACCGCCTTCAACGGGCGGACCATTACCTTGAATTCAACGATGTGATCGCCGCTGATTCGGATCAGGTCAATGCCGTTAACATGGGTATCATCGACCTTGCATTCAAACTCCAGCATCGCCGAATCACCGTCACGGATCTCTCTGACGTAGCGGAAGTCTGAGTCAAAAACTTGGCCAGCGGCACTGAGATAGAGAAAGGTAATATCCCGGCCCTGTTGTGGGGTGTGGACAACAGGCGACCAGAAGACACAGTCAGGTGAAAGTAGCTCGTAAAGGCCCTCGGTCGTACCCTCCGCCATCATGTTGTGCCAGCGATCAATCGGATGCTGTGACGCCGTATCCATCATTTTCCTCTTTTGGTCAGGGTGTGAGTGGCCGGGCTCTCTGGGGCATTGTCCATCACATGGCCCTGCTGCAAATCCCGCTGTGCGGCAAGCCGCAGTTCGTAGGCCTGCTGACCACGAAATCGCTCGGCGCGCCGGACCTGCAGCTGATACTTGCGCCTGCGATGCACGCTGATCAACCGCTGAAATCGGTCCCGGTCCTCCTCGCCCGATAACCACGCCTCTACCTGCGCGATATCAATACCCAGGCGATAAGCGATACGAGATGGGCGAATGCGGTGCACGTGAAACTCTGCCACCAGATCAATTTGCTGATCGGGGGTCAGGGTGCACTCGCAGGCATAACCCATAGGGGGATTGGGCCGCCGACTGTCAGACGTCTGCATCATTCACTCTGTCTACCTATTCTGCGCCACGATGCAATAACCGCAATGAACTGACGCTCGGCCGGTATTGTGACATAGCACTCGCCGCCATGATCCTGCGATACTCTACTGCAATTCCAATGCACTGGCTGTCACGGTCTGCATCAACTCGCAACGCACGACGCCGCGCTGGATAACGTTATTCAAAAAGGATGTTACGACCCCGTGAGCACTCAGCGGATCAATGACCCCAACTCACTGCGGCGCACCAAGATCGTCGCCACGATCGGCCCAGCGAGCCAAAGCCAGGACATGATCGGGCGTCTGCTGGGTGCCGGTGTCAACGTGTTCCGGCTGAACTTCAGCCATGGCGCGCAGGCAGATCACGCTCTGGTCGCCCGACACATCCGTAAACAAGCTGGCCACCACGGACGCTACGTCGGCATTCTGGCGGATCTTCAGGGACCAAAGATTCGTATCGGCGGTTTTGCAGAGGGGTCAGTAATACTTCAGGCTGGCGATCCCTTCCAACTGAGCCTGTCGATCGGGCCCGACGCTGGCGATCAACGAGGCGTGTCCATCGAATACGAGGCGCTGCCCTCCAGCGTTGCGCCAGACGATATTTTACTACTGGACGACGGAAAGCTGCGGCTCAGAGTGGATGATGTCGATGGCCCAACGGTGGATTGCACCGTCGTCATCGGTGGCCGGCTGAGCTCTCGAAAAGGCGTCAACAAACTTGGGGGTGGTCTCGCTGCACCCGCACTCACAGAAAAGGATCTCGATGACATCCGGGCCATGCCGGACATCCAGCCTGATTTTGTCGCGGTCTCTTTTGTCTCGAGCGCAGAAGATATTCACTATGCTCGGCGGCTATTGGCCGATCAGGGACTGCACCCAGCGATCATCGCCAAAATTGAGCGGGCTGAAGTCGTTGCGGATACGGCGTTGCTGAATGCCATTATTGATGCCAGTGACGGTGTCATGGTCGCCCGTGGTGATTTGGGGGTCGAGGTGGGTGATGCGCAGTTGATCGGCATCCAAAAGAACCTCATTTCCACAACGCGTAAACGGGATCGAATGGTCATTACCGCCACCCAGATGATGGAATCGATGATCAGTAACTCGATGCCTACCCGGGCCGAGGTGTTTGATGTCGCGAACGCCGTGCTGGATGGAACCGATGCCGTCATGCTCTCGGCGGAGACAGCCGTCGGGGATTTTCCCGTCGAGGTCGTGACGGCCATGGCTGACGCCGCACTGGGCGCGGAGCAGCATCCTGTAGCGCGCACGTCCAAGTATCGACTGGATCGGGAGTTTTCCTCAGCGCAGGAAACGATCGCCCTCTCTGCTATGTATGGCGCAAATCACTTCCCCCGCATGCGCGGTCTGGCCTGCCTGACGGAGCGCGGCACGACACCCACTATGATGTCGCGCTTGAGTTCGGGGCTACCCATTTTTGCGCTGTCGCGCCGCGCCGATACGTTACAGAAGCTGGCCCTTTGCCGGGGCGTGATCCCGCTATTTTTTGATTTCACGGCGTTTGCGCCGGAAGATCTGGAGGCTCGCACAATCGAATTCCTGGTCGATGGCGGTTTCCTAGCCCGCGGCGATTTCATCCTGCTAACCATGAGCAGTGCCGAGGGAGAGCAGGGCAAAACCGATATGATGAAAATCATCCCCGTCAAGTGAGCGCTGGCGGTCGCAATCAAGCCACACAACTGACAAAAAAAATTCACCTGCGCTTGCTCAACAGAGTGCTACACTGCAGGCGCTGGGTTTCCAGCCCGCTTTTTGCTGAGCCACTGTAGTCTTCGGTCTCCGGTTTTGTTCCCATCAAGCGCAACAGCCTCAAGGGGCACTTGAACAATCTTTAATACAGGTAGTAAAAAACATGTCAACAGTTACGGGCACCGTGAAGTGGTTCAATGAAACAAAGGGCTACGGCTTCATCGCTCAGGAAGATGGACCAGACGTCTTTGTACACTTCAGCGCGATTCAGGGAGATGGTTTCAAGACCCTGACAGACGGTCAAAAGGTTGAGTTCACCGTCACAGACGGTCAGAAAGGTCCTCAAGCCGAGAACGTCGTACCTCAGTAAGCACTGCCCCCCCGGGGGGCTCTGTCCCCCGATTTGATACTGCGCTTGCTTTAATAATGCCCCGGTAGTGTGCTGGGGTGTTCCTATTGCTATTTAAACCATGGCACGACGTTGCCGTGTTGCATCGTGTTATGTTCTGGCGCTTAAGCTAGAGCAGCGTCTCGCTGGGCACACCGGGCCACTCGACACAGCGAAAGGCCTGAAAGCGTCCACAGCGTTCTTCCGTGACGTGAATCGCATATCGAGGCCGAATCGGACGGCCATATCGCCTCAAGTGTGAGAATCTACTGGGCACAAAAAAAGGGCCTGTGAAGGGCCCTTCTATTCAAAGCGCTCGCCGCGACAGCGCTAGAGTAGATCTTTCTCCAGCTCCCGCTGACGATCTTCCTCACTCGTCACGTAAGTAATCCATTGCTTGGAGTACTTTTCGGAGCGCTCGTCCTTTCCTGCGTCGCGGAACGCTTTACGCGCCTTGTCGTATTCGCCCAGGTTAAAGTACGCCATGCCCAACACCAGCCGGGCTTGATCAGGCCGCTTGACGCCGCCCTTTTTCAATCCCTTAGTCACCGAATCGGCGGCCTTGGCGAACTGATCGCCGTCGAGATAAACATTACCCAGACGAACATACAATTCGCCTTCGTCAGATTTTGCTGCAGCCTGTTCCATCATCGGAATCGACTTAGCAACCTCGCGCGCCTGCGCCCAAGCACTGCCCGCCAACTCGTAATTCTTAGATTTGTCCTCGACAAGCTCCTCACTGAAGCCCTTTTCCATGACAGAACCGGCGTAGTAAGGCGCCTCAGCATTAAGGTACAAGTAGGCCATGGTGACCAGTTCGCTGGAGCGATCGAGGAAGCCCTGTTCGTAAGCGGCCTCCATGAGAGCCAGCTGCTTCTGCTCTTCTTTTTTCTCGCCGTACAAGTGTGAGGCCTGCACCCAGTACTGTTTTTTGGGGTAATAAATGATCAGCGTATTCAATACATCGAGTGCCGAGTCATAATCTTCTTTGTCAAAATAAAGGAAACGTGCGAGGTTGTACCACTGCTCCTTGGGGAGCTTGCCGTCTCCTTCGTGCATGGAAATGGCAGTCTCGACATTCTCTAGTGCCAAATCGTACTTTTTAAGCTGATAGTAACCCTGCGCCAACAGCACATACGCGCCGGCGTTAGGTTTCTCGTTGAGCTCAAACCAGACCAACATAGCGTCAATGCCCTGCTGCCACTTATCCTGCACAAAGTACAACTGAGCGATCGTAAAGCGGGTATTGATCTCCATCGCCAGTGGGATATCGGGCTGGGCAATGACCTGCTCGTAATAACGCAGCGATTGGGGGTAATCTTCAGTGGCATATGCCAAGAAAGCATGCAGGTTATAAACGTTAGCCAACTCGTAGCTATTTAGCGCACGTTTGCCGTCCTCAGAAATCATGTCATTCAGGATCGCAGCGGCACCGACATAGTCTTTGGCCTCTGCCAGGCCTTGAGCTTCAGCAAGTCGCTCGTATACCTTATTCCGTAATGCGGGAGTACGGCGCGTTTCACGTTCCTTCTTGGGCTCGTCGTCCTGGGCAACCGCTTCGGAAACCAACGATAGTGACGTGCTCTGATCTAGGGCAATAGACGCCGCAATTGCCAATACAGCGATAGCAGACGCACGGAAGAACGAGAACAGAATTTTAAAGGCGCTTTTCATAACAGTCTGGTCACCACCTCGGATTCTCAAATCAGTTTTCGAGCTCATAAGTAAACTTGTTTTGGACACCCGCGACTTCAATCGCTTCGCCATCTACCACGCGCGGCTTGTACTTGAACTTTTCAGACGCCTTCAGAGAGGCCCGCTCAAAGATACCCTTGGGCTGACAGTCCACCGCAAACGGATCCCGAATCGAACCCGTCTTGGTCACGGTGTATTCCACAATGCAGTAGCCTGAGATGCCCCGGGTCTGCGCACGACGCGGATATATCGGCGCGACCTTCACGATTGGCAAGTATTCTCCGTCGCCTGAGGACATACCCGAGGCGTTGAGATTAAGGCTAATGCCGGTAGTCGGTGCCGTGTTGGCGACGTTCATATCCAGTTGGGTATCAAACTGGATCGGCTCCAGTTCGGGTGGCGGCTCTTCCGGGTCATCAGGCTTCTCGGGCTTGACTTCATTCAGGTTGGTTTCGATGGTCTTATTAGGTACCACGATGTCGGCGATTTTGCGAGCCTTGACGTCTTCCTGCTTAAAATCCCGACTAACCAGACTGTGCATGACAAAGAACAATGCGATCGCAACCGGCACTGCAAGCGCAGCACTGACAGCAACCCGAGCCGCACTACCCATAACCGTTAAGCCTCTTCATCCGTAGAGATACAGGGCGGTGAGGTAAGGACCGGCCGCACAATATCAATGAGGTCTTCAACCACGTAGGCCGGCGTCTCGCGGTCAACTTGGACCACAATGTTCGCCTGCGGGGCTTCTTTCTTCGCAGCCTCAGCAGTGCGCAGTGCACGGTCGAGCGGCAATTTATTCTTGTTGTAAAAAATGTCGCCATTAGCGTCTACTGCGAAAATGATCGTGCCACGCTCACACGCTTCCTGTGTCGACGCCTGTGGCTTGAGCAGCTCAACGCCGGGCTCTTTCACAAAGGAGGACGTCACGATGAAGAAGATCAACATGATGAAGACCACGTCAAGCATCGGGGTCAAGTCAATCTGACTGCCTTCTTCTGCCGCGGCCGATCTGGCCTGATCGCGCATACCCATAGTTTTTAACCTTTTATCGGTCCGAGGCCCAATTCACCGCCGCAACTCCGGATTCCCGCGCGGCATCTGCGACATCAACAACCACTCCAGCCTCTGCCCCCTTTTCAACCTTAATGGTTACAGGTGCTTCGGGATCCTCAGCCAGCAATCTTTGAATGTTCGCTCGCACAGCGCGAATATCGACGCGCCGGTTCTCCATCCAGATCTGATTATCGGAGGCCACTTCGACCAATATACTTGTTGAATCTTCAGGATCATCAGGCTGGTTATTGTCAGGGCGGTTCACTTCAACCCCGGCCTCTTTGATAAAAGACGCCACAACAATGAAGAAGATCAACATAATGAAGACAACGTCGAGCATCGGCGTCAGATCGATCTCTGCCCCATCCTGGTCCTGCTGTTTTGCTATTTTTCGCATGGCTTGCTCAACCTCAAGACAGGATCAATGATCCGAAGTCAGTTGATCTGTCAGGAGCTGTTGCTCCCGGTTGGTGATGCGCTGCAAATAGGTGTTGGCAAACAGCCCGGAAAGGGCCGCTACCATACCCGCCATAGTAGGAATCGTGGAGCGCTCCACGCCACCCGCCATGGACTTGGCATCGCCGCCACCCGTCACCGCCATCACGTTGAAGACCTCAATCATGCCGGTCACCGTGCCCAGCAGACCCAACAATGGACACAGCGCCACACAGGTCGCGATGACGTTCATGTTGTCATTGATCAGCTCTCGGCTCTCGGACAGCAACCGTTCGCGAATCTTCTTCGAGTTCCAGGATTTACGCTCACTGCGGCCCTCCCAGGTGCTGACAACGGCCGCTCGGTCTGCTTTCCAAACAGACATGAAGTACCACACACGCTCAAAGATCAGGGTCCACATAAAGAACACGAGTGCGGCGATTAGCCACAATACGTTCCCGCCTTTTTCCATGAAGGCAAGAATGACCTCGAAAATTCCCATCGACAGCTAGCCTCCCGGCAATCAGTTGTGCGCGCGTTCGGAGTGCTCTGCCACGATACCTGTCGCTTGCTCATTCAGGACGTGGATGATGCGCTGCGAGCGACCATTCACCACTGTATGCAACAGGACTGTCGGAATCGCTACCAGCAGACCCAGAACCGTGGTCACCAGTGCTGACGAAATACCGCCGGCCATCGCCTTGGGGTCACCGGCACCAAAGATCGTGATCGCCTGGAAGGTAATAATCATACCGGTCACCGTTCCTAGCAGGCCCATCAGCGGCGCGACTGCCGCGATGATCTTCAACAGCGTTAGACCTGACTCGAGCTTCGGTGTTTCGCTGAGAACTGCCTCGGCCATCTTCAGCTCTAACGTCTCAGGATCCATGCTGGGATTGGTTTCATGCACTTTCAGCACGCGACCCAACGGATTGTCGTCGCGGGCAGAATCGGACTTGAGCTGTGACGACACTTTGCCGCCAACAGCGGTGAGTACGATCAGCCGATAGATCGCCAGGATGAAGGCAAAAGCTCCGACAGCGGTAATCGCATAGCCCACATAACCACCTTGATGCCATCGCTCTGAGATCGTTGGGCTATCAATGATTGCGGCGAGGAATGAGCCACCAGTCGGGCCCGTGGGGTCAATTCCAAACTGGCTGAGGCCAGCCTGAGAACTGGCCAGATCCTGAGCCTGAGCGTTGAAGCCACCACCGGGCTGGCGCGGCAGCTCAGAGAGCTTGTCCACGTTGAACGAGAGGTAATTACCTTCAGTGTCAACAATGTTGAAGGCACCTACGCGGACGACTTCCCGCTCGCTAAGCTCGCCAGAGGGCGTCGCCACTTGAGCACTGAATCGGCTGACTTCGCCTTGCTCGCGAATTTCACGCAGCAACTCAAACCAAACCCGCTCGATCTCTGCGATGCTCGGCAGCTGATCAGAGCCTGACATCTTCGCAATCAACGCTTTCAGGAACGTTTCGCGCCCGGGGTACTCGGAGCTCACCAGCGATACCTCGACATTGGAGGCAAGGTCGCCAGATGCTGCGGTCAAGTGGCCGAACAGCTCTGACAGCGTACCCAGACGCTCGCGCAGCTGTTCCTGCTTGGCAGCGATCAACAGTTCATTCTCTTCGAACTGCTTTTCGAGCCGGGCCGAGCGGCGCTCTTCGCGAGTCCGCTCATCTTCTGCGCGCTTCAAGGCGGCAGCCTGATTGGCTTTATCCTGAGCAAAGCGGTCTTCTCGGGCCTTGTTTTCGGCTGATGCACGGGACTGGCCCTGCTTGACCAGATCAAGCAGCTGATCAAGGTTTTCAGCCGCGATTTCCTGCGGCGTAGGAGGCGGTGGCGCCTCAGGATCAACTTCTGCATCCTGAGCAAAGGATATCGGCGTCAGCAACGTGCTCGCCAACACGAGGGCGGATACTTTCAGCAATTGAGAACGCATTTCAGTTCGCCTCCGGCGCAGATACAGGCATGTTCAACAGCTCGATAGTCGCCTGCTTCTTGGCGATTCGAACCCCTTTGCGGACCGCGGCGGCGTAATCGCCCGAGGACAGCGCTTCCCAACTCTGGGTGTCTTTATTCCAGGCACCGGTCTCGGCGCCGTCAGTGCTCTGATAAACCAGCGCGACACGGCCAATGCGCAAGATATCAACTTCGCGCTCGGCACCCGCCAGTTCAATAGTATCGGTATAAGCCTCAATGCCTCGCCCGTATTGCAACTCGATCGAGTAGAGCTCAAGCACCTGACGGAACGCTTCTGCCGACGTGACGTCGGAGCGGTCCATATTGGCCCGCACGGCCTCGATGTTGCCGAGGCGCGTATCCAAGTCAAAGGGCATATCCAGAGTAATGAACTGCTCAAGGCCATCCAACATGCGCACTACCAACGGCGGAATCTGCCGCTGAATCACAGACGCTTCGGCGATCGAGGCATCGATGTCACGGATACGGCGTTCCTGATTGGCGATTTGCCGTTCTAGTCGCGCGTTGTAGACCTTCAGCCCGTCCACTTGCTTCATCACTGTCTTGTAGTCAGACAGTAAGCCAGCGGTCTCATCGGCGAGTCGGTCAACCTTGGCTTGGGACGCCTTGGCAGCCGCTGCACGCTGCTTACCTACCTCGATAATGGGGTCGATGGTCTGCGCACCCGCGATGGAGGCGCTACCGCCGACGCACATCGCCACCAGCAGAGTTTTAATTCGAGTCGTAATCATGGGATGGATACTTCCTCTCAAAAGCAAATCAGGTCGGGGGCGTCATCTGTCGCGAGCCCCTCACAAAATCTATCGTCAGCGGCGCTATTATGCGTTTATTTGATTGTACATCGCGCCGTCCGACATATCGGGGGGAGCGAATTTACCGTGTACGTTTCGGCAACGCAAATGGTTTCAATGTGGCTGTTAGCGGCGAAATCACTCATTTGCAGGTGGCACAAGCTCGACAATGGTGAAGGCATGACTATTACGACCATGCGCCTCATAACGGTCCGCGGTGCGTTCCTGCCAACCCGCCAACAGATCCAGATCAAAAATCACGTCACCTTGAACATCGCCCTCGACGCGAGTCAGCACCACGCGATCCGCTCGCGGCAAAGCCAGTCGGTATATTTCTGCGCCGCCCACCACCATCGCGGCGTCAGCACCATCAATCAACGCCTGATGAAAAGCGCTCTCCAAAGCGTCATCCAGCGTGTGGGAGACTCGCACACCCTCGTGGGACCAGCCCTCGTCCCGGGTCACCACAATGTTAGTTCTTCCAGGCAAAGGGAAGCCGACACTCTCGAAAGTTTTGCGGCCCATGATGATGGGTCGCCCCAGCGTCGTCCGCTTGAAATGCTGCAGGTCGTCGGGCAATTCCCATGGCAAGGCGTCTCCCCGTCCTATCACGCCGTTCTCGGCGGCGGCCAACACCAACACCACAGGGATATCGTTTTCGGAGTGAAATGCGGTCATATAGCGACAGGTGCGGGAATATTCGGCGCCGGATCGTAGCCAACCAACGCGAAGTCTTCAAAACAGTAATCGTATATGGAGTCGGGCTTTCGCAATATTTCCAGGGAGGGTAATGGCGCTGGCGCCCGCTCCAGCTGGATGCTCACCTGCTCCCCGTGATTGCTGTAGAGATGCGCATCACCCAGGGTAATCACCACCTCCCCGACCGTCAGCCCGCATTGCTGGGCCAACATGTGCACCAGCAGTGCCACCGAGGCAATGTTAAAGGGCAGCCCGAGAAACACATCGCTGGAGCGAATATAAAGTTGTGCCGACAGCGCGCCGCGCGCAACGTAGAACTGATAGAGCAAGTGGCAGGGAGGCAAAGCCATCCGGCCCGCTCGCACATTTTCCTGAGGGCTCACCGTTTCATCGGGCAGATACTCGACGTTCCAAGCATGAAAGAGAATGCGGCGGCTTTCGGGGCGGTGCTTTAAGCAGTCCACCACGTAGTCAATCTGGTTGATGCTACCGCCATCTGTGGTCGGCCAAGCGTGCCATTGAGCACCGTAGACCGGCCCCAGATCGCCCTCTTCAGTCGCCCACTCATCCCAAATGCTGACACCATTCTCCCGCAACCACTGAGTATTGGTGTCGCCACTTAGAAACCAGATCAGCTCATTCACAACGCTTTTGAAATGCACGCGCTTGGTCGTCAGGATGGGAAATCCGGCCGCAAGGTCAAAGCGGAGCTGGCGGCCGAAGACCGATCGCGTGCCCGTGCCGGTACGGTCTCCTCGATCAACGCCGTGCTCGAGAATGTCGTTCATCAAATCGAGATATGCTTGCATGCAGCCCTCATGGGTGTTTTGGGCGGTGAGCCCAATAAATTAAGCAGACCCCTGCTATGAGCATGGGCACGCAAAGGAGTTGTCCGCGCGTCATCCAGCCTAGGGCATCAAAACCAATGTGGGCATCCGGCTCACGGAAAAACTCCGCTACGAAACGCATACCGCCATAACCAATCAAAAACAGCGCCGATACCGACCAGACTGGCCGGGGCTTGCGACTGAACCATAGCAACACCAGAAACAGTGCACACCCCTCAAGCGCAAACTGGTAGAGCTGCGAAGGGTGCCGGGGCAGCGCCAACGGGTCATTTGGAAAGACCATTGCCCAAGGCGCATCGCTTGCACGGCCCCACAACTCCTGGCCAATGAAATTGCCGAGCCTGCCCAGCGCCAGACCGACCGGGGTGAGGGGCGCAACAAAGTCCATGAGTTGGCCCCACGCAATACCACGCTGGCGTGCGAACAGCGCCATCGCCGCCAGCACTCCCAGAAATCCACCATGGAAGGCCATGCCGCCCTCCCACACCCTTAGCAGCCAGAGAGGATCGGCGGCTAGCCGATCAAAGCCATAAAAGAGTGCGTAACCGAGCCTGCCGCCCAATACAACGCCAATGGCCGCGTAGAAAATTAAGTCATCGATCTGATCGCTGCGCAAAGGTGAATGCGCCATCTGGGTGCGCCGCCGCGCCAGCCACCATGCGAATGCAAAGCCGCCAAGATAGGTCAGTCCATACCAGTGAATCTTGGCGGGACCCAGCGCGATGGCAACCGGGTCAATCTCGGGGTAAGGCAACATCTCAGCCGGTGCTCTCGCCGCGCCGGAGGAAGCTGTCTAATCCGCGCGCACTGAGGGCCGCGTCAAGGCAGCTGACAACCTCTTGCGTTGACCTGAGGGGCAGTAGCGTCTCCATCAGCGCTTTCAGTTCGTCTCGACTGAAGGCGCTCAACACCCGTTTAATCACAGACAAGCTACCCGCATTCATCGACAGCTGATCAAAACCCATCGCCACTAACAGCGGTGCTGCACGGGGATCTCCCGCCAGCTCACCGCAAATACTGACCGGTTTGTTGTGGCTACGCGCTGCCTCAATGATGTGCATCAATGCCGCCAGCACCGCCGGGTGCAATGCCTGATACAAATCGGCGACGCGGGCGTTACCCCGGTCGACGGCCAGCAGATACTGCGTCAGGTCATTAGAACCCACCGAGAGGAAATCGGCCTCCTCAGCGAGGGCGGACGCCAAATAAACGGCAGCCGGAACTTCAATCATGACACCGATGGGCGGCAGGGGCCCGGTGAAGCCCTCACTTTTCACCTCGTCATGGCATCGCAGGATCAATTCCTTCGCCGAGCGGAGCTCGTCGATCGCCGTGACCATGGGCAAAAGAATACGCAGATTGTGGAGCCCCTCGTTCGCCTTGAGCATGGCCCTGACCTGGGTCAGAAAAATCTCTGGGTGATCTAGCGTGACACGAATACCCCGCCAGCCGAGAAACGGATTCGATTCCTCGATAGGAAAGTAAGGCAACGCTTTATCACCGCCAATATCGAGCGTGCGCATCGTCACAGGGGAGGGGTGTAAGGCTTCAAGTTGCTCACGGTAGAGCTGGCGCTGCTCCTCCTCGCTTGGGAAGCGGTCCCGGAGCAAGAAACTCACTTCGGTGCGATACAACCCCACCCCTTCAGCGCCAAATTCCCGCGCCCGTTGCACGTCGGCCGCGACACCCGTATTGACCCAAAGTGCTACCGCGCTGCCGTCAGAGGTTGTGGCAGGTTGTGTGGCCAGCGGCGCCAGCTCTTCAAACAACGCCTCATCCTCGGCCAGCAAACCTTCAAATCGTGCCAACAGGTCCACATGCGGATTGACGTATATGCGGCCGTTATAACCGTCGACCACCAGCTGCTGGTCTGGCAATCGTTTCACGGGCAAGTCCTCAACACCCACCACGGCAGGAATACCCATAGCGCGGGCCAATATCGCCGTATGACTGTTGGCGCTGCCACGCATGGATACAATGCCAACCAGTCGATCCCGAGGAATTTCTCCCAGTGCAGAAGCGGTAAGCTCCTCGGCAACGAGCACCGTCGCCTCCGGATAATCAACGTCCCTGCGGTCAGCGTCCTGCAGATAACCCAGCACCCGGGTGCCCAGATCGCGCACATCTACCGCGCGCTCTCTTAAGTAGGAGTGCTCCATGCGCTCAAAATGTCGAATGTGGCGCAGCATGACCTGACTCAACGCACCCTGCGCCCATTCCCCGGCTTTGATCAGAGCAGCCACCTCGCCACCCAGAGCAGAGTCATCAAGTATGCTCAGGTAAACACCGAACAGTGCCCGATCTTCAGGACCGAGCTCATCCTCAAGATTCTCTGCGACCTGCTGGATATCGGACCGAACGCTGGCCAGCGCATCACGAAAAGCCTTCAGCTCTGCTCGTCGGTCAGCCGCCTGTCTGGAGGGCACCGTCTGCAGATCCGCATGAGGTGAAACCCAAGCAGCAGTCCCAATGCCGATGCCCGAGCAAGCTGCGATACCCGATAGGCGAGCACCACCATCCGCGTCAACCGCAACAGAATTGGTCTGGCTGATCGCGCCGGCCAGCTCCGCGTGTGCAATCAGCCCGGCCAGCTGCGCCGAGACAGTAATCAGAAACGCTTCTTCATCCTCCGAAAAGCGTCGGTGATCGCCCTGTTGCACGACCAACACGCCCAGCAGATCTCGTTGGTGAACAATCGGCGCTCCGAGGAAAGCATTGAAGGGCTCCTCTCCGAGGCCCTCAACCAGCTGAAACTGGGGATGCGCACTGGCGTCGTCCAAATTGAGCGGCTCTTCGCGGGTAGCCACCCAGCCCACCAGGCCCTCATCAAAGCGCAAGCCAAATTGCCCGACTTTTTCTGAGTTCAAACCCTCGGTAGCTCGAAATATCAGCTTCTGGCTGCCTTTATCGTGCAGATAAATGGTGCATACGTCGGTCTGCATGGCCGCTCTGACCTGACCCACAATCAATGCCAGCGCGTCTTCAAGCGAATCGGCGTCATTGACGTCTTGGATCAGCCGGCGCAGCACCTCCAGCACTAACGTCCCCTCCTGCGCCGGCGCGCATTACGGGGTTTTGGCGCGAGCCGACCCGTCAGCTGGGTAAGCGCCTGCCGATAAACCGCCTGTTTAAAGTCCACCACAGCAGTCACGGGATACCAGTAGCTAACCCACCGCCAATGATCAAACTCGGGGTCGTCGTGTGCGTCCAATACGATTGCGCTGTCATCCGCTGTCAGTCTTAACAGGAACCAAATTTGTTTTTGACCGATACACACGGGTCGCTCGGAATGTCGGATGAAGCGTTTGGGCAGTCGGTAGTGTAGCCACCCTTGGGTGCGACCGAGCACCTCCACCGACTCGGGACGAAGGCCCACCTCTTCCTCTAGCTCTCTGTACATGGCCGCCTCGGGCGTTTCATCGCGGTTCATCCCACCCTGCGGGAACTGCCACGAGTCCCGACCATTGATGCGGCGGCCCCACAATACTTGATCGTCCGCGTTGCAGACGACAATCCCGACGTTAGGTCGGAAGCCATCGCAGTCTATGACGCGTTCCTTGTCCAGCACTTGCTCCAAAATTGCTTCCAAATCTTCATGACACCATAAGCGGGGTTGAGGCTCGGCACCTCAGGCCGTATTCTTCCACACATCCTGCAGTTGCGGCACTCTCTTGCGGCCTAGAGGCCTTGCGGCACTCTCAGAGTGCGCTGGAGCGCAGATTATTCCCGCAGTCAGTAATGAGTCAGCGTTATGGCACTTGCAATTTTTGACCTCGACAACACGCTACTTGCGGGGGATTCCGATCACCGCTGGGGAGAATTTTTATGCGAAGCCGGGCTGGTGGAGGCCGAGGACCACGGTATAAAAAATGATCAGTTCTATGCTGACTATCAGGCCGGCACGCTGGACATGATGGCCTACCTCAACTTCGTGCTCGCGCCACTGACAGGCAAACACCGGGATGAGGTGCGCGCTTTGCAGCGACAGTTCATCGCTGAATGCATTGAGCCAATGCTACTCGACAAAGCCTTCGATCTGCTCAATCAGCACCGCGTGGCCGGCGATGTGCTACTGATGATGACCGCCACCCACGCCGTTGTGGCCGAACCAGTCGCCGCACGCCTTGGATTCCAGCACTGGCTGGGTAGCGGTGTGGGTATTGTCGACGGGCATTACACAGGCGAGTGCGATGGCGCGCCGTGCTTTCAATCGGGCAAAGTGGCGCACCTCGAAAATTGGCGCTCAGTGCATCCTGAAGTCGCTGATAATGCAAATACCTGGTTTTACTCGGATTCACACAACGACCTGCCTTTGCTCGGCGCGGTCGGTCACCCCGTGGCAGTCGACCCCGACGCGATACTGCGCAGCCACGCCGAAGCACAGGGGTGGCCGATCATTTCTCTCAGAGAGTCAATGGCAACGAGGTAAACGGGCCTAACTGAGTGCCTGCTTCATAAACCAGCGCTTTAGACCGTCTCGCTGATCGACCAAGTTGAGGCCAACATTGCGTGCAATGACGGCAAGGGGGTTTGCGCTACCAAAGCCTCGCTTGAAGCCTTCCATCGCCGCCATCATGGCCAGATTTTCGGTTTTTCTCTGGCGCTGATAACGCTTGAGTGCAACGGGGCTGGACACGGGCAGCCCACTGGCATTGGCATTGGCTAACTCCTGAGCCAAAACCCTCACATCCGACAGACCTAAATTCATGCCCTGTCCGGCCAGTGGATGGATGCTGTGCGCCGCATCAGCCACCAGCACCAGGCCCTCATCGACGTAATCCACCGCGTGACACTGCATCAGGGGAAAACTGACCCTGGGTCCCAACGCCATCGCCTCCGGTGCATCGCCCGCCAAGGCCCGATTAAGTTGGGCGAGAAACGCCTCGTCATTGAGCGCAACCACCGACTCATGCTTTGCCCGATCGAGAGACCACACCATGGCAACCTTGTCGTCGTCAGCCAAAGGCAACAGCGCGAGTGGGCCAGTATCCATAAAGGCTTGCCAGCAAGTGTCTTGATGGGGCGTGCGAAGCGCGATCGTTCCCACAATGGCGCTCTGCTCATAGCTCCACTGCCGACTCGGCATGGCTGTCAGTGATCTGACCCTAGACCGGGCGCCGTCGGCGCCCACCGTCAACGGCGCACAAAAGGCCTCGCCACTCTCACAGTGAATCTGCCAGCCTTGGTCGGTCAGCGCCATCGAGTCCAAGGCGTGCTGCCACAGCACCTCCACCCCAGCAGTAGACTCTGCGCACCGAAGTAAGGCGGAGAGGGTGAGACGATTCTCAACGATGTGTCCGAGAAAAGGAGCCGCTACCTCGCCGGCACTGAAGGCGATAGAACCGCTACCCTGAGCATCCCAAACCCGCATCCCCGTGTAACAGCCGGTGCGATCTGTCGGGATCGCCTGCCAGGCACCGAGGCTTTGTAAAAATTCGATGGAGGCCGGTGTTAGGGCGCTGACGCGCAGATCCCATGCATCCAGATCTCTGCTCTCAGAGGGCGGTTCCGGCCGGGCAGCACCATCAATGACCGTGACACGGAAGCCTTCGCGACCCAGTGCGGTCGCCAACGACAGCCCGGCAATGCCTGCTCCGATGATCAGAACGTCGGGATGGGCCACGGGCTCACCTGAGTGCACTGCGACGCCCTGTTCCTACACTGGCTACCCTGGCTCTGGCTCTAGGCACCAGATCCAAGAGCGCCAGTGACAGGTTCCGTGGCGCATCCAGAAGCGGCCCCCGTCGATTGAACAGCGTCGCCAATAGGTCGGTGCTGTGGGTAACGAAATGCTGCTCCTCTGTGACCTCCGCAAGGTAGGGAGACAAGTGATTGAGCTGCCCTATCGGAGCGCCCCTGCGCATCGAAGATCCCACCGCAGCCGCCAGAAGACCGGCTTCTCGGAGCGACAAATTGAGACCTTGGCCGGCGACCGGGTGAAGCGTGTGGGCCGCATTGCCTACCAGCAAATACCCTGCCCGATATTGTTCCGACGCCAACAGCCGGACCAATGGCCACTGACTGCGCTGGCCCACGGCAGCAACGGCACCCAGTCGCCAGCCAAAAGCCGCTTGAAACGCCTCACTAAAAGCCGGGCCCTCCAATGCGCCGAGCGCCGGCGCCTCAGTGTCAGGGACTGACCACACAACGTTATAGCGCTGTTCAGAACGACTGATTGAAGGAAGTGGGAGCACCGCCAGTGGTCCATGTGATGTGAAACGCTCAAACGCGCGACCCGCCTGTTGCCCCTGAAAACTCGCGTTAAATACAATCGCGTGATTGTGGGTCGAACGCTCGGCCACGGTGATACCCAGTTCGTGAAACCATTCGGGCGCTGCCCCGGCGGCGAGTAATACAAGATCAGCTGACAGCACCTCACCGTCTTCTGTCATTACGCCCGGGTGACAACCGTCTGACTGAAGTGCCTGACACTTTAGGGGAGAGCGAATCGTCACGCCCAACTGCTCGGCGCGTGCGAGCAGTGCCGCGCCCAAAATGTGGTTCTCGACAACATAGCCCAAGGCAGGGACTCCGAGGTCAGCGGTGGTCATCAAGGTGCTACCAAAATGACCTCGATGAGAAACATGAATCTCCTCAATGACCCCGACTGACCGGCTCAGTTCGGACCACAGCGACCACTGCTCCAATTGCTCTACTGAATGCAGATTGAGCGCAGAGGCTCTGGTATCCAATGGGTTGGGTGAGCCCGCTCGGAAAGGCTGCGCCTCAAGCAGGGTAACGTTCAGCTCAGGCGCCTCGGCGGCCAACGCGATTGCGAACGACAGCCCCGCAAGGCCGCCGCCAAGAATCAGTACCCGAGCAGAATCCGTCATCACGCCTTTGACATCAGCGCTTCGATTTCTTCGGCTCGCTTCGGGACGTCACTGGTTAGCACATCACAACCTTGCTCCGTCACGACAACATCATCCTCTATACGCACGCCAATTCCCCTCCAGCGTTTTGCCACCTTGGTGTTGTCCGCTGCGATGTAAATACCCGGCTCAATGGTCAGTGCCATACCGGGCTCCAACTGTCGCCAGCGACCATGGACCCGGTAATCGCCGACGTCATGAACATCAAGGCCGAGCCAATGGCCTGCTCGGTGCATATAAAAGTCTCGATACGCCTCGGCCTTAATCAACTCCTTCTCTTTACCTTTTAACAGCCCTAGTTTAATCAAGCCGCGAGTGATGACGCGCACGGTGGCATCATGAGGTTGATTCCAGGTGCTACCCGGCTTCACTTTGGCGATAGCGGCTCGTTGCGCTTCGAGCACCAAATCGTAGATAGCCCGCTGTTCCGGAGAAAATCGGCCGTTAACGGGAAAGGTGCGGGTGATGTCGGCAGCATAACCCTCGTATTCACACCCCGCGTCGATCAGTACGAGGTCGCCCGCGCGCATCCGGTCCGCATTCTCGGTGTAGTGCAACACGCAGGCATTGGCCCCTGAACCGACGATCGAGTTATAGGCCGGGAAACGCGCACCGTGTTCAGCAAAGGTGTGTTGAATCGAAGCCTCGAGGTGATATTCATAGCGCCCAGGCCGACATTCCCGCATAGCCCGGATGTGTGCCGCGGCACTGATTTCGCCGGCTTTACGCATAACGCGTATTTCGGCAGCCGATTTGATCAACCGCTGTTCATGGAGCAGAAATGCCAGATCGGTGAAATCCGCCGGGGGAGCGGCACCGGTGCGAACAAGGCGTCTAATTTGATTCACCCACCCCATGACCCGCTGATCGAATACGTCGTCGTGTCCCATGGAGTAGTAAATCCGCTGGGTGCCCTCGATCAACCCGGGAAGAATGTCATCGAGGTCATCGATCGGGAAAGCGTCGTCCAACCCTAAAGTGCCGACCGCGGCCTCGGGCCCAAGCCGGTAGCCGTTCCACAGCTCCATCTCAGGATCTCGCTCCCGACAGAACAACACCACTTGCCCCTGACGACGACCGGGTACCAATACCAATACGGCATCGGGTTCCTCGAAGCCGGTGAGGTAAAACAGATCGCTGTTCTGGCGAAAGGGGTATTCCGTATCTCGGCTTCGCGTAACCTCACGCGCACCTGGGATGATCGCGATGCTGTGACGGTCCATCATGGCCATGAGATTTTTGCGGCGGCGGGTAAATTCAGCTTTCGAGATTTTCACTGCTCATTTCCTGTAGTGATTGCGCTTCGTTAACAATGTTGATGGCGGCAAAACGAATGTATTCAACGATATCCTCCAGCTGCCGCTCGGCTTCCTCGGAGTCCGTCTCTTCAGTATCTATCTGTGCGATAGCTGCCATGTCTTTCAGCGCCTCGGCCGTCATGCTCGGCACGGGCTCTCCCGCCGCTTCTCGTTGTGCAATGCCCTGAGTGAACCCGGACAAAAAGCCGCGGCTCCACTCCGATATTGACAACAACCGCTCCTCCAAAGAACTGTCGTCCGAGGGCAGCAGGGGCTGAAATGTGTAATCGGCGTCGAGGATGGCAGACAGGGTGGCGAGGCTGAGACGGGAGACAAAATCCACCAGATCGCCGGTCAGATCTATGGCCAGCGCCTTTTCCAGCGCCGCCACCGTTGCCGAAAAATGGTGCTCGGTGTGCGGGTTAAACCCGGCGCCCAGCAGCCCGGACATTGCGCCATGCAGCGCTGACGGATTGAGGCTTTGCCCGGCGTTGAATAGGCTGTCTGCCGCGTCATCCCAAGTCGGCATGTCCTCAAATGCGCCAAGTGCGTCGAGCAACAAGATGTGTGTCCTCTGTGGTCAGTGGTCTGCGCACCGGTCGCGCATTGACCCGATAAAACGACGCGCATTATAGTGCGGGCTTGCAACCGACACAGTGTAACCCTCGTGGCTGACAACCTCATCCAGGCGCTCGAAAAAAAAGTGAATGACCTCATCGAGTTGAGTCGCGAGCTCAATCGAGAAAACCGCGCCTTGAAACTGCGGGCTGCAGAACTGCAGCGCGAGAGAAGAGAACTACTGGAGCGACAACGTCTTGCCAGCGAGCATGTTGAAAACTCGCTGGCGCGGTTGCGCTCTCTGGATGGCGGCGCGTGAGCCGTCCCAACACCGTTAGTGTCGATATTCTAGACAAGGAATATCAGGTTGCTTGCCCTGCGGAAGAGGAGCTAGCACTGACTCAGGCTGCGCGATACCTCGATCAGCACATGCGCGATATCCGCTCGACAGGCAAAGTGATTGGCCTTGAGAGAGTTGCCATTATGGCAGCACTCAATATCAGTCATGAACTGCTGGCATTGAAAAGTGGCGATAACCCCGTCGAAGCCAGTGAGGAGCAGGAACGGTTGTCCTCGCTCAATAGTCAGCTTGACGAAGTGCTGTATCAGCTGCGGCAACTTGAGATCAACTGACCACGCATTAGGCTATACTGAAGCCGGCCTGAAGTATTCGCCAGACGATTCGTCCTCGAGCCGATAATGCAGTACCCGGAGTTCACTTCCGTGACCGTTGTGCAAGCCTGGCCAGAACCGGGAAGCCTGAAGTCAAGTAGTGAGCACCACCTTGAGCCGCAGGGTTCAAGGGCCTATTCGTCAGCGGTACCGCGGGTCAGTTCCCTTCCTGGCTTCTGGAATCTGCAGCCTCCCCACGCTGCCCCTCAAGGCCTCCATCCACTCTCATACTGCCCTGGCGTCACTACCTGGGGGTCATCGCCCTATTCCCGGCTGATTGCGGATGATGTTGGGGGCGACACGGTCCCGCCCGGTACCCGCATCCCGTCCGCTCATGGCAGATAGTGTCGCCACAAAGCGCGCCCTTCGCGCCCACCTGCGTGCCGCTCGCGATGCCCTCACATCCGAAGAACGCGGCATCCTATCCGAACAAGCAAGGGGCTACCTCAATCAATGCAACGCATGGCGGAGCGCTCGCATGATTGCCGGCTATCTGCCCCATCAATCTGAATTCGACCCGTCCTTGCTCATCCAAGAGGCGCGTGACCGGAACGTCAAGGTCGTGTACCCGAGGGTTGAGGGAAAAAACTTATCCTTCCGCGAATGGCAGGCGGGTGATGCCACCGAAACAACCATTGGCAGTGTGCTTCAGCCCGCAGAGGCTGCACCTGCGGTTGCGACCGCAGATATCGATCTGTTCATCACGCCGTTGCTGGGCTGCGGGACCAGCGGCATCAGGCTCGGGTACGGTGGTGGTTTTTATGATCGCGTATTTGCTGACGCAAGCGGTTTTCGTTTGGGGGTAGGGTTCGCCATACAGCGCGTAACGGATTGGCACACCGAACCCCACGACCAAACCCTCGACGGATTCTTGAGCGAAGAGGGTCTGACGCTGTTTACTTAACGGCCAGCCGCTAACGCTTAACACGTCGCCACGATGGCCGTTAATTGTCAGCGCGGCCCAGGTACTCGATATAAGCGGGATTGTCGGTTTCTTCCCAAAAACGGTAACCGAGACGATCGAGCGCATTTTTCAGTGCGGCGCGCTTTCCCTGTGGCACCTGTAGGCCAACCAAGATCCGGCCATACGCAGCGCCATGGTTGCGGTAATGAAAGAGCGAAATGCTGTACTCCTTGCCCAGCGCATTCAAAAACTGCAACAGGCTACCGGGGCGCTCAGGGAATTCGACCCGGAACACCATTTCGTCTTCAATGTCTGGTGACAGTCTGCCACCGACCATATGGCGCAAGTGCAGTTTGGCCGTCTCATTGTCAGTCAGATCGAGTACCGGGTATCCCTTGGCGCGCAATTGATGCTGAAGCGCCTCCACACTGCCATCGCCGGGCGTCACCGCCAGACCGACGAACACGCGCGCGTCAGTCGCCGTCTCGTACCGATAATTGAATTCAGTGACATTGCGCTTGCCGATAGCATTGCAGAATGCCTTGAACGCACCGGGCGCTTCCGGGATGGTCACGCTGAGCACGGCCTCTCGGCGCTCGCCAATTTCTGTCCGTTCGGAGATATAGCGCAGCCGATCAAAGTTAGTGTTGGCACCACTGACGGTCGCCGCCATAGTGGTCCCGGCGATGCCATGCTGGGCGGCGTACTTTTTCATGCCGGCCACAGCGAGGGCTCCGGCAGGCTCAGCGATCGCACGGGTATCCTCAAAGATATCTTTCACCGCGGCGCAGATTTCATCGGTGCTGACAGTGATGACGTCGTCCACGCACTCGCGAATCAGCCTGAACGTCTCTTTTCCGGTCTGCGCGACCGCACAACCGTCGGCAAACAGCCCGACCTCCCGCAGCGTAACGCGCCGGCCCTTATCCAACGCAGCGCGAACGCAGGCGGCATCGGCAGGCTCGACGCCAATAATGCGGGTCTCTGGCCACACGTAGCGCAAATAGGCGGCCATACCCGCCAACAACCCACCACCACCACAACAAACGAACACATAGTCAAGCGGACCAGGTGCCTGACGCACCAATTCCACGGCTACAGTGCCCTGACCCGCAATCACGTCGGGGTCATCGAAAGGATGTATAAACGTTAGGCCTTCATTCGCCACCAATGACTCGGCGCGCACCGCCGCCTCATCAAATGAATCACCGTGTAGCAACACCTTAGCGCCCAGCGCACGCACAGCATCGACCTTGATCGCAGGCGTGGTCACCGGCATCACAATTTTTGCCTTGATGCCTAATTTGGACGCCGCCAGCGCAACCCCTTGCGCATGGTTTCCCGCAGATGCCGCAACAACACCTGCCTGCCTCGCTGCAAGATCAAGATGAACCATTTTATTGTAAGCACCGCGGCACTTGAATGAGAAGACCGGCTGAAGGTCCTCGCGCTTCAAAAAAGCCTGATTGCCTATCCGGCTTGTCAGGAGCGGCGCGGCGTCCAACGGCGTCTCCCGCGCAACGTCGTAAACCTGCGCGTTCAAGATTCGCTTTATATAAGACTGCGCCATGGTGTCAGCCTGTTGATGAAAGGCCTGTGATCATACGGGCTCACGCTACGCAAAACACGGCTGACGCTTGGCAAAATGCCCGCTCGAGCGCCGAGCCCGGCGACGATTAGGCGGCGTATTGAGCCTGCATATCGGCGAGCGACATTGGCTGAATTTTGGAGGCATTACCCGCAGTGCCAAATGCTTCATAGCGATCGATGCAAATCGCCTTCATGGCCTCAAGGCTGGCCGCCAGATATTTTCGCGGATCAAATTCCGACGGGTTCTTGGCGAGAAAGCGTCTGATCGAACCGGTCGACGCGAGGCGAAGGTCAGTGTCGATGTTGACCTTTCTCACACCATGTTTGATGCCCTCGACCACCTGATCTACCGGCACCCCATAGGTCTCTGTAATGTCGCCTCCGAACTCGTTAATGACTGCTAGCCAGTCCTGCGGAACCGCGGACGAGCCGTGCATCACCAGGTGGGTATTGGGGATACGCGAGTGGATAGCTTTGATGCGATCCATTGCGAGGATATCGCCGGTCGGCGGCCGCGTGAACTTGTAAGCACCATGACTGGTCCCGCAGGCAATGGCGAGGGCATCGACACCCGTATCGGCAACGAACTGCGCGGCCTCTTCAGGGTCCGTCAGCAACTGATCGTGACTCAATTTACCTGCCGCGCCGATGCCGTCTTCTTCGCCCGCCTCACCTGTCTCCAGTGAGCCCAGACAGCCAATTTCACCTTCAACCGATACGCCACAGGCGTGAGCCATACCCACGACTTGGCGTGTTACCGAAGCGTTGTAGTCGTAATCCATCGGCGTCTTGCCGTCTTCACCAAGTGATCCGTCCATCATGACCGAGCTGAAGCCCAGCTGGATGGACCGCTGGCAAACGGCCGGCGAGGTGCCGTGATCCTGATGGACCACAACGGGTACGTGCGGGAACTCGGTCATGGCCGCCTCCATGAGGGCCCGCAAAAAGGGTGCCCCAGCATATTTTCTGGCGCCGGCACTGGCCTGCATGATCACGGGGGAATCGGTTTGGTCAGCCGCCTCCATAATGGCACGGGTCTGCTCGAGATTGTTCACGTTGAAGGCCGGCACGCCGTATCCATACTCGGCTGCGTGATCCAGTAGTTGCCGTAAGCTGATCA
>JADHQG010000099.1 GCA_016778045.1 Luminiphilus sp. | reverse complement strand
GGCCGCAAGGTGAGTTTGGTGCCATGGGTTTGGAGGGGGCCGTTCATCTGGGCTGGCGACAGGAGCTCTCTGCTGCGCCTGATGAGGGCGCGCGCCAAGCGTTGTACGACAAGCTACTCGCCGAGATGTACGACAAAGGGCGTGCGGTAGAAGCCGCAAGCTATCTCGAGATCGATGCTGTTATTCAGCCGGGAGAGACGCGCGGTGTGATCGGTCGTGCCCTGGCGGGCGACTGATTACACATTGAAGCGGAAGTGAATGACGTCTCCGTCATCTACGATGTACTCCTTTCCTTCGAGTCGCCAACGCCCAGCGTCTTTGGCGCCTTGCTCACCCCGGTGGGTGACGTAGTCCTCGTAACCTATCACCTCGGCACGAATAAAGCCTTTCTGGAAATCGGTATGAATCACAGCGGCTGCCTCCGGCGCGGTGACGCCGACGCGAACGGTCCAAGCCCGCACCTCTTTGGGACCTGCCGTGAAGTAGGTTTGCAGGTTGAGTAGCTCGTAGCCCGCGCGGATAACCCGATTGAGCCCCGGCTCTTCCATACCCATCTCGGCGAGGAAGTCGACCTTTTCCTCCTCGGCGAGTTCAATAATCTCGGACTCGAGCTTGTTACAGATCACCACGACGCCGGCATTCTCGGCAGCGGCGTGAGCGCGAACGGCGTCCAGATGGGGGTTGTCCTCAAAACCATCCTCAGCGACGTTGGCGATATACATCGTGGGCTTGGTCGTCAGTAGGTGCAGGCTTTTCACCCGCGCACGCTCATTGTCATCGAGCGTCAATGCACGCACCGGTTGCGCTTCGTTCAGCTGGGGTAATAGCTTGTCCTCAAGGAGTGCCTTCAGTGCGACCGCTTCCTTGTCACCGCTTTTTGCTGTGCGGACCACTTTGGTCAGTTGCTTTTCGCAGGATTCGAGATCCGCGAGCGCCAGCTCAGTGTTAATCGTCTCTATGTCAGCGAGAGGGTCGATTTTGTTGGCGACGTGGATCACGTTGGGATCCTCGAAGCATCGCACAACGTGGGCGATCGCATCCGTCTCACGAATATTTGCCAGAAACTGGTTGCCGAGGCCCTCGCCTTTTGATGCGCCCGCTACCAATCCGGCGATATCCACAAACTCCATCGTGGCGGGAATGTTCCGCTCGGGGTTGACCAAGGCGGCAATCTCGCCTTGACGTGGGTCGGGGATGGGTACAACGCCGGTATTGGGCTCAATCGTACAAAACGGAAAGTTCTCCGCATCGATACCCGCTTGAGTCAGTGCATTGAATAGCGTGGACTTACCGACGTTGGGTAAGCCGACAATGCCGCATTGAATTCCCATGCCAATTAGTCCTCTTGAGATGGCTTGGCTGCATAGCTCTTGCTATGCAGCGCGGTCATGGCCTTGATGTCTTCGCCGTCGAGCAAAAGTGGGAGGGCGCCAATGGCAGCTTCCGTGCTGGCCTCGATAGCCGTTTGGTCTTCCGCCGAGGCCTTGCTCAATACCCAGGACGACACTTTTTTTGCTGAGCCGGGATGGCCGATGCCAATGCGCAGCCGCCAGAAATCGCGGTGACCTCCCAGCGCCGGAATGATGTCCCTGAGACCGTTATGACCCCCGTGACCCCCGTCGTATTTGAAGCGTGACTCCCCCGCCGGGATGTCCAATTCGTCATGCGCGATCAAAATCGCGTCGGGTTCAATACGGTAATAGCGCGACATGGCCGCAACGGACCGCCCACTCTCATTCATGAACGTTTCCGGTATGAGTAAGCGTAGGTCGTGTCCGGCAATAACACCACGTGCCGACTCACCCAGCGCGTTGCGATCAGCCGCCAAAGACAGGGCAAATTGCTCGGCGAGGCGGCGCACAAAAAAGGCACCGGCGTTATGCCGAGTGCCTTCGTATTGTGTGCCGGGGTTGCCGAGCCCGACGATGAGTCGGATGGCGGACAAGGTCTACTTAGTCCTTGTCGCCGTCTCCGGCGTCATCAGAAGATGCTGCCTCAGCGTCACCACCTGAATCGCCGTCTCGCTCGGCTTCGCTATCTGCCTCAGCGTCGGCTGCTTCTTCTTTAGCAGCTCTCGGCGCAACGACAGAGGCAATCGTCAGGTCGTACTCGTCGCCCTGTTCCAGTGCGGTGGAGATAACCCCGTCCGGAAGCGTAATATCAGACAGGTGAACAATGCCGCCGAGCTCGACCTCAAGCATGTCGACTTCGAGATACTCGGGTAGATCTTTCGGCAAACATTGCACTTCGATATCGGTGGTCTGCTTCTGGATCATGCCGCCGCCAAGTTTGACGCCCGCACACTGTTCTTCGTTAACGAAATGCAGCGGGACGTTCACTTTGATCGCCTGGTCCATGCGGATTCTCAGGAAATCGGCGTGCATGGGGAAACCCTTGGCGGGGTGCCGTTGGATGTCCTTAATAATGGCATTTTCCGATTCACCGCCAACCTTCACCTCGAGAATGGAGCTGAAGCAGGCTTCGTTCTCCAGCATGTGCTCGAAGTCCTTGCGGATCAGTGCCAGGCTTTGGGCAGGCTTACCGCTCCCGTAAATGACGGCCGGTATTTTGCCTTCAAGACGACGCAGGCGGCGGCTCGCACCTTTCCCCTCGTCGGCTCGCGCCTCTGCAACAACAATAAAAGATTCAGACATGGTCTGGCTCCTTTGTTAGCACCACTTTGTCTGCGACCAACGCGGTGGTGGGTGGGTAAAACGCTGCTTAAGCAAGATCAAACAGCGCGCTAATGGATTCTTCGTTACTCACTCGTCTGATCGACTCAGCCAGCAGGTCAGCAATGGTCAGCTGGCGGATCTTACCAATCTCCTGCGCTTCTTCAGACAGTGGGATCGTATCGGTGACCACCAACTCGTCCAGCTGGGAGTGCTGGATATTGTCCAGCGCCTTGCCGGAAAGTACGGCGTGGGTACAGTAGGAGACCACTTTCAGCGCTCCCCGTTCCTTCAAAGCGTTAGCTGCGGTGCAAAGCGTGCCGGCGGTATCAACCATGTCGTCTACCAGAATGGCAGTGCGCCCCTCGACATCACCGATGAGGTTCATCACTTCTGCCTCATTGGCGCGCGGGCGACGCTTGTCGATGATCGCCAGGTCGGCGTCGTCCAATTGCTTCGCGATGGCGCGAGCTCTGACCACGCCGCCGATGTCGGGCGAGACCACGATCGGATTCTCGTAGCCGGTTTTCACAATATCGGCATTGAGAATGGGTGAGGCGTAGACGTTGTCTACGGGCACGGTGAAAAAGCCCTGAATCTGCTCGGCGTGCAGATCACAGGTCAGCACGCGGTCGACGCCGACACCCACCATGGTGTCCGCTACCACCTTGGCCGAGATCGGCACCCGCGCAGACCGCACACGACGATCCTGCCTTGCGTAGCCAAAGTAGGGCACAACTGCGGTGATACGGCCTGCCGAGGCGCGCCGCAGAGCGTCGATCATCAGGAGTAATTCGATAATGTTGTCATTGGTGGGGTGGCAAGTGCTTTGGATGACGAACACGTCTTTGCCGCGCACGTTTTCACCCAGCTCGACGGTGATTTCACCGTCAGAGAACTTGCTCACAGCCGCATTGCCCATGCCCAAGTAAAGACGGTCTGCTACCTTGCGCGCGAGCGCAGGGTTGGCATTCCCCGTAAACACCATCATTTTGGATGACATTGCTTTACCTCAAGCCTTGAAAAATGGCTGGGGCGGGAGGATTCGAACCTCCGAATGGCGGGATCAAAACCCGCTGCCTTGCCACTTGGCGACGCCCCAATCAAACTGTTTACGCGACTTCCTGCATCGGAGGGAGTCTGTCCAACCCCGCCGCGACATCGACCTTCAGCCCCTCCGGGGCAATCGCTGCAATGTGCTCCGCCTCTTCTCTGGTCTCCAGAGCAGCGAATAGACAGGCGCCGCTTCCAGTCATACAAGCCGTAGGGGACTGTTGATACAGCCATTCCAATGCCTGTTTGACCTCGGGGTATCGGGATAACACAACGGCCTGCAGGTCGTTGCTTCCGGCCCCTGAAAAAAAGGCCTGCACTGTAATGGGCGCAGTGTGGCGTGTCAATTCAGGGTGGGCGAAGATTTCGGCAGTACTCACCTCGCATTCCGGCTGCACAATGACGTACCAGCGCTTGGGTAATGAGAGTGGAGTGAGTACGTCGCCATTCCCCTCTGCCCAAGCATTCTGGCCCAACACAAAAACCGGTACGTCCGCGCCAAGAGGCTCAGCGATCTTGAGCAGACTGCTCTGCGGCAGCCCCAATTGCCATAGACGATTGAGTGCCAATAAGGTCGTGGCTGCATTAGAGCTCCCGCCACCTAACCCCCCGCCGCGAGGCAGTCGCTTGCGAATATGGATATGGGCCCCGTATTCACCGTGACTCAGTGCTTCGGCGGCTTTGATGATCAGATTATCTGCCCGCGGAATATCGTCGGTGTCGCCGGACAGCGTGATGCCCGGTTGGTCGCGGTGCTCAAAGCGCATGTCGTCTCCCCAGTCGAGCAATTGGAAAACGGTTTGTAACGAGTGATAGCCGTCCGCGCGCTTGCCTGTCACGTGCAGAAAAAGATTGATTTTGGCCGGGGATAGGGCCTGCAGGGCAGTCACGTTGCCGGGCTGAGTTCCCATTGCGAAATGATGACCTTGATTTCAATACCAGCACCCTGAATTGTAACCCTAGCAGGGGCACGCCAGGGGGGTACCTGCTGCCACTCGCTGACGGTCACTTGCCAGTTGCCCCCCTGAGGCGGGTATCCCAATAGCCAATTGCCTAGTGCGTCGCTGGGCAATGACGTCAGTGCCTGAGTTAAGGCAGTTGCTCCCTCCAGGTCCGACAGTGATCGCAGCTTGCCTTCCTGTTGCCACCACAATTCTCCGTCTTGTCGTAACAACGTCACGGCATTCAGCGAGAAAGGGCCTTTTAGCGTGATGTTCTCCGTGTCTGCCGTCGTCCGTTGCCACAGAAAACGTGCCGTCTCGGCTGCGTCGTTGGAAGCAAATGAGGCCTTGCCTGAAGCCTGCCAACGGTCGAGGTCCATTGGGGGTAGAGGTAAGGATGAGAGGTCAGGGCTGTCGCTCTCCGGCGGTGACGCACACCCTAGAAATAACGCTGAGGTGAAACACAGGAGCAGTTGAATCAGGCGCCGTCGAGTAGGCTGCGCGGCGGTCTGAGTGAGCAGGTTCACGGCAGCTCAGCGCCAAGACGCTGCAAGGCCTCGAGAATGATCGAGTGCTGGGGTACGCGACTGAGACCGTCGCGCCAGATATCTCTTGCTTCAATCTCCTTACCCTGAATCCAAAGTACCTCGCCCAGATGTGCGGCCACCTCAGGGTCAGGAAACGCTTGATGCGCCTGTCGTAACAGCGCCTCAGACTGAGCCAACTGGCCCAATTTGTAATAGACCCATCCAAGGCTGTCGAGAATCGCGGGATCGCCGGGCGATAGTGCGAGCGCGCGTTCAATCAGGTCGGCGGCTTCCTTATAGCGCTCAGTATGGTTGGTCAGGGTATAGCCCAGCGCATTGAGCGTGGCGGCATGAGTGGGGTCCTGCTCAAGAATACGCCTCAAGTCAGTCTCCATTGCGGTCAACTCGCCGTCCGCCTCGTGCACCATGGCCCGGCCGTAGAGCAGGGAGAAGGATCTTGGGAAAGCCGTTAAACCCCGATCGTAGGCCTTAAGTGCCTCGCCATCCCAATCTCCGAGCGCATCGGCCTCTAGCAAGAACAGCTGTTCCGCATTGCCGGGGAAGGCGCGACGTTGCGTCT
>JADHQG010000098.1 GCA_016778045.1 Luminiphilus sp. | reverse complement strand
CAATGCGGTCAGTCTGCTTGACTGGCTCGGGCCCATTGCTGATGAATGGCGGGAGTTCCAGTTCGACCAGTGCCGGCTATCAGCCAGGCACAGCTTCGACCTCGACTGCAACTGGAAGATCGCCATGGAGGCGAACACCGAGGTCTATCACGTACCCAACATCCATCCCACCACCGTCGCGCCGCTACTCGACCACCGCCGCAACGTAAACACGCTCTATGCCAATGGTCACGGCAGGATGGTCGCCCCCCCGCCACGCATCAATGGTGGGCAAGACGCCGAATCCATAAGGGATGTGGGTGCGCGCGCCGAGATCGCCACGGTGGGAGAAATTGCCCGAACGTGCATCCAGTCCTATGGGATCTTTCCTAATTGGGTGTCCCAGCTCACCGAATTTGTACTGGCGCCACTCCTGTTTTGGCCCAATGGCATCAACAAATGTCGCCTTGAATGCTGGACCATTGCCCCCGACTGGGGTGAAGGAGAGGGCCCAGATTACTGGACCGTTAACAACGGTGAGCGGCTCTGCGATATCCTGCTGGAGGACACCGAGTTCGGCACGCAAATCCAGCGCTCGATGGAGTCACCGGGCTTTAAGGGCGTGCCGCTGAGCTACCAAGAAGCGCGGATTTACCATTGGAACCAGAATGCCGACAGGCAGATTGGTACCGACCGGATCCCGCCCGATTTACGCGTGCAGCCTGTGATTTCAGACGACTGGGTCTACCCCAATGACCCGCGACTGAAGACGATCGGTCAATAAGGATCAGTACGGATCAGCTTTTCAGCCGTCGTCCGCCCCACCAACCGACCAAGGCCGTCAGCAGTAGCAGTAACGCCGCTGGCATTCCCGGGACAGGTTGTGCGGGCGCAGCCTGCGGCGTAAAGGTCACTGCCGCTGAGTCTGTGCTCGTCCCGTTGCCATTAAGCGCTTTAAGCCTGACCGTCGCGGCAGACCCGTTGGTGAATCCCGTTATCGTGATGGGGCTGGCGCTGTCTGCCGGTGTCAGCGCCGTGTAGGACCAAGTTAGGCCATTGACAGAGTCGTGCCTAGGGCTACCGCTTGAATGATTCTTTTCATGAGCACCACCTTTCGCTCCGGAGTTCTTAACTTACCAAATTTTCAGGAAAGTTTGAGCCCCACCAATTGCTGCCTGTGCAAGACAAAGCAAAACTCAACAACCACAGCGCCAAAGTTACTCGCCGAAACAAAGACCACCCCCGTGATGGTTAATTGTTCGCCGGGGCTAACACAGGAAGAGGTCGCCGACGATAAGTGGACACGACGATCCCCTACCGAGATGATGGCTGGGGCACCTAGTGGCGGCAGGCAGCCGATCGCTAAATGGTGGACCTCGTCGTCAAACGCGCTTTGCTGCTGCGACGGCAGCGGCAGAACCGAAACCGACAATGGCACACCAACAACGTATCAGCGGCCCGCGTTGCGGCAACGCCAGCTGGGCGGCCTCGTCGCGATGACTCACCTCATCGGCCTGGCAGTCGACGAGAGTTTGCCGCAACAATGCATGCTCCCCCTGAGCATCGATGCGCGCCACCTGCTGCTCGTAGTGCTGATCCACGAAGGTTTCCACCGCCTCGATAGTGGCGAAGATCGCCTGTCGACCAAACAGCGCAGGCAAGGCGCCTGTCAGCCACCCCATCACCCGCCAAACTGGCAATAAGCGTGTGCGATGAGCTGCGGGTACCCAATGCTCCATAAGCTGCAGATGCTGCTGCTCTGTCGCGAGGTGACGCTCCGAAAAATGGCGCGCGCTGGCGTCTCGGGAGATCGCCAAGATACCGCGGTAGATCATCACTGCACCGACTTCACCTGCGTGATCCGACCGCAGTTCCTGCTGGAGCCAAGCTGGCAGGCTGGTAAATGCGGGCGCCTGCTCTGCCGCGCTTTGACCTTGGGCAGAATGCGATGGCGAGGGAGCCTGCGCCGCAGTCAATGCGTCAGGCAGGTCACAGTTGGGCGCACGCTGAACGTGGCGCGCTGCGGATGGGGCTGAGTCGGATGTGGCAGGGTGCATGACGACGCTCGTGGTACTGCCTCGAGAATGAGGGTTGATACGGTAGCGAAGTTACCCGCAAAAATCAGGTCGGGCTGAGGCGTCCTCTGGGGCTGCGGCTTGCTCTGGGGCTGCGGCGCTCTCGGGCGACAATGCTGTTTGATGTAGCCGAGCGTTAGAGCAGCCAGCACGAGCCACCGTTAGCCCAGCAAGTATTGGGTGTGCTCACATCAATCTTGATGCAGCGACGCCAGATCAATCACGAACCGGTATTGCACATCGCCCTCGTGAAGGCGATGCCACGCAGACTCGATCTCCTCGGGTTGAATGAGCTCAATCTCCGCGCCCAGACCATGGCTGTGGGCAAATTGCACCATCTCCCGAGTGTCGGCAATGCCGCCGATCAGAGAGCCTTCCAGCGCGCGGTCACCGAACACGATCAACGCAGGAAAGACCTCAAGTTGGTCCGTTGGCACGCCCACTAAACAAAGCTTGCCCCCTCGGCGCAGGAGCGAAAACCAGCGATTCAAATCGTGTGGATTGGAGATCGTATCCAGAATCAGATCAACCTGCCCCATCCACGCCTGCAAATCCTTCGAGTCTGGATCAAGTGCCACCTCGGCACCCAGACGCGTGGCGTCGGCACGCTTGCTTTCTGAGCGGGAGGCCACAATCACGCGGGCACCCATCGCACTGGCGAACTGGATCGCAAGATGGCCAAGGCCTCCCATACCCAATACACACAACGTGGTGCCCGGGCCAACGTTGAAGCGTTTTAGCGGGGTATATACCGTGATACCGCCACAGAGCAGCGGCGCCATACGCGCCAAGTCCGCGCCAGCCGGGATGGGTACGAGGTAGTCATAATCAACCACGTAGTCAGAGGCGTAACCGCCGTAATTCACGCGCCCCTCACGATCTTTACTGTTAAAGCTCAGCGTAAAACCGGTTTCACAATAATGCTCATCGCCGGTATCACAGGAATGGCAGCTTCGGCAGCTGTCGGCAATGCACCCCACCCCGACCGTGTCGCCCACCGACACACCCTCGACGTCTGAGCCCACCTCGCTGACAGTGCCCACCATCTCGTGACCGGGCACCATGGGGAACATGCCACCACCGAGTTTGTCACCGGCCGCTACCAGATCGGAGTGACAGATGCCGCAGAACTGCAAATCCAGGCGCACGTCCCGCGGTCCCAGCGGACGGCGTTCAATAGTGGTGCGGCTCAGGCGGGTGCCCGCTTCCTCAAGTTGATAGGCCACTGTCATCGATCATCTCCTGATTATTCTGCAGTCGCGCTACACTCATTTTTTGGAATCGCGTCGCGCTACGTCTATGGAATTGCGTCGGGCAGTAGCTGTAGCGACCGCCGTGCTGCAATGGCAAAACAGATCGTATCAGGGTGAAAAACGGGTCGCGACGACCAAACGTGCTACTTGGGTGTGCGACTGAAGATCGCCACCAGCGAGCGCACCACGAACACAGCGTTATCGAGCACAACGCCAGAGCGGATGCACAGGCCCGCCCAAGCGCTCAGGTATCGTTCAAAAATGTCCATCGCCAACGCCTCTCGCATCGATGGTGTGCCACACTCAGGATTGAGTCTCGCGCACCCACTTATCGACTTTGTGCTCGATGCGATCAATCACCGCCATAAACGCACTGCGAATGGCCTGGTCGTCGCCCTCTACTCTGGACGGATCGGGAAGACCCCAGTGCACCTTCTCGACCTCCCCCATCCACAGCGGGCAGGCCTCTCCGGCGGCGCTGTCACAGACGGTGATCACCCGATCGGGTTCAAAGGTCTCAAGGTCATGCCAGGACTGGCTGCGCAGCCCGTCGGTCCGGTAACCGCGCTCTTCGAGATAACACAGGGTCAGGGGATGTACTGCGTCAACCGGAGCACTTCCTGCGCTGGCAGCCTCAATCAAGCCGCCACCGCGCTGACTCGCGATGGCCTCACAAAGAATGCTGCGACAACGGTTGTGGGTGCAGACAAACAGTATTTTCAAGATGGGCTCCACTGAAGAGCCCACCGGGTGAGGGTCAAGCAGAATCGCTGATATACAGCGACCGCTTGGGCTCTTTGAACACGCGCTCCATCATAGGTTCGAAAAATGACAGTTCGAAGCATTCCGCCTCGGGGTCAAACGCCGGCGCGTCGTATTTTTCAATGAATTCCAGCGTGCGGGCATAATGGGGATGGTCTTTGAACTGGTCGCGGAGGTTGCGATCAAGTCCCATGTAGTGAAAGAAATAATAGCCCTGAAAAATGGCGTGATGCTTCACCATCCAGTGGTTGGCCTCGCTGACATAGGGCTCCAGTAATACCGCCGCCACATCCGCATGGTTCGCAGGTCCAAGGGTATCGCCAATGTCGTGTAACAACGCGCACACCACGTATTCTTCGTCTTTACCGTCTTGGTGAGCCAGCGTTGCCGTTTGCAAGCAATGCGTCAGGCGATCTACCGGAAAGCCACCGCAATCACCTTTTAACAACATCAGATGATCTTTGATTCGATGGCAAACATCGCCGCGGAATTCAAAGAATTCGGCGCCAATGATCTCCCAGTCTTCCTGAGTGCCATCCTTCATATGATGGAACTGTGCGCGTTTTGGCAGTGCCTGATTCATGATGCGGTCTCCCATTTGGTGGATCGAGAATACTGGCGCCGTGACCGTTCATCAAGGATAGGGCGACCGTCACCCCGCCGATACAACCACCCTAATAACGCAGCGCGCAATTGTTGGCCAAAGGCTAGCCTCCCTGCATAAAACAACGCACTCACCTCATCGTCGGCAACCAAAACTTTCCAAGCGGTCCGTAATTAGCGAAAGGCGACAAATACGTTATAAAGGGTGACCAAATGGCACTGCTTCTGGCAATGTGTTTAAAAACATGGGGCGCATCGATGTGTGGCCCAGACCAAATCAAGGATTGATGAGAGAGACTATCGCCATGAAAAACGTTATCGCTATCGCCAGTGCATTAGCACTTCTGTTGACCGTCGGGTGTGCATCAACGTCAGAGCCGCCACCGAGCACCACACCGGATGGCCTGGAGCTGATCCGCAGCGACAAGCACAGCGCGCTATACATGAAACCCGAGGCACAGCTGGATATTTATGCCCAGTTCGGCATTGTTCCCTGCCAGGTGGCGTTCCGTAAAAATTGGCAGCGTGACTATAACTCTGCGCACCGCGGCAGTAGTCAGCAGGTCAAGCAGCGCGATATCGATCGTATCAAGACCGATCTGGGTGAGGAGTGCACCACCTTTTTCACCGATGCGCTGAGCGAAGAACCTGCCTATGACCTTGTCACCGAGTGGCAGCAGGGCGAGGAGGTGTTGCTGGTATTCCCCAATATCGTCAACCTCGATATCACCAGCCCTGACTTGAACAGCCCCAGCATGAGCCGCTCCTACTCAGCCTCTGCAGGCTCGATGACGCTCTACCTTGAGCTCATTGATGCCGAGACGTCAGAGGTTTTGGTGCGCGCTTACGACAGCAAGGCAGACCCCGAAACCTTCGTCAATTACGCCAATCGCATCACTAACCGGCAGGCTGCCGATCGCATGCTCAGAGACTGGGCGAATCGATTGCGTGCCGCGATGGACGAGACGCTGAGGCCCTCCTCAGACGACGCCTGAAAAAGCCATGGCGCCGGATGACCGCAGGCACGCCCTGAGTCACAGGGCGACCGCATGAAGCGGCCTCTCAGACTCACGCTCATCCTGGTGGCGGCCTGTCTGATCGGTGGCGCAGGGTTATCTCACTGGGCGCCGGTCAATGCCGTCGCCTGGACGCCACCGCCGAACCCCGGCCTCACCGGCGTTTTTTCTCCTAATCAAGCATTAGCTGCAAT
>JADHQG010000097.1 GCA_016778045.1 Luminiphilus sp. | reverse complement strand
AAACAGCCCCCGGTAGCGCCCAGCGGGTGGCCCATGGCGATGGCGCCGCCGTTGACATTGGTCACCTCGGGATCGAGGTCCAGATCCTGCATGTAACGCAGCACTACCGACGCAAATGCCTCATTGATCTCCCACAGATCGATATCAGCGGGCGTCAGTCCAGCCTTGGCTAAGCATTTTTTCGCCGCAGGTCCGGGACCCGTCAGCATGATGATGGGATCAGTCGCCAGCACCGCGGTCGCTAAAATACGCCCACGCGGCTTCAGATTCAGATCGCTGCCGGCTTTCTCACTGCCGATCATCACAGCACTTGCACCGTCTACAATTCCGGAGGAGTTACCCGGCGTGTGCACATGGTCAATATGGTCGAGGGTGTTGTACTTAGCCAGAATGACGTCATCAAAACCCATGCCGCCCGGCACCTCAAAAGAGGGTTTCAAGCCAGCAAGCCCTTCGACGGTGGTATCAGGCTTGATGAAGTCATCGCGCTCCAGAATGGTCACGCCGCTGCTGTCTTTGACCGGTACCACCGAGCGGTCAAACCAGCCGTTATCTCTGGCGTTGGCCGCGCGCTGCTGCGAGGTCACCGCATACTGGTCGACGTCTTCGCGAGACCAACCCGCCAGCGTGGCAATCGTGTCAGCGCCGATCCCCTGGGGGACAAAGCTGGTTTTGACAGCGAACTCGGGATCGCCGGCCATAGCGCCTCCATTGGAACCCATTGGCACCCGCGACATGGATTCCACGCCGCCGGCGACCACAAGGTCCTCCCAGCCCGAGGCAATTTTCTGAGCGGCAATGTTGACGGCCTCTAGCCCAGACGCGCAAAAGCGATCCAGCTGAACGCCCGGCACGGACTCGTCCCAGTCGGCATTCTGGACCACCATTTTGGCTACATCAGAGCCTTGCTCACCGACAGGCGACACACAGCCCATGACAACGTCATCGACATAGCTAGTGTCGAGGTCGTGGCGCTTCTGTAATTCGACCAGCAGTCCTGCGGCCAGATCGATGGGTTTCACCTCGTGAAGGGTGCCGGTGGACTTACCTTTGCTGCGCGGCGTTCGCACCGCATCATAGATATAGACGGGGTTGGGCATGGTTCGCTACCTGTCTCGGATGGTTGGTGGTTGAGGGCGCATATGATGCGATATCGGCAATGTTTATGCCATAACTTTCCCAGCACCATAGCGCCTTGGATAAAGTCATGGGTCTAGCCATGGATCGTCATGGATAGCGCCGCGAATTCATGGGGTGCAGCGGTGCGCAGGTCTGATTTTTTGAGCCATCGATCACCCTCTGCCAGCACGGCGCCGAGTCGCCTACACTTGCGGTTTGCAACGCACCAGACGTGTGTTCTTCACAAGCTGAGTGACGACTTTAGCGACCGAGAATTTGTCCACCATGCAACAATGTCCGGTCAGCTGGCGCCGACGCGATAAAATGCTGACAACCATGACGCCGTGACCAATAAACGATAACCGATGAATTCCACTGACCAGACCATTCTCAACTGCCTGTTGGCATCATTGACTCAAGGTGAACAACCTTGGTTGGTCATCGTGGTCGCGACCATTGGCTCGTCACCCCGACCCGTAGGCTCACTGGTGGCCTTTCGCGCTGACGGCTCTCAGGTAGGCAGCGTCTCGGGTGGATGCGTTGAGGAAGACCTGATCGCGCGCCTGCTTGCGGGGGAATTCAACGGCCCTCAGGTCTATCTAACCGAGTATGGTGTAAGCGCCGAGGATAATGAGAAATGGGGGCTGCCCTGCGGTGGCCGGCTGGAACTGGCGATTCAGCAGCTAGGTGGAAAAGATATGGAATGGGTGACCGAGACCTACGACGCCATGTCGACGCGGCAAACATTGAGTCGTAGTGTTTCTCTGGAAAGTGGCGAAACCCAGATCAGCCCAGCCGAGCAATTCGCGCCACTTGAAAAAAGCGACGACACATTGACCCATTGCTTCGGACCGCGACATCGACTGCTTCTGGTTGGCGCTGGACAGTTGGCCGCCAACCTCAGCACGCTGGCGCTGGCCATGGACTACGAAGTGTTGCTCGCGGACTCGAGAGAGTGGGCGCTGGATCAATGGCAGGGACCCGAGGTAGAGAAAATACTGGGGCTCCCCGACGATGTGGTGCGGGAGCATGCGGCGGACGAACACTGCGCTGTGATCACACTGAGCCATGACCCCCGGGTGGACGACATGGCCCTGATGGAGGCATTGGATTCAGCCTGCTGGTATGTTGGCGCCCTGGGTTCAGCACGCACCACCGCAAAACGACTGCAACGACTGTCCCAATTGGGGCTGAGTAGCGACACGCTGGCGAGATTGCATGCCCCCGTGGGGCTCTCGATTGGCTCCAAAACAACCATGGAGATTGCGGTCTCGATCATGGCGCAACTGACACAACTGCGTCGCGAGTCAGAGGGTCTCGCGAACAGTCCCCAACTTACAGAGCTGGGCACGGGGTGATTTCAATGGACAATCTGCTGCCACAAGCCATTGCGCTGCTGCAGGATGACTGGGTTATCTATGCCCTGCCCCTGTTCTTCACCGCCCTGCTGATTGAATGGGCGGTCGCGTGGCGTAAGTCGCTGGCGCTCTATGAGCGGCAGGATTTTCTGGCTTCAATGGGCGTGATGTTGCTGACCGTAGTGGTCGACGTGCTGCCGAAACTCGGTGCCGTGCTACTGATGTTTGTGTGCTGGGAACTCTCGCCGCTCAAAGAGGTAGTGAGCAGGGCGCCACAGTGGTGGGTGCTGCTGTTTTTTCTGGATGACCTCACCTACTACAGCTTTCATCGCGCCAACCACGAAGTGCGGTTTTTGTGGGCGGGGCATGTCTCACACCACAACTCCCAGTACTACAACTACGGCACTGCGCTCCGCCAGGGCCTGGGTGAGCGGGTTATTAAATATCTGTTCTGGTGCCCGCTGGCACTACTCGGGTTTGATCCCGTGATGATTATCACCATGATGAGCCTCAGTCTGATCTACCAGTTCTGGCTGCACACCGAGACGATTGACCGGATGCCCGACTGGTTTGAGTGGTTCTTCAATACCCCGAGCCATCATCGCGTTCACCACGCCTCAAACGTCAGGTATCTGGATCGCAACCACGCCGGCGTGCTGATTATTTGGGACCGCCTGTTCGGTACGTTTAGCCCCGAAATCGAGGCCGAACCGGTTCGCTACGGCCTCACGAGAAATATCGCCAGTCACCACCCGATGAAGGTCGCTTTTGGTGAATACGCCGACATCGCACAGGACCTCCGTCGTGCGGGCGGTTGGCAGAACGCTCTTCGCTACCTGTTTCTGGCCCCCGGATGGAGCCATGATGGCGAGGACAAACGCTCGAATACTTTGCGCCGGGAGGCTACTTAATCTACCCGGCAGGACGCCAACTACCGTGAAAACCATACGGCACGCGGTGGTCAAGACGCACCGTGGCGACTGGCCCATCCGCCACTGCCATGGCGTCCAGCACCACCAGTGACGAGGTATGCCGCTCCGGCTCATAGACGGTTGCCAAGAGCCACCCGGCACCCTCATCTGCTTTCTTTGAGCGCTCTACAAACACCGGCTCTGACACCCCGCTCCCAAATCCGGCATCCCAGACTTGTTGCTGACCGGAATCCAGATCGATATGGGTAATTTCGTGGAACACGCCACCGTCGCCCCGCTGGCGCTGTGACGCGGTAGCCAAAAACCCGTGCCGGTGTCGACCCATGGCAAATCGGTCATCGATCCTCGGAAATTCTGCGGCCACGTCCACGAGTGGCTCCCGATCAATCTGACCGGTGCCGACGTTGACCAGCCATCGCGTGAGGCGACCCTGCGCTTCAGCGTGACCGGGCAAGTTGCCGTTGGGATCGGGGAAGTTGGGTGCCACCGCAAAATCGATGGCATCAAAGGTGACTTGCTGACCCTCATTCCACGCATTGAGGTAATGAAAGACAAAGCAGACCGGCGCCTCGATCCACCGCACTTCACTCACCGGCGCATCGCGCTCCAGCACCCCGATAAAGGCCCCCGCTCCCCCATCGAAAGCAAAAGGGGAACCGATTTTGCTCATGCGATCCAAGTCGAAGGTCAAGGGGAATACGGGGAACAACACGTAGTCCCGCGTGACGGCAAAATCATGAACCATCGCCGCATAGGGCGCTTCAAAGCGTTCGGATCGCTTGACCACCCCATCCGCGCCGATCACGTGATAGGTCATGGTTTTGCTGCCTATCGCGCCCGACATGTAGCCGAAGCCATGCAGATCGCCGGTCAGTGGATCAATCTTAGGGTGCGCCGTCATGGCATCTTGAAGGTCAGCCCCGTAATGGCCATAACCCGCTGACGCCAACGTGTCAGGCGCCATGGAAAAGGGATGACTCCCCTCCTCCAGAGCCAACAGCTGGTTGCCGTGCCAAATGATATGGGTGTTGGCGAGTCCATTGCGCCGATCTGACTGAATAGCACCGGTATCCGGGTCCGTAATGAAGCTCATTGGCAAGGGCTTACCCGCGGTCTCTTCGGCCTCAAACTTCGGAGTGCGTGCCCATCGGTTGAGGTAATTAACGCGCCCACCCCCAAAGTGAAACGCATGCACCATGCCGGCACCGAAGAACCAGTGGTAGCCCTGATCGGGCACAAACTTAGGGTTGGGCCCGACGCGGTAGAGTGAGCCCTCAAGATCCGCGGGCAGATCGCCCTCGACAATCAGGTCGGTGCATTCAGCTTCGAAGTGAATCGGCGCGTAATTGCCGCGAAGCTGGGGGTGATTGGGAAGTGGTGTCGCCATAGTCTGATTGTATCGCTTTCTCTTCTCAGTGGCTTACCCTCAGGCTATAGTCGAAAGCAACTAACGCGGAGAAATCGGGCACACACATGACGGTTAACACACCAACTGACGTCAATCTCTTTGATGTGGAGACTCAACGCTGTCCTTATGACGCCTACAAGACGCTTCGTGACGAAGCGCCTGTCTATCAGTGCCCCGCGACCGGCATGTACGTCATCACCCGCTTTGATGACGTGCGCCAGATCCTCACAGATACCGAGTACTTTACCAACGAGACGGCGTATCTCACTGATGCGACAGAACCCAGTCCCCGCGCCCTAGCGGTTCGCAACACCTTTCAGGAGGAAGGCTGGGTCCCGGCAAAAACACTCAACGGCCGCGATGATCCTGACCATAAAGCGGTGCGCTCAGTCTTTAACGATGCGTTTCGACCCAAGAAAATTGAAGCGCTGGAAGATGAAGTGTGTGACCTGGCGTACCAGCTCATCGATGACTTCATCGACGACGGCCACTGCGAATGGGTGAAGCAGTTCGCCATTCCCCTGCCGCTACTGATTATTGGCAAGCAAATGGGCGCCAACCCCGACGATATCTGGCAGATCAAAGAATGGACGGAGGCGTTCTTTCACCGTATCAGCCTGATGCAGTCCGAAGAGGATGAACTGGTCTCGGTTCGCAAAGAAATCGAAGCCCAGCACTATTTTCAGCCTATTTTTGAGCGACTGCGGGAGAAGCCCGACGATTCATTGTTGAGTGCGCTGGTCAATACGGTGATCGAGGACTGGGGGCGCCCTCTCAATGACAACGAACTCCACGCCGAGATGATGGCCGATACCTTTGTCGGCGGCTCTGAGACCACGACCAACGCCATCTCCGCGGGCGTGAAGCTACTCATTGAGAACCCGATGGCCTGGGAGCAATTGCAGTCTGACCCGGACCGCTACCTGAAGATCTTCATTGAAGAGGTACTGCGGCTCGAGTCGCCGGTGCAGAGCCTGATGCGCGCCACAGCAAAGGACGTTGAGCTAAGCGGAGTGACCATTCCTGCGGGCAGCCTGATCAATATCCGTTTCGCAGCAGCGAATCGCGATGAGCGTCGCTTTGACAATCCCGACGCCCTGGATCTGGATCGCCCTCGTGCCGGAGGGCATATGGCGTTTGGCTCAGGCAAAC
>JADHQG010000096.1 GCA_016778045.1 Luminiphilus sp. | reverse complement strand
ATCCGACAGACGGATCGTTACCGACAGTGAGCCAGTCCGCTGCGTCATTGGCGGCAAGGCTCGCCCTGATGCGATCGCCCTCGACTTCAACGCTCGTCACATCTACCAATAGTCTGGATTCCTTGGGCCCATTGCCCACCTCTACGCGTTGGCCCAGCTGGGCGGTGATAGTTCCCATTTCTACCAATTCGGCGGTGGCTCTCACGGCGTTCACTCCAATGCTTGTCGATAGCAGCTGAACTCCAGTGTAATGCGAAATGCAGTCGTCTGATCGACCGGTCGATAGTGGGCGCAGTGCGCGATGGACAGGCGTGAGCGAGCCCCGAGAGTGGTGTCACTGACTAGCGTGAATAACTCGGCGGACTGTCCTCGTTCACCCCGGTAGTCTCTGTTCTTTCGCCAAACAGCACTGCACTGAACAGCAGTAACGCAGCGGCAATGCTGACGCTCGTGAGCCTCGGGTTATCCAGGCTGATTTTTCTGTGAATGGGTGGGTTGGGTGGCCAGAGGTACTCCACGATCTCGGCCTCTCTCGTTCGTTTAGCCATTGTCTTGCCCTCAAGTAAGTGGTGCCGTCCGTGGCGGTAGCTGTCTTCCATGACCGTCACAGTGTCGCCTTGGGTATAGGCTGAAGGATTAGCAGAGTGCGCCAAAGGTTAGGCTGAAGGCGTCAATCGCCGAGAGTGAAAAACTCGCAGCGCTGATGGACTGTGCGGCAGCCATAAAGGGGAGGGCTCATGGAGGGCTTAAGCGTGTTGGGCTTCGTATTCGGAATGTTGGGTCTGGTGGCCTTTGTCCGGCTAGAAAAACTGACCAAGGAGCTGAAGGCTCGGGGCATCCTCGACGAGGATTACTAGGAAGAGTGATCGGCGTCTGCTATGCCCGAGCGTTTAGAGAATCGGGTTTGCGTCAGTGCAATGAGCACAGCTCTCGGAGGGCGTTGATAGCCTGGGGGTGGAGCCTTCGACAACTGATCTTGCCTAGGACTTGGTGAAGACTTTGACGATGCCAGCGAGAAGTGGCAGAACAGCCACGAACGCGATGGGCGCTCCGATCCACAGCAGTACCCCATAGGCAAGGGACATATCGGCGGCGACCCTCTCGCCCGCGGGATCGGCCATCAACCATGAGCTGATGCCGTATGCGGCGGCCATCACGACGGGTCCAGCGAGAAATACATAGACCCATCGGCCTTTGGTTGACGACATATCGGGACCTCGGTACGACTTTTCGGATCATCAGTGTAATGCAATCTTTGCTCCGCCCCCGCATGCTCGGCGTTAAGCACAGGGGACTTAGTCCACTCCAGAGTCTTTTCCTCACAAACGGAGGCGGCGCGCGTCTCATGCAGAGGGTAATCGTATTAGGGGAGGGGAGCGTGGCGGGCCGTTCTTGGCTGGGTCGATGCGTTAAGCACGATACATCGTGACTACAACGCCTGATTAGCGGCGATATGACTGAGTCTCAAAGTTGTTTTGGAGTGTTGGCGCGGAATGCAGGAGTCGAACCTGCGACCTTCGGTTTCGTAGACCGACGCTCTATCCAGCTGAGCTAATTCCGCGCGATGCCGACGAGACTGGCACCCGTCGGGGCGCGTAGTATACACACTTGGCGTGGCCGGGCCAGCGATCTGTCAGACTCTGAGCCACCCCATCGAAAAGCTGAGACAACACCCGCTTTTTTGATGGAAGAACGTGGGGAGGTCATCCAGCATGCAGATCTTGGTCGACGCAGATGCTTGCCCTGTGGTCATCCGCGAGATTCTCTATCGGGCGGCTCAAAAGCGCGAGCTCAAGCTGACGCTGTTCGCCAATCAGTCGTTTCAAGTGCCCGCGTCACCGCTTATCAGTCTTTATCAGGTCGCTCAGGGCCCTGACATGGCGGATCATGAAATTGCTGCGCGAGTGGAGGTCGGGGATCTTGTTATCACTGCCGATATTCCACTGGCCAGTGAAGTATTGGAAAAAGGCGCACTGGTGATCACGCCGAGAGGAGAGCGCTATACGGAAAACAATATTAAGCAGCGCCTGCAAATGCGAGACTTCATGGAGACCATGCGCGGGTCAGGCGTACATACTGGTGGGCCGTCACCACTCAATCAGGCCGATCGCAAGACCTTTGCCGATCAGCTCGATCGCATTTTGACAATAGCGACGCGGGCTTAACGATGCCGACTAACCCGTCGCAGTGCCGCTGTTCACCACTGGTTGTGCCGCCCGGTCGCTACAGAGAATCACCAATAAGTTGCTGACCATCGATGCCTTACTTTGCGCATCGAGTTCGATGATTTGGCGCTGCGTTAGCTGATCCAGTGCTGCCTCGACCATGCTCACCGCACCCTCAACAATCTTGCTCCGCGCTGCCACGATGGCTGAGGCTTGCTGACGCTGCAGCATGGCACTGGCAATTTCGGGTGCGTAAGCAAGGTGGCTAATGCGCGCCTCCAACACCTCGACACCGGCTCTGCCCAGCCGCTCCTGCACCTCGGCCTTAAGGATTTCACCGATCTCGTTGGCGCTCCCCCGCAGCGTAATGGATTCGCCCTCGTGGTCATCATAGGGGTAGCTGGTGGCCATATTCCTAATCGCGGCCTCGCTCTGGATGGAGACGTAGTCTTCATAATCGTCAACTTCAAACACTGCCTCTGCCGTGTCGACCACTCGCCATACCACCACCGCCGCGATCTCAATGGGGTTGCCGGCTGAGTCATTCACTTTGAGCTGTCCGCTTTCAAAGTTGCGGATGCGGAGTGACACTTTGTGTTTGGTGTAGAAGGGGTTCGCCCAGCGCAGGCCCAGTGCGCGATCGGTGCCAACGTACTGACCGAAAAGTTGCAGCACCCGGCCTTCGTTGGGCGCGACCATGTAAAAGCCCGCTAAACAAACGCAGGCGAGCACGGCGACGATGACGGCAAAAATCTTGGCGGCGATGGCTCCTAACAGCGCGGCTCCGGCCACGCCGGTCAGGATCGTAATCGGCAATACCACCAACATGGGATACCCGGAAGTGGTGCGTGCCAGTGTCTCTTCTTGCATATGGCTCTCCCCCAATCGCTTTTGGCCGATATTAACACTTGCTCAGGTATCGACCCATTCAATGATGTGTTCTTCAAGGTCATCGACGCCGACGGTGTCCTCGCTGACCGTTTTGCCCATGACGCTCATGCCTGCTGAAACAACCGAGGCGGGATCGCCGGTGATCAGCGGGTGCCAGGCGGGCAATGCTTTCCCCTCAGCTAGGCGACGGTAGGCACAGCTGAGGGGCATCCAGGCCAGTTCGTGTCGGGTCATGTGTCTGACATCGAGGCAGTCTTCAACTAAAGCCAGACGTTCAGCGTAACGCGTGCACCGTCCGGTTTCGGCGTCGAGCAATCTGCAAGCGACTCGGGTGTAAAACACATCAGCGGTGTCTTCATTGACCAGTTTGTGCAGACAGCACTGTCCGCAGCCATCGCAGAGCGATTCCCATTCGGCATCCGACATGGATTCGAGTGACTTGGCTTCCCAAAAAGGCGTGACGGACATGGATCAGTTCCGACGAGGTTGCATTGGATGGCAGCGCTCTGCCCCGGTATTGCCGCCGCTCCATTATAGAACGGATGTGCACCCAATTCGCGTCATTTGGCTGAGCCGCAACGACCTGGGCTGGCTGTGCCGCCAGGTGACTTGGGTGGATGCGACTCGCGCAGTGATCACCAGATAGATGATAATCGTCGGCTGAATCTTCGTTCACGGGAGCCATTCATGGATCTGGGTATCAAGGATCGTCGGGCGCTGGTATGCGCGTCTTCTAAAGGGTTAGGTCGTGGCTGTGCGGAGGCTTTGGCCGCTGAGGGTGTTCACCTTGTGCTCAATGCCCGCGGCAGCGAGGCACTGGAGGCTACGGCGGCCGCCATCCGAACCGCGCACGGCGTCGATGTCACGACTGTCGTGGCTGACATTACCGCGGAGGAGGGGCAGGCGGTCGTGCTGGCGGCAGCGGGAGCGGTCGATATTTTGGTCACCAACGCGGGCGGACCGCCGCCCGGCATGTGGACAGATTGGGATCGCGACGATTTTATTGCTGCCTTCGATGCCAACCTGTTGACGCCCATCGCTCTGATCAAGGCGCTGCTACCCGGGATGATGGACCAGGGCTGGGGCCGCATCGTTAACATCACCAGCGTGGCGGTGAAGGCCCCAATACCGGTCTTGGGTCTCTCCAACACCGCGCGCTCCGGCCTGACAGGTTATGTGGCCGGTGTTTCCCGACAGGTGGCGGGCAGTGGTGTCACCATCAATAATTTATTGCCGGGTTTGCACGATACGGACCGTCTCGCCATGCTCGACGCGGTGGATGCCGCGGCGCGGGGTATCAGTGAGCAGGCAGCGCGCGAGGCCAGAACGGCAACGGTCCCTGCCGGGCGCTTTGGCACATCGGAAGAGTTTGGTGCGGCCTGCGCATGGCTGTGCTCCGACAAGGCCGGTTTCGTGATCGGTCAGAATATTTTGCTCGATGGAGGCGCCTTCCCGGGCGCCCTCTAGAGCCTGAGTGTCACGGTAAGCCTGCTCTTACCGGGCCTATCGATGCTATGTAGAGGCTCGGCTAGCGAGCTTGCGCCCGCAGCCGCTGTATGAGGCTCGACGTGTCCCAGCGTCGCCCGCCCAGGTGCTGCACCTCAGCATAAAAGCCGTCTACCAGTTGGGTGACCGGCACCGCGGCGCCCACTTTCTCAGCCGCCGCAATCGCAATGCCCAGATCCTTGCGCATCCAGTCGACCGCGAAGCCAAAGTCAAACTCCCCGGCAATCATGGTGCTCGCGCGGTTATTCATCTGCCAGCTCTGCGCCGCACCTTGCGCGATCACCTCCATTGCCGCCGTCACGTCGAGACCCGCGCGCTCCGCAAAATGAATGCCCTCTGACAAACCCTGTAGCAAGCCCGCGATACAGATCTGATTGACCATCTTGGTCAGTTGACCCGCGCCAACCGGACCCATCCGCTTGACGCTTTTGGCATAACACTCAATCAGGGGTAAGGCGCTCTGAAAGGCGGTCTCGTTCCCACCCGCCATCACGGTGAGCACGCCATTCTGTGCGCCGATCTGGCCTCCTGAGACAGGCGCATCCAGAAAAGTCACCCCCGACTCGCTGGCGGTTTCCGCCAGTGAGATCGCCAGCGCCTCGGAGGTGGTGGTGTGATCAATCAGCAGAGCGCCCTCGGGTAGGGTCTTGAGCGCACCCTCGTCACCAGTAGTCACCGCTAACACGTCGTCATCGTTACCCACGCAGACCATGACGGCGTCCTGGTGTTCCGCTGCCTCGGCCGGCGTCGCCGCTATCTGTCCGCCATACTCCATCTGCCAGGCGCTGGCGCGCTCGGTTGTGCGGTTAAAGACGGTCACGTTGTGTCCTGTTTTGGCGAGGTGTCCTGCCATGGGAAACCCCATGGCGCCCAGTCCGATAAAGGCAATTCGCCTTGGCATTGTCATCTGGCGTCAATTCCTGTCGTAAGAAGATCGAGAAGCCTAACGCAATCGCGAATCCCTGGGAGCGCAGTCAATGACAGAAAAGCCAAGCCAAGATCTGGTGGTGGGCGCGAGTAGTGCGATTGCCGGTGCGCTGATCGAGCGATGGTCGAAAGAGGCTGTTCGACCTATCACCGCAGTTTCCCGCTCCTTAGCCGATGTTCATTCCCTGAGTGCGCTTAAGGGGGTGAACGCTTATCAAAGCGATTATAGCGACGAGTCACTGCAATCGATGACCACGGAGCTTCTTGATGGGGGTATCGATATCAACCGCTTGATCGTCTGTAACGGGGTATTGCAGGGGGAGGGTTATCGTCCAGAGCGAGCCCTGAACCAGCTAGAGGTCAGTGCAATGCGAGATGTGTTTGAGGCGAATACGTTCACGCCAATGCGGGTGCTGGCGGCGCTGTGGCCCGTGCTGAAGCGCAGCACCGCGCCCCGCATTGCTGTCCTGTCGGCACGGGTAGGCAGCATAGGTGATAACCAGCTGGGCGGTTGGTA
>JADHQG010000095.1 GCA_016778045.1 Luminiphilus sp. | reverse complement strand
TCTGCCGCATACTTCACCTCATTCATGGCTGCTTTCAGCGGTTTGCCTTGCTCCCGAGTCATTAGCTCGGCCAGCTCCCGCTGCTGCTCGAGCATCAACTGGTAGGCGCGATACAGCACCGAGGACCGGGCATAGGCCGTCTCACTCATCCACGCGGGGAGGGCGGCACTCGCAGCGTCAATCGCGCGCACAGCGTCTTGCTCTGTGCCATCGGCCACTTGGCCAATTTCCTCTCCCGTGGCGGGATTGAAAACGGGAAAAGTGGGCGTGTCGGTCTGCCACTCGCCGTTGATCAGCATGCTCGGATCTCCTCTGCTCGGACATTGGGGCGACGCGCTCCCTTAGGCCGAGAAAAAACGCGCGCAGATTAGCACGAATAGACCGCCTGATTGCCCCGGATGAAGGCCCTCAGCCGCTGATAACCGGCAGGAACCCGAGAGGCAGCACAGGACTAGTGATGGGCGGATAATAGGTTAGCTAGACAGTGGCCGAGTCCTTCCGCCTGGGTCGCTTTAGGTTCCCGTATCCGCCGAAGGTTCGGCAGCGGCTTCCATCAAGAGCGAGCGCACATCGTTGGCGACGGTGTCAGCATGCAAAAACGAAGTGCTGTAGATGTTGCGAATCTGACGGGTTTCGTCGATGAGAAACACGCGCAAGATGTGCGACATGGTGCCCATGTACTCGCCATTCTCGTCATAGTCTCGAATCACCCACTGACCGTAGGCATTCAGGATGGGGTCCAATGAGCTGGCGCCCTCCGTGGTGAGGAATTGCCAGTCAAAATCCCCTGCGCGAAATTGAGACCCGTAGGCGTCGATCACGTCTGGCGTGTCGAATACCGGATCAAAACTGAAGCTCACCAGCCGGGCTTTATCGGCAGTGGCGGGATCAGCCTGCAAGGCGTCCTGCACGCTGCGCATCACATAGGTTGCGAGCGGGCAGCCGTTGACGTCATCGCAGGTCGTAAAAATAAAGCTCAGGACAGTGGGTTTGCCACCGAGGAAATCATGGAGCTGTGCTGCGTTGCCGTCACTGTCGATCACCGTGCCATCGGCCGCGCTGCCCATCGCCGGGAGGTCGTAACTGCCTGGCTCTGGTGGCGTGAAGGACAAAGGCGCGTAGCCCGGCGCCAAAACAACGGGCGGTTTGTGCTCGTGAGGGGCACAGAGTGCGGCTGCACTCCATGCCCAGATCAGCAGGAGGAGGGTACCGCGCACGCTGGTATCAGTGCGCGGGTGGTGTCGTGATCAGACCCGACGGCGACTGAGCCGTCATACCGCCATACAGCGCATGGGCGCCGAATCGCATCTGGTGCGGAGCGCCCAGACCAAGCTCAACAAAGTCGAGGTTAAACTCAAGCTCGAGAGACTTACCGTCCCACTTATAGAGTTTGAAGTACTGCAGATCATTACCCTCTGAAGCGGTCGTCTTGTCCCAGTTCGCCAGAAGCGAAGAGGTGTAGTACAGCCGCTCACCATCCCAGCTCTGCGACACCATGTTCACTTGCTCGCCGATCTGCTCTTCCATGATTTGCTTGGGCGCGAAAGGATCAGAGATGTCATACAGACGCGTCAGCCCGTCGTTCCAGGTGTTGATCCACAGGTGGTTGTCATCAGCAGAGATAGAGATATCCACGGGCAACGGAATCTTGCTGGCGTCGCCGATGTCCGCCACTGCCTTGGCTTGCCATTCGCCAGCTTCATCTTCGTAGATTAACCAGACTTTGGAGGTGAGGGCGGTAGTCGTGAAACAGTAGTTCGAGCGCGAGCCCCAGGCGCAGCGGATTTCGAGCGGTGCACCGGGCACATCGAGAATCTTCTTGGGTTTTCGGGAATGCAGGTCCCAAATGACAACGGTGTTGCCGAAACGCTTCATCGCCTCGGCATCGCCCATCATCTTGCCAAGATTCATCATGTAGTTGTTCCAGCCGGTAAACGAAGACGTCACCAACACATTTCGGCGCGGCAATGCACGCGCGTCGTAGCCGTAGCCATCGGCGAAGCTGCCGGTCTTCTCGGCGCCCTGCAGGTTGTCATCGGTGGGCATCCAGACGCTGGTGATGAAATCGCCACCGTTGGTGTACTCCGCCATGCCGGTGCGGCCGCCGTGGTCACGGTTATTGGACAAACCGGTGATCAGCATGCGTCCGGGGAGCGCGTAGTTGGTATGGGGGCCCACCACGCCGCCGGTTTTCTCGACGAAGTCATCAATGGTGCGGTGCAACTTGGGTGCCGCGGGGTCTGTGTGGACGTCGAAGATGAAGATTTTGCTGGTATCCAAACCTGATGCCCACAGGTAGCGCCGATCGTCGGTCAGGCCTGAGTGGTGCGCTTCGTGACGGCCGCCCATAGAGATCGAGTGAATGACCTGCGCATAGGTCTCAGAGTCGGGGTTAACGTCTACGGTGACGAGCTTGTCCTCACCGTCGCCAACGCCCTCAAGGCCCAGCGTCCAGATATAGACATAGTCTTCCTGGCCCACGATCTTGGCCATATACGGTGACATGCAGGTTTCGTCTGCCGACGTCGGTTGCACCAGCACGGCCAGCGCAATCAGCGCCGAGAAAAATCCTCTAATTATCATGATTGTCCCCAAAAATTTCTGCCACAATTGATCTGATGCTAACACCTTCAGTCAAGACTGCGAATGGTTTTCGAACCCCGGTAAAACGGGGTGCGGCGCTGTATTGGGGCGGCCTCTCTCTGCTGTGCCTGCCACTGGTAGATGCGGCTGCGGCCACCGACACCCCTGTGACTGATGGAGTCCATAAGGTGGGCCTGGCGGATTCGCGGGTGGGGTATGAGTCGGTGTCCTATGTCACTGACTCAAAGGTGGTGATACAAACGCTCGGAGAGCGACAGCCGCTCTACGAGTTGAGTGTTAACCCGCCGCTTGGCCTGCCTGAAGTGTCCAGCCAGTTAGATCCCGCGGAGATTGATTTAGGTCGCGAGCTCTTCTTCGACCGGCGCCTGTCAAAAAACGAGACGCTGTCTTGCGCCATGTGCCACATCCCCGAGCAGGGTTTTACCCAGAATGAGTTGGCGACACCTGTGGGCCACTTGGGCAAGGGCGTGCGGCGCAATGTGCCTTCGCTTTATAACGTGGCTTTTGCCAAAGACCTTTTCCTCGATGGGCGTGAGCAGTCCCTGGAGGCGCAGATTTGGTCGCCACTGCTCGCAGAGAATGAAATGGCGAACGATTCCAGGGAAGCGGTGCTGGCAAAGCTGGCCTTGGACGCTCGTTACACAGCACGGTTTGCAGAAACTTTTGATGAAGGTCTCACCGAAACCACGCTCGGCAGGGCCTTAGCCGCGTATCAACGTGCGCTGCTGTCTGGCGACTCGCCATTTGATCGATGGTATTTCGGCGGCGAGGAGGTGTCCGCAGAAACGGGATTGGTTGCTGGCGGTTACCCGGCATTGGCGGCTCAAGGTTTTGCCGTCTTTCAAGACAAGGGCTGTGCCGCGTGTCACCGCATCGACGATTCGTCTGCGCTCTTTACGGATAGTCAGTTTCATAACACCGGAACCGGATATCGACGCGTGGGTCGGGCACTCAGGCCCCCGTCGGTACAGCTGGCCCCCGGGATTTTTGTAGTGCCGACGGTGGATGCCGAGACCGAAAGGTTCACCGACGATGGGCGCTATGAAGTCACCGGCCGAGAGGCGGACAAGTGGGGCTATCGCACGCCGAGCCTGCGCAATGTGGCGCTGACCGGCCCCTATATGCACGACGGCTCGATTGCCACACTCGAGGCGGTGGTCGCCTTTTACGCCGACGGCGGCGGCGGAGACCCGGCTCAGGATCCGCGAACCCAATCCGTTCAGTTGACGCAGTCCGATCAAGACGCGCTAGTGGCTTTTTTAAAGACACTCACCTCCAGTCACGTTGATGCGCTGGTGTCAGATGCCCGAAGCGTGACGATCGGTGAGCGGACGGCGGGTGGTCAGTAACCACAGGCATGTGTAGGGTGATTGTTTTCTTAGGGGGCTGGCTCATGTTTAAAGCGTGTAAGCGAATAGGGTTACTGGGTATCTTGGGGTCCTTGGCCTTAGCGGGGTGCGGCGGTGCAGCCAATGTGCAGTCGGACGCAGACCCTGCGCAAAGCTTGGCGCAGCGCGCAGGGGCGCCGCTGTTCGAGGGCATGGGCGACTACCACATGTCGATCACCACCGCTGACTCCGATGCTCAGCGCTACTTCGATCAGGGCATGGTGCTGGCGTTTGGCTTTAATCACGCAGAGTCCATTCGCAGTTTCCGCGCTGCGCAAAGTCTGGATCCGACCTGTGCCATGTGCTTCTGGGGTGAGGCGCTGGCGACTGGGCCAAATATCAATGTCACGAGTAACGGCAAGGCGATCATGGCCCCCGCTGAGCGGGCCAGCGCCCGAGCGGCAATAGATCAAGCCCTCGCGTTGATGGATGGTGTGACGCCCAAAGAGCAGGACTGGATCCGAGCGCTGGATCAGCGTTACGACGGTCAGGCGGATACGCCGCGTGACCCGCTCGATCGCGTCTGGGCAGATGCGCTGGCTGACATGGCAGCGCGTTACCCCGATGACACCACCGTAGCATCGATCTACGCAGAGGCGCTGATGAACACTATGCCCTGGGATTACTGGGGCCCCGATGGAGAGGCCAAGCCCGATACGCAAGCAGTGATTGCGAGCCTCGAGGCCGTCATGGCCGCTGACCCCAATCATCCGCTGGCGCTGCATCTTTATATTCACGCATTGGAGGCCTCTTCCAATGCGGCGAAGGCTGAAGCCGCCGCGGATCGTCTGGCCAACTTGGTGCCGGGGTCGGGTCATCTCGTGCATATGCCCAGTCACATTTATTTCCGGGTGGGGCGGTATCAGGACTCCGCGCTGGCCAATATCCGTGCCGCCGAGGTGGACGAGGCCTACATTGCTCAGTGCAACGCGCAGGGTTTTTATCCCGCGCTGTATTACCCGCATAACATTCATTTCCTGTGGGCCTCAGCCACCATGCAGGGTCAAAGTGCACTGTCTGTCGACAGCGCGCGGCGGGTGGTGGCGAATGTGCGGGTCGAGCAGGTGGAACAGTTTCCGACGATTCAGTTCTTCCGCACGGTACCGATGCTGTCTTTAGTCAGGTTTGCGCGGTGGGAGGAGATTCTGGCAGAACCTGAACCCTACGAACCCTTCGCGTTTGCCCGGGCTATCTGGCATTACGGGCGCGGTGTCGCCCACGCGGCGCTGGGTGATGCAGGGGCGGCGCTGGATGAGTTGGCAGCCATCGAGGCTCTTGAGCCCGAGGTCGACGAGATCTTTATGGGCAACGTTTATCCGGCACGGGATCTGCTAGAGATTGCCAAATCCTTGCTGAGAGGGGAGATGGCCTACCGCTCCGGCGATGCGGCAAATGCAGTACTCGCTTTTGAAGAAGCCGTTGCACTTCAGGACGCGCTGCCTTATACCGAGCCACCTTTTTGGTACTACCCGACGCGCCAGTCTTTAGGCGCGGCGCTCCTGGCCAGTGACAGGGATGCCGAGGCGCAAGCAGTCTTCGAAGAAGATCTTGAGCAGTACCCCATGAATGGCTGGTCGATGTTTGGACTGGCTGAGGCGCTCAGGCGGCAGGGCGATGAGGCCGGAGCGGCACAAATGACCGCTCGCTTTGAGACGGTGTGGCAGTTTGCGGATGTCTCGTTGGCAACCTCGATACTTTAGTGCACCGGTAAAGCGCGAGCCGAGTGACTGCCGGTAGCGTCGTACGAACAGATCATGAGTTCACAGGCAGGGGAGCATTATATTTCGACCAGGATGTCGGTAAGGGTCAGAGCGCAACTGAAAACTGAGGGGAAAGTTAAGCGTGATTAAAGTCGTAACGTTACTGACCCGAAAGCCGGGGATGTCTCGCGAGGCGTTCATCGAGAACTACGAGACCCATCACCGAAAAATCGGTGAGAAGTATCTCAGTGGTTTTGCCGTGAAATATCAGCGCCGCTACCTCAACGTTGCCGATGCGGCGAACCACGCCCCGACTGAGCTGCCCTTCGATGTGCTGATGGAGATCTGGTTTCCAGACCAGCACACCATGGACGCAGCGA
>JADHQG010000094.1 GCA_016778045.1 Luminiphilus sp. | reverse complement strand
CCTCGGCCTCGGCCAGGGCCGAGCCGCAATCGAGACACCAGTGCACTGGCTTGAAACCCCGGTTCAAGTGCCCGCGATCAATAATCTTGGCCAGCGCCCGAACGATGTTGGCCTCAAACCGAAAATCCATCGTGAGGTACGGATGATCCCAATCTCCGAAAACGCCCATGCGGACAAAATCCGCCTTTTGGGCAGCCACCTGCTTGCCAGCGTATTCTCGGCAATGTCGCCGGAACTCCCCTGCGGTCACTTTGTGCCCAGGCTTACCGACCTTCTTTTCGACATTCAGTTCAATGGGCAGGCCGTGGCAATCCCAGCCCGGCACGTAGGGTGCGTCAAAGCCCGACAACGTTTTTGATTTGATGATGATGTCTTTGAGAATTTTGTTGATCGCATGGCCGACATGTAACTCGCCATTTGCATAGGGAGGGCCATCGTGAAGAATGAACATCGGCTTGCCGGCGCCCTGCTCGCGCATGCGGTGATAAAGATTCATTTCCGTCCACGCCTCCAGCCGCGCCGGTTCACGCTGCGGCAAATTGGCTTTCATGGGGAAATCTGTCTGGGGCAGATTCAGCGTGGCTTTGTAATCACTCATACCTTATCCGTGTTCTGCTAACCATGCCCGGGCAACGGCCTTGTCCGACGCAATCCCCTCTTTGAGGGCATCGAGCGACGGAAATTTTTGTTCGTCGCGCAGTTTATGTCGAAACCGTACGGTCAACCGCTCGCCGTACAAGTCGGGTGCCCCCTCCAACACATGCACCTCGAGGGTTGCCTCGAGGCTCTCACCAATCGTTGGCTTAACACCTACATTGGCTACCGCAGGCGCTCCATCGAGACCGGCACCCCACACCCTCACCGCATACACACCATGGAGCGGTGAACGGATTCGGTGCAGCGCGATATTCGCAGTCGGCGCATCCAATTGCCTTCCCAGCTTCTGTCCGTGCTGCACGCGCCCCGCCATCTCAAAGGGTCGGCCCAACAAACGCTGCGCGCCCTCAAAGTCTGCCTTGGACAACGCGGCCCGAATACGGGTGCTACTGATGCGCTCCCCGCCCGCCTCCAACGTGGCCGTGGGGGCAACAGCATAGCCAAATTCGTCTGACAACGCGCGGACATAATCCAGATCGCCCTCGCGACGATTACCGAAGCGAAAATCATCGCCAAAGGCGAGATATCGAACGCCCAAACCCGCTACAAACACTTGCTCGACAAACTCGCGGGCACTCAAAGTACGCAGACTATCGTTGAACGGGAGACAGAGCACTCGCTCCACACCGCAGGCCGCCAGTAACGGCCATTTGTCACGCAGGGTTGTGATACGAGGCGGCGCTTCTAATGGTCGGAGATACTCCCGTGGCAGGGGCTCGAACGTCACTACCGTGGTCGCGACGCCCAGCGCCGCGGCCTCCTCCTTGAGATGCGTGAGCACGGCCTGGTGGCCCAGATGGACACCGTCGAATGCACCGATAGTCACGGCGCATCCGCGGTGACGGGGTCGCAAATTGTGCCGCCCGCGGATGAGCTCCATCCCCGTTTGTCTTCCCGTTGGATTAAAGGCGCAGTATACCTGCTCGGACCTACTCAGATCAGCCGTGGGACGTGAGCAGAGCGGCGGCTCATGTCGCGCCGACACCAAATGCTTGGCTTTTTAACGACGCAGGTCCGAAAGACGCACGCCCGCCAGCCACAACGCCGCGACAAAGACCGCAAAACCGCTCACGCAGAGGACGCCGAGGTCGATTCCACGCTGCCACCAATGCCGACTCTGCCAAAGGTCCACATCAGGCATCTGCCAACTGAGCACGATACCCATTGCCGCCGTCGCCAGAATGATTTTTGCTAACCATTTGAGAGACAGACTTCCGGCGGGCAAGACAGCGCCCCGCCGCAGCCCGCGATATAAGAGCCCCGCATTGAGCCAGGCTGACACACTGGTCGCCAATGCCAGCCCAACGTGACCCAGATTCAACCACCACATCAAAGGGAAGACGAAGGCGACATTGAGGACCATGTTGGCAGCCATGGCGATGATGCCAATACGCACCGGGGTGCGCATATCCTCCCGGGCATAAAACCCGGGTGCCAATACTTTGACCAACATGAAAGCGCCCAAACCCAGCGTATACGCGCGCAAGCTGGCAGCAGCCATGGCGCGGTCGGTCTCGCCAAACGCACCGTACTGAAATAGCGCGGCCAGCATTGGCTCGGCCAACAGCGCCAGCGCCACTGTGGCAGGGATGGCAACAAGCAGCACATTACGAATCGCCCAACTGAGTGTTCCTGCAAAGGCAGGATCATCCGCGCGCGCGCGCTGCCCCGACAATGTCGGCAGTATGACTGTGGCAATCGCAATGGCGAACACGCCGAGCGGTAGCTCGGTCAACCTGTCGGAGTAGTACAGCCACGAAACGCTGCCACTCGGGAGCAAAGAGGCCAACACTGTATCCAACAGCAAGTTAATCTGACTCACTGAGACACCGAACAGCGCCGGTACCATCAACACCAAAATACGATGGACGCCCTCATGCCGAGGCTCCCAACGCGGTCGCGGTACCAATCCCACACCCGCCAAGGCGGGCAGTTGAAACAGCAGCTGTGCGAAACCGGCTATCAGCACCCCGAGGGCCAGCGCCACCACCGGCTCGTCGAGGTTGGGGGCCAACCACAGCGCTGCCGCGATCAAGCTTAAATTCAGCAAGATCGGCGTTAGCGCAGGCACCGCGAAACGCTGGTAGCTATTCAAAATGGCGCCGGCGAAGCCGGTCAGGGAAATCAGTAATAAATAGGGGAAAGTGAGTTTGATCAGGTCGCCGGTCAGCGCCAACTTGGCTGGGTCGCGGAGAAAACCGGGCGCAAATAACGTCGCTACCAGTGGCGAAGCCATCACCGTGATGATGGTCAAGCCTAGCAACGTGCCGCCCAGCACGCCCGCCACACGATCCACCAGAGCGCGCACTGCGGCATGACCGCCCTTTTCCCTGGTGTCCGCGAGAACCGGGACAAACGCCTGCGCGAAGGCGCCCTCGGCGAACAGGCGCCGCAAAAAGTTGGGGATTTTAAATGCCACGAAGAAGGCGTCGGCATTGCCGTTGGCGCCAATCAGATTCGCGAGCACTACATCTCGCAACAAGCCCAGCACGCGCGACAACATGGTGGCGGACCCCACCACCGCGCTGGAGCGCACTAACTTGGGATCGTCTGCGGCAACATCGGACATCTAAGGTGACCGGGGCTCGCGCTCAGACATCATGACCGGCTACTTGCCATGTGGCGCGCAGACGCTCGCCATGGCGCGCCAACCACTGCAATGCAATGAGCGTGTGGCCGTTGTTAATTTCGTTACGGTCCATCATCGACAGCGCCTGCTCACGGGCGATGGTGTGAACCAGAATATCCTCGTGCTCCGTATCGAGGCCCTGAATCGTGCCGGGCTGCGCGTGAGTCGCTTCGCCGATGAAAAGACGGATTTGCTCCGAGCAAGCACCCGCGCTCGGAAAGAAAGTGGCGATAGGCTCAAGGCGCCCCAGCTTACATCCCGCCTCTTCTTGAGCCTCACGGTGAGCAACCGTGCTATCGGCCTCACCTGGCTCCACGATGCCGGCAATTAATTCAAGCATCCAGGGGCTGTCAGATCCGCGGATCGCCCCCACTCGAAACTGCTCAATCATCACCAGCTGATCGGTGACAGGATCCCATGGCAATACACCGATGGCGTCGCCGCGTTGAAAAAGCTCTCGGCGCATTGGCGCAGACCATCCGCCCTCAAACAGGCGATGGCGCAACGTCAACGTCTCGAGTGAAAAGTAACCGGTATAGCTGGGCTCTCGAGCTTCAATGTCAACATCCGCCGCACCAAAGCGGGTTTGAAATGACGTCAAAACCGACGCTCCGTGAACCAGTTCACGGGCCCCGAATGCTTCTCGACTTGATCGGCCACATCGAGAATGAGCGCAAACAGTGCCATGCGAATAACCACACCATTATCGCTCTGGCGGAATATCGCTAGATTTGGGTTGTCGTTGAGGTCAACATCCAACTCGCGAGCCCCTTCGCGTGAGTCGCGAGGCAGCGGGTGCATGATGACCGTGTTCGGTTCACAGTTCGCGGTGTAAACGCTCTGATTCAACCGGAAGCGGCCTCGATAAATATCCGCCTCCTCTCGACTCGCAAAACGTTCTTCCTGAATGCGCGTGCTATAGACGATATCAACATCGGCAATGCCTGCTTCGAGCGCCTCGGTCTCCAAGACCTGATGCCCGGCGCTGCGGAGTTCGTCCACAACCTCAGCGGGCATTCTCAGCGCCTCAGGCGATACCAGACTAATTTGCAGCCCAGTGAACAGCGACAGTAATTTAGACAGCGAATGGACGGTCCTGCCGTATCGGAGGTCGCCCACCATCGCAATGCGCAAACCGTCTAATCCTCGAGAGCGACCAGCAAGTTCCAAACGAATGGTGTAGAGATCCAAAAGCGCCTGGCTCGGGTGCTCATTGGCGCCATCGCCGCCATTGATGACAGGCACGCGGCTGGCCGCGGCAAACTCGGCCACGGAACCGTCTTCGGGGTGCCGCATGACGATAATGTCTGAATAGCCACTCAACACCCGGGCGGTATCGTACAGGGACTCGCCTTTTGCGATCGCGGAATGCTCGAAGCCGGTGGTTTCACGCACCTCGCCACCCAGCAGGTTAAAGGCGCTGCCAAAGCTGATTCGGGTCCGAGTGGACGGCTCAAAAAACATGGAACCGAGAATCGCGCCGTCGAGCACGCGCGTCATCTGTTCACGATGTGCGAAGGGCCGCATCGCGTCGGCAACCGAGAACAACTGCTCCACCGCAGCCCGATCGAACTGACTGATGCTCAGGACATGGCTACCGGCGAATCGCACGATATGCACTCCATTGTTGATCTATCGGCCATTGCGCCCCGGGGTCGCCCAGCAAAAGGCCCAGCAGATGCCAACGCAAAGGACTGCCGTGCCCCGCATTGATGACCCAGCATACAGCGCTCCCCGAGAGCCCGTTGCGATGCGGGACTGTCCACCGCCTCGCTTTCGTTGACGGCTATTGTAGCGCCGATTATCCCTCGGCCGACAGCGCCCGCACCCAGGACTCGAGCTCCTGCAAGGCTTGTTTGGTCTTTGGCGTCAGATCCTGTCGCGCACGTTCTTCGGTCAGGGCCGCCTCGAAATCCTTGAGGGTGAATTCGCCCTCAGTGTGCTGTAGCCGGCAGTGCTCCAGCCACTGTGCGGCCTCGTCGGCGCTCAAGGTGTCGGGGAAGTTGCGCGCGCGGTAACGAAATAGCAACTCAGGCAAGCGCTGATCAGCGAAGGGAAATTGCTGAGTCGCGAGGTCTCCGGGCGCCGCCGTAACCACCTGCTCACAGAGTGCACGATCACCGTTGTCAATAAAGCCGTCGTACAGCATGTGATCAGGGTCACAGCGCTCTGGAAAATCTCGGCCCTGCCAGATCGATTGCAAACCCTCAACAAACCCAGCCGGGTCGGCAGACCTGGCTTTACGAAGCGCTGCCAAATGCCGCCGGTGAAGATCACCATCAAGCCGCAAACGCTCGGCGACTTCACCCGCGACCCAGTGCGCCGGTAACAATACCGGCGCGCGATTGAGCCGAACGGTCTTGAGTGGTGGACGCGCTAAGCCCTCGGATAGCGTATCGCGGGGGGAGAACAGCAACTGCCGAACGTTTTCCGGATCTTGATCGAGGAAATCAGGAGGAAAAGCCAAGTCCACGCAAATGACTTCACTGTTGTTTTGAGGATGCCACGCCACTGGCACGATCAGGGCCAGATTATGCCGCTCGGCACCGAACATCCCAGACACGTGGACCAACGGCGTCATCTGCTCAAGATTTAAAAGCGCAGTCACGGCACGCTTCAGGCGTTGCTGATACAAGGTCGAAAACAACAAGGCGTCCCGCGCATTCAGCAGTTTGGCCAGCTCTATCGTTGCCACTACATCGGCCATGGCGTCGTGGGCCGCGCCATGCTCAATGCCATTGGCCGCTGTGAGGTCCTCGAGCCGAAAGCTGGTCTGGCCGTCGTCACGAACGGGCCACTCAAT
>JADHQG010000093.1 GCA_016778045.1 Luminiphilus sp. | reverse complement strand
CTGGATCGCCCGCGAGCAGGGTTGGTTGGGCGACAACATCTTGGGTTCTGATCTTTGTTTTGATGTCGAGATTCGTGTGGGTGCAGGCTCTTATGTCTGCGGCGAAGAAACCGCGATGCTGGAGAGCCTCGAAGGGCGCCGCGGCATGGTCCGCGCCAAGCCACCGCTGCCGGCGATTAAAGGTTTGTTTGGCACGCCCACTGTGATCAATAACGTGCTGACCATTGCCAGCGTGCCCTCCATTTTGGCCCGCGGTGCTCAGGCCTACGCGGCGCTGGGTCAGAACCGCTCCCTGGGAACGCAGGTGTTCCAGCTGGCCGGCAATATCGCCCGCGGCGGCATTGTGGAGACCCCATTTGGTATCAGTGCAAAAGAACTGATTGAAGATTTTGGTGGCGGTACCCGGTCAGGCCGGCCGCTGCGCGCGGTGCAGATCGGTGGCCCGTTAGGCGCGTATTTGAGTCCCGAGAAACTCGACGTCGCCATGGAGTACGAGGCGTTGATTGAAGCCGGCGGCATGATTGGCCACGGCGGCGTGGTGCTCTTTGATGACTCCGTTAATATGGCCGAACAAGCGCGCTTTGCCATGGATTTCTGCGTTGAAGAATCCTGCGGCAAGTGCACCCCGTGTCGTATTGGTGCGGTGCGGGGAGTGGAGACCATCGACAAGATTCGCGCGGGCAAAGATGTCGAAGCCAACACCGAGTTGCTGCGCGATCTTTGCGATGTGATGACACAGGGATCGCTGTGCGCCATGGGTGGGCTTACGCCAAACCCGGTGCTCAGCGCGCTAAATACGTTCCCGGAAGATTTTGCGTCTCCCGTGATTGCCACGGGGTGAGGGTAAGACGATGAATATGGTCCAGCAGTTTGATCCGGCTCAGGTGGATTACTCACAGGATCTCGGTACGCCCGGGGCCGAGTCGGATGTGATGGTCACGGTGCACATCGACGGCATGCCGGTGAGCGTGCCCGAGGGCACCTCGGTGATGCGCGCAGCCGCCATGGTCGGCGCCAACATCCCCAAGCTTTGCGCCACCGATAACCTCAATGCCTTTGGTTCCTGCAGGCTCTGCTTGGTCGAGATTGAAGGCCGTCCTGGGACCCCTGCCTCCTGCACCACCCCGTGCTCAGAGGGTATGTCGGTGCACACCCAAACACCGCGTCTCGACAAGCTCCGCAAGGGCGTGATGGAGCTCTACATCTCTGATCATCCCCTCGACTGCCTGACTTGCCCCGCTAACGGCGACTGCGAGTTGCAGGACATGGCCGGCGCCGTGGGCCTCAGAGATGTGCGCTACGGGACGGAAGGGGAGAACCACCTCGACCGCGGCAAGGACGAGACCAACCCTTATTTCACCTTTGACTCCAGCAAGTGCATTGTCTGCAGCCGCTGCGTGCGCGCCTGCTCCGAAGTGCAGGGCACCTTCGCGCTGACCATCGCCGGGCGCGGCTTTGGCTCGCAGGTGTCACCGAGTGAGCAACAACCTTTTCTCGACAGCGAATGCGTCTCCTGTGGCGCCTGCGTGCAGGCCTGCCCCACGGCCACGCTGCAAGAGAAGAGCGTGATCGATCTTGGCGTGCCCAGCCGCAAGGTCAAAACCACCTGCGCCTATTGCGGCGTGGGTTGCTCGTTTACCGCCGAGCTGCGCGGCGACGAAGTCGTGCGCATGGTGCCGGATAAGCAGGGTGGGGCAAACGAGGGTCACTCCTGCGTCAAGGGCCGTTTTGCCTGGGGCTACGCCCAGCATCAAGACCGCATCACCACGCCTTTGATTCGCGACAGCATTGATGACGAGTGGCGCCCCGCGGAATGGGACGAGGCGATCAGCTTTGCCGCTGATCGGCTCAACGCGATCAAATCCCAGCATGGCGTCGATGCCATCGGCGGCATTACCTCCTCGCGTTGCACCAACGAAGAAGTCTACGTGGTCCAGAAGATGGTCCGCGCGGCGTTTGGTACCAACAATGTCGATACATGTGCACGGGTGTGCCACTCGCCCACGGGTTACGGCTTGAAGCAAACCTTTGGCACCAGTGCCGGCACCCAGGACTTCGCCTCAGTGGAGCAGTCCGACGCCATCATGGTGATCGGCGCCAACCCCACCGACGCTCACCCCGTGTTCGGCTCGCGCATGAAGCGCCGGCTGCGCGAGGGTGCAGATTTGATTGTGATCGACCCACGTTCGATTGATCTGGTGCGGTCGCCGCACATTCAGGCGGAACACCACCTGCAGCTGATGCCCGGCACCAACGTTGCGGTGCTGAACGCGATTTCTCACGTGGTGGCTACCGAAGGCCTCATGGACGAGGACTTTGTCTACGAGCGCTGTAATAAGACGTCCTTTAGAGCCTGGCTCGACTTCATCAGCCTGCCCGAAAACAGCCCCGAGGCACTCGCCGAGATCACCGGCGTGGATGCCGAGGCGGTGCGCGGCGCGGCGCGGGCTTTCGCCACCGCCGGCAACGGTGCGATTTACTATGGCCTCGGTGTGACTGAGCACTCGCAGGGCTCGACTATGGTCATGGCCATGGCCAATTTGGCGATGGCGACAGGCAATATCGGCCGCCTTGGCGTGGGCGTGAACCCGCTGAGAGGTCAGAACAACGTTCAGGGTTCTTGTGACATGGGCTCCTTCCCCCATGAGTTCGTGGGATACCGGCACGTATCGGATGACACCGTGCGCGAGCAGTTTTCCACTGTGTGGGGCGTGACGCTCCGCGAAGATCCCGGCATGCGCATTCCCTACATGCTGGACGCTGCGATCTCAGGTGAATTTAAGGGCATCTATATTCAGGGTGAGGACATCGCCCAGTCAGATCCCAACACGAATCACGTGGCCGAGGCGCTGCGATCCATGGAGTGCGTGATCGTGCAGGACCTGTTCCTCAATGAAACCTCGCATTTTGCGCATGTGTTCCTGCCGGGTACCTCGTTCCTTGAAAAGGACGGCACCTTCACCAACGCCGAGCGGCGCATCAACCGGGTGCGCCCGGTGATGACCTCTCGCACCGGGCTCTCGGAGTGGGAAGCCACCTGCGCGCTGAGTGAGGCCATGGGTTACGCCATGCCGTATGAGAGCGCCGCCGAGATTATGGATGAGATCGCTGAACTGACCCCCACCTTCGCCGGTGTGTCGTTTGATCTACTCGACAAGCTGGGCAGTGTGCAGTGGCCCTGCAACGAGCAGGCGCCGACAGGCACGCCGATCATGCACAAGGATGCCTTTGTCCGGGGTGAGGGGCAGTTTATGACCACGCCATATGTCCCGACCGATGAGCGCTCCACCCGCAAGTTCCCGCTACTGCTGACGACTGGCCGCATCTTGAGCCAATACAATGTAGGCGCGCAGACCCGCCGCACCGACAACGTGGTGTGGCACAGAGAAGACGTGCTCGACATTCACGAAGCCGACGCTGAGGCGCGCGGTGTTAGGGATGGCGACTGGGTCGAGATCGCCAGCCGGGCAGGGCAGACCCGCATGCGCGCGCGTATCAGCGACGATATTCCTGCGGGCGTGGTGTACACCACCTTCCACCACCCCGTCAGCGGTACCAACGTGATCACCACCGATAACTCTGACTGGGCCACCAACTGCCCAGAGTACAAGGTCACTGCGGTCGAAATCCGCCCGAGCTCAGAGCAGCGTGCATGATCACTCCGGGTGACTACAAACAGCAGCACCTGATCAAGTGGGCGAATCAGATCGCGAGTAGCATCCCGACCCGGGAGGATATCCCCGGTCAGATCAGCGCCCACATGCGCCAGTTCTGGACGACTGAGATGCTGAAAACCCTGCGCACGATTGCTGCCGAGACGCCCGATATTCTCAGTGAGGACGTCCACAGCGCCCTGCAATCTTTGTAGTCCGGGACGGGCAGTGGGGGTGACGCTTTTGGTCATTCGGGTGTCGGATATGAAACAGCGTTTTTGACGCGAAAAGCGCCAAATGCGCACCATAAAAACGTCCTGTCAGGTACGCCCTGAGCAGGCATAGATCGTCGATAACATTGGGTGTTGCCAGCGCCTTCAGGCCAGAGAATGCACCCAATACCGGTACTGAGTGCAGGAGACTCGTATGGCAGCGTTACCCGAAAAAGCGCGTGTGGTGATTATTGGTCAGGGCGGCATCGTCGGTGCCTCGGTGGCGCATCATCTGGTGCAAAACGGCTGGGATGACATTGTTGGCCTCGAGAAATCGGCCATCCCCACCGATATCGGCTCGACCTCGCACGCCTCTGACTTCTGCTACATGACCAGCCACGACAAGCTGAACGTGTTCACCAGTACCTACAGCCGCGAGTTCTACAAATCCCGCGGTAACTTTATCGAGATCGGCGGCATGGAAGTCGCGCGCAAGGGCGACGACGCCCAGGTGCAGGAACTGCTGCGCAAAGTGGCCTCCGGTAAAGCCTTCGGCACCAATGCGCGCATGATCACCGCTGCTGAGGCCAAAGAGCGTTTTCCGCTCCTCGAAGAAGACACCATTGAGTGCGCGATGTGGGACCCGGATGCGGGTCTGGTGACGCCGCGCTCACAGAAAGTCGCCGGCGACTTGGTCGACGAGGCCGTGGCGGCGGGCAAGCTGCAAGCATTCCCCTACACCCCCGCCGAAGAAATTATTGTTGAAGACGGCCGTGCGGTCGGTGTGAAAACCGCCAAGGGCATCATCATGGCCGACCATGTGGTGCTGTGTGTTGGCATCTGGGGTTCGCTGGTCTCTGAGACGGCCAACGTCAAACTACCGCTGATGCCGGTTGAGCACCCGCTGCTGTTTTTCGGTCCCTGGGATGCGCTGGAAGGCACGGGCGAGGACATCGTCTACCCGCTGTTCCGCGACCAAGGTAACTCGGCCTATGTGCGCGATACCGGTGACCCGACCACCCCCGAGGGCGGTCTGCTCGAGTGGGGCTATTACGAGCCCTTTGAGCCGCGACTGGTTGAGGCAACAGCCATTATGGAGCCCGAGGATGCGCGCATGTCTCCCTCCATGAATGATCTGACACTCGATCAGGTAATGGAAGCTTACGAGCGCTCTGTAGAGCTCACGCCGGTATTGGCCGAGCTCCCCTGGGAAGAACGCCGCTCATTCAATGGACTGCTGTCGGTGACCACCGACGGGGGTTCGATCATTGGTGAGTCGCCGCAGGTCAAAGATCTGTGGCTGTGTGAGGCGGTCTGGGTGAAAGACGGCCCTGGTGCCGGCAAGCTGCTGGCCGACTGGATGACCCACGGTCGCACCGAGATGGATCCGCATGGCATTGACCCTGCGCGTCACTACCCGATTCAGTTGACCGACGAGTTTATTCGCAACCGCAGCTACGAGATTGCTCAGAAGATCTATACCCCGGCGGTGCACCCGCGCGAGCCCTACGCGACGTCGCGTCAGCTCCGCGTGAGCCCCTTCTATGAGCGTGAGGTTGCTCTTGGCGGGTACTTTATGGAAGTGGCGGGTTGGGAGCGTGCCTACGGGTACGCGGCCAACGAAGACACGCTGCTGGCCAAGTACCGCGATCAGGTGCCAACCCGCGAAGCCGAGTGGGACAACCGGCACTTCTGGGAAGTCTCCAACGCCGAGCACCTCGCACTGAGCGACGGTGTCGGCATGATCAACCTCTCACACTTCGCCATCTTTGATGTGGTGGGTGCGGAAGCCGAGGCGCTGCTCGAGTTTTGCTCGGTGGCCAAGGTCGGTACCGACACGCCGGTTGGAAAGGGTGTTTATACGCACTTCCTCGACAGCGCGGGAGGCATTCACTCGGATCTGACGATTGTGCGCTTGTCTGAGGACAGCTTCCGTGTGATCTGCGGTGGCGACACCGGTCACCGCGACTACGTGTGGATGAAGCGCATGGTCGACAAGATGGGCCTCACGCAGGTGGAGTTCGTGGACCAGACCGAGCAGATCGCCACGCTGGGTCTGTGGGGTCCTGAAGCGCGGGCTACCCTGCAAAAGCTGATGGACGACCCCGACAGCGTCTCGCATGAGAACTTCCCTTATGCGAGCGCCAAAGAGATTAACGTGCAGGGAATCACGATCTGGGCCTTCCGCATCTCTTACGTGGGCGAGCAGGGTTGGGAGCTGTATTTCCCCTTCGGTGAGGGCCTCAAGCTGTGGGATGCGCTGTTTGAGCTGGGCGTCACGCCGGTCGGTATCGAGACCTACGCCAATAGCCGGCGCTTGGAGAAGAGCCTGCGTTTACAGAACGACGACCTCGAGATCGACTACAAC
>JADHQG010000092.1 GCA_016778045.1 Luminiphilus sp. | reverse complement strand
GAGGCGTTTATCGCAGCCATCAAAACCGCCGAGCAAGAGCAGTTCGGTTAGCGCCCGCCGTGACCGCACCGCCAAAAACGAACTCGGTTGAATCACTGGCGCAGTGCCACCCGCTGATCATCGAGGGCATGGGCGGCTATGACCCCCGGGATCCAGAGCCCATCGCGGCGCTGCTCGTCTCGCAGCTGCGTGATCGGTGGCAGGCCCGGCCTCCCACCAGGCCCCTCATACTGGTGACTCAGGGCGACCCGATCGAAGAGCGCGGCATCTCGGCCATCACGCGACACGTTGCCGATGAATTGGGTATCCCCCGGGCAATGGTCTTTTTAGATCCCGACATTGCGGACTACCACAAGCCCAATGCCGATCATCACGGCGTAATCCTTGAGATCCGCTACTCGGCACTCACAAGCTTGCTAGAGCGCGAGCGGGCTGGTGTGATGAGCACGTTGGAGCGCGCGATTGATGCGGCTCTGGCTGAGAAGGATCATCAGCGAGAGTCAGAGGGCAAAGCCCCCCTCCAAAGCTATTACCGGGATTTCGCCCTGCTTCAGGAAGTCACCAAAGCCGCGTGCAATGTGATCTGTGGCGACCTCACTATCGCGCACACCAGCGCTAAGATCAGCCCGTTTTCCGTGACGAGTTTTTACGCGGTGGGTTTGGCAATGGGGCTGATCGACGCCGGGCAGATCGTCCCGTTTGAGGGTTGATCTAGAGTCACTGGGGATCGCGGGTTACACACCGGAAGCCTCCAACGCGTCGAGTGCCTCCTGCTGCGCCAGCCACTCATTCTCAAGTTCGGCTAACTCACCTTTCAGCTGCCCTTCTTGCTTCAGCAGCTCAGCCAATTCACTGCCAGCGTTTTCAGCATAGAGATCACCGTCGGCCAATTTGCTCTGTAGCGCCCGCAGTGACTGCTGCCCTTTTTCTATGCGCTGCTCAAGCTGTCGTAACGATTTTTTGAGCGGTTGCAGCTGGGCGCGTTGATGCGCCGCGGCCTGACGGCGCGCCTTACGATCACCTGAGTCTTCTGGGGCAGCAATGGGGGCTGCCGCAGGCGCCGCTGCCTCTGCTGGGTTGGAGGACAGCACCCATTTTTCGTAGGTTTCTACGTCGCCGGCGTAGTCATCCACGGTGCCCTCATTCACCAGCAGCAATTGCTCCACCGAGTTGCGCAGCAGGTGCCGATCGTGACTCACCAGCACAATGGCGCCGGCGTAATCCTGCAGCGCCACTTCTAAAGCGTGGCGCATGTCGAGGTCTAAATGGTTGGTGGGCTCGTCCAGAATCAACACATTGGGTGCCTGCCACGCCACATGGGCGAGTGCGAGGCGGGCTTTCTCGCCGCCCGAAAAAGGCCGAATCGCTTCCTTGGCCCGGTCACCCCTAAAATCAAAGCCGCCGAGAAAATCGAGAATCTCCTGATCCCGGGCCTTGGGCGAGAGCCGCTGTATATGTAAAAACGCGCTGGCGTCGAGGTCGAGCACCTCGAGCTGCTGCTGGTCAAAGTAGCCGATCTGCAAATGCGCACCTTCGGTGCGCTCGCCCCCCATAAGCGGGAGCTCGCCGGTCAGGCTTTTCAAAAGCGTGGTTTTACCGGCACCGTTTTTACCCAACAGGCCAATACGATCTCCCGGGCTTAACGACACCGACACCTTGGTAAGCACCGCGCGATCACCGTGGCCAAGGGAGGCGTCACTCAAGGTCAGCAGCGGATCGCTCACCTTGCCCGGTTGCGGAAAACCAAAGCTAAAGGGCGAGTCGACATGTGCCTGCGCCACTTTTTGCATGCGCTCGAGTTCTTTGAGGCGCGATTGCGCCTGACGTGCCTTGGTGGCCTTAGCCCTGAACCGGCGCACGAAGTCCTCGATGTCGGCAATGCGCCGCTGCTGCTTGTCATACTGCACCTGCTGCTGCGCCATCTGCTCGGCGCGCTGGCGCTCATAGTCAGAGTAGCCACCGCGGTAGGCGGTGAGCGCTTGGCGGGCGATCTCAAGCGTGCGCTCGCAGGTGGCGTCGATAAAGTCGCGGTCGTGGGAGATCATCAGCAGGGTGCCGCGATAGCCCTGAAGCCAGCTTTGCAGCCACAGCGTGGTGTCGAGATCCAAGTGGTTGGTGGGCTCATCGAGCAGCATCAGGTCCGAGGGCGCCATCAACGCCCGGGCCAAATTCAGTCGAATGCGCCAGCCCCCGGAAAAGCTCGACATGGGGGCTTCCATTTTTTCTCGCTGAAACCCAAGCCCCAGCAACAGCTGCTCTGCGCGACGCTCGGCGCTGTAACCGTCGAGCTCTTCCATGCGCTGGTGCAGCGTGGCCGATTGCTCATACTCCCCGGCCGCGTCGGCAGCGGCGAGATCCTGCAGCACCTGATAGAGCGCCTCATCCCCGGCAATGACATAGTCCCGCGCGGTGAGATCGCTGGTTTCGGTCTCTTGCGCCATATGCGAGATGCGCAGGCCTTTTAGACCGCGAATGTCACCCGCATCGGCCTGAAGGTGATCAAGCAGCAGCGCAAACAAGCTGGATTTACCGCAGCCATTGCCGCCAATGAGGGCCAGTTTTTGGCCCGGCTGTAGCGTAGCTGATGCATCCGAAAACAGGAGCTTTTGGCCCCTGCGCAGGGCAATGTTCTCGAGAATAATCACTTCACTAGCCCTGGCGTTCCCGCTGAATGCGCCACAGCTCAGCGTACTGACCGTTGGCTGCCAGCAGATCTTGGTGGGTGCCCTCTTCCACCACCGCGCCGTGCTCCATCACCACAATGCGGTCGGCATCCACCACGGTCGAGAGCCGGTGCGCAATCACCAGCGCCGTGTGCCGTCCGGCCAAGGCGCGGAACGCGCTCATCACCGCCTGCTCCGAGTGGCTGTCGAGGCTCGAGGTGGCCTCGTCAAACACCAGAATCGGAGCATCTTTTAGCACCGCTCGGGCAATCGACACCCGCTGCCGCTCGCCCCCGGATAGCTTGAGCCCGCGCTCACCCACCACACTCTCAAGTCCATCGGGCAAACGCTCAATCACATCCCCCAAAAACGCGGCCTCTATTGCCTGCTCGACCTCGTCGTCCGTTGCGGTGGGTCTGCCGTAGCGGATGTTCTCGCGGAGCGTGTCGTTAAACAGCACGCAATCCTGGGGCACCACCGCAATGGCGCGCCGCACTGAATCCAAACTCACCGAGCGAATATCGGTGCCGTCGATCTTCACGGCGCCCTCGGTGGGGTCATAAAAACGAAATAACAGTTTGCTCAGGGTGGATTTGCCCGCGCCGCTGGCACCCACCAGCGCCACGGTCTCGCCCCCTGCGATGGTCATATTGAACTGCTTGAGTACCGGATTACCCGGCGCGTAGGCAAACCCCACATCGGCAAAGCAAATCTGACCTGCGGTCACCGACAGGGCTTTGTCGGTGGGTGCAGGTTGTAGCGACGGGACTTCTTCCAAGACCCCAAAAAGCCGCTCGATGTTCGCCATGGCGCCTTTGATCTCGCGATACACAAAGCCCAGAAAACCTAGCGGCATAAAGAGCTGTAGCATGAACTGGTTGACCAGAATAAAGTCACCCAAGGTCATGCTGCCGGCATTTACCGAGACCGCGGCCATACCCAGCATCAGCGTTTGGCTGGCGGCAATAATGAGCGCCTGGCCGCCGTTTAGGGCGAACAGCGACAAACGGTTTTTGCGTCGTGCCTGCTCCCATACGTCGAGCGAGACGTCGTAGCGCTCGGCCTCGTAGGTCTCGTTGTTAAAGTACTTCACCGTCTCGTAATTGAGCAGGCTGTCGACCGCACGTGTGTTGCTCTCGGAGTCGGCGGCGTTTACCTCGCGCACGTACTGGGTACGCCAACGGGTCGCGCGAAACGAAAAGCTGCCGTACAAGAACACCGCCACCACAATCACGCCGGCGTATTCCGCCCCGTAGTTGATAAAGAGCAGTATCGCCACCATGGCAATTTCAAACAGCGTGGGCGCAATGTTGAAAATAAAGAACCGCAGCAAAAAGCTGATGCCGTTGGTGCCGCGCTCAATGTCGCGTGCCAGCCCGCCGGTGCGTCGGTTCAAGTGGTAATCGATATCTAGGCTGTGCACGTGCCGAAAGGTTTGCAGGCCAATGCTGTGCATGGCCTTTTCGGTGACCCGACCAAAGAGCGTATCCCTGAGCTCCCCAAAGAGCGTGTTACTCAGCCGCGCCGCGCCGTAAGCGAGCACCAGCAGTAACACAACCTGCAGCGCCAACTGGTCAGCATTGGTATCGAGGCCATCCACGAGTGCTTTCAACAAGAACGGAATGCACAGCAGCCCCGCCTTGGCAGCCAGCAGGCACAAAAGTGCGAGCCCCACCCGCTGTCGGTTCGCCCCCAATATGGGCGAGAGCCGTTCCCACAGCTTACGGAGCAATAAAAAACTGCTCGTGGGGCTGTCTTCTGAGAATTGATGGCCTCGCATACCGCTCCATGCCGGGGGTGGGTGATCTATTCAGGGTTGTCTTACCCTCGGGTTGGGCATGACAGGCGCGCATTATGGCCGACTACCTCGCCGTGTGTGCGACTTGCCCAGCTTATTTCTTACACAGCCCTCACCATCGGCAACGGCAAGGTCGTGTCAGCACCTTGGGATGGCGATACCATAAGGCCATGGCTCTCCCCGACTACAGCTACCTCTACGACCACGCCTGCGAGCGCAAGGGCGGTGAAAAAGCCCTCAAAGCGTTGCTGCCCAAAACCAAGGGCAAAGCCCACCTCAAAAAGTTGGGCTCTGACCGGTACCTGGCCGAGTTCACCCGCAAGATCTTTCAGTCGGGTTTTGTGTGGCGCGTGGTCGATAAAAAGTGGCCCCAGTTCGAGGAAGTGTTCTGGGAGTTCGACGTGGAGCGGCTATTGATGATGCCCGACGACATGTTGGAGCGTAAGGCCAAGGACCCCGCCATCATCCGCAACTTCAGCAAGGTGAAAACCGTGCGCGAGAACGCCATGATGATTGATGACACCGAGCGGCGTGAGCAGCAATCGTTTGGCGAATTCGTGGCCGGCTGGCCTAACGACGACATGATTGGCCTGTGGTTGTACCTGAAAAAGCACGGCAGCCGACTCGGCGGCAACACCGGTCCCTTTGCGCTGCGCACGCTTGGGGTGGATACCTTTTTACTGACGCAGGATGTTGAAGGCTTTTTGCGCAGCCATGACATTGTGGATTCCGGCATTACCAGCCAGCGTGCGCTCAAGGCGGCGCAGACCTACTTTAATGATCTCCGCGAGCAGAGCGGCCGATCACTTGCCGAACTGAGCCGACTGGTATCTTTTTGTCACGGGCAGAACAGGGTCCAGTAAACTGCCGCTTATGAAACCTTCGACGAGCTTTACGCGCCGCCTCGCCGCTGGCGCCCTCGCGCTAGCGCTTACCGCCTGCACCGAGACCACCCCTGCCCCCAGCGCCATTGAGCAGCTGGCCGATGAGTACCTTGAGGCGATGATGGAAGAGGACGCCTTGATGGGCACCTACTACGACATCGAGGGCGCACGCCACGACCGCCTGCCCGATAACTCACTGGCAGGGCTCGCCGACTGGCAAGAGAAAGAAGATGCTTGGCTGGCGAGGCTCGAGGGCGTCCCGGCCCCCACGGAGATCGGCAGCCGCGACTGGGTGACCTATGGGCTCTTAAAAGAGCAGCTCCAGAGCGCGGTGGGCACGCGCCTCTGTCGCGATGAGCTATGGGCCGCGAGCACCACCACCAGCTGGCACACCTGGATCCCCTTTGTGTTCGACATTCAGCCGCTGGAAACCCCCGAGCTACGGGCGCAGGCACTCACACGCTTCGCGGCCATGGATACCTATATCGATAACGAGATCGACAACTTGCGCGAGGGCCTGCGGCTCGGCTATAGCGCCCCTCGGGTAACCGTGGAGGCGGTGCCCGCTCAGGTGCGATCACTGATCGGCCCCGACAGTATTTTCCTTGGCCCCGCACAGCGGAGCGGTGATGCTGCCTTTAGCGAGGCCGCCGAGCAGATCTATAACGAGGAAATCGCGCCGGCACTCAATCGCTTCGCCGACTTCATCGAGAACGAGTACCTCAATGAGGCGCGCGAGACATTGGCTGTGTCAGGCAACCCTAACGGCGAGGCCTGCTACCCCGCCCTGGTGCGCGGCTTCGTCACCGTAGGCGTGCCCGCGGCAGAGATCCACGCCGTGGGGCTCGAACAGGTCGCGAAAATCCGCGAGGAGATTCAGGTCACGCTGGATGAGCACTTTGGCGGCGGCGACGTGTCGGAGTTTCTGCGCCGCGTGAACGAAGACCCGG
>JADHQG010000020.1 GCA_016778045.1 Luminiphilus sp. | reverse complement strand
CGAGCCCCAAAGAAGAGGCCGATGAAGCAGAAGAAACAGTGTCTGATGAGGCAACTGAAAAGGCTGCTGAAGCCGCAGATAGTGATGAAGCGGCCGAGGCTGAGAGCGATAATGCTGACGAGCCAGAGCCAGAGCCAGAGCCAGAGCCAGAGCCAGAGCCAGAGCCAGAGCAACCCGCGTCAGACGACGAGGCGGAAGAAAAAGAGAAGTGACGCGAGCTGACATTGCGTCGAGAAAGAAAGCCGGCCTCAGCCGGCTTTTTTGTGGGCCGGTTTGGGTTGCTCCGCCACGATGGTCACCCCACAGCGATTTAATGGCAATGCCATGAAAACAACCGATTTCTCTTTCGAGTTACCCGCTGAGTTGATTGCCCAGACCCCACTGGCCGAGCGCTCTGCCTCCCGCCTGCTGTTCGTGGACAGTAGAGCAGGCGATTTGAATCACTTGAGCTTCAGAGATCTGCCGAGCTTGCTCAATTCTGATGACCTGCTGGTGTTCAACAACACCAGAGTGCTCCCAGCGAGGCTCTATGCCCAGAAACAAACGGGCGGCAGGGTAAAGATCCTGATCGAGCGAATGTTGGGTGACGGCGGTGTAGTTGCCCACGTGCGTGCGAGCAAAAGTCCTAAAGAGGGCGGACTATTGTTGATTACGCCTGATGCGGAGAGTGACGTATCAGATTTGACGTTACGGGTAACCGGTCGGCAAGGAGCGCTGTTTCTGCTTGAACCCGAGTCTGGCACGCTCAAAGAGATGATGCGTCGATTTGGGCACATGCCCTTGCCGCCCTACATCGATCGGGACGATACGCCCGAGGATCGCGATCGTTATCAGACGCTTTACGGACATCGAGATGGCGCGGTCGCGGCACCCACCGCGGGATTGCATTTTGATCAGACACTGCTGGATAAGATAGACGTGGCGGGTATTGCTCGTGCCGAAGTCACGCTACATGTCGGCGCAGGCACGTTTCAACCGGTGCGGGTCGAAAATATTGAAGATCATGTTATGCACAGCGAGTACATCGAGGTCGATGAGGCATGTTGTGCAGCGGTAAAGGCATGCCGGGCTCGAGGCGGCAGAGTGATCGCTGTGGGTACGACTTCCGTACGCTCATTGGAGAGTGCGGCCCGGCAGGCCTCTGTCACAGAACTGATTGCTCCCTTCGACGGTGATAGCGATATTTTTCTTTATCCCGGCTGCGAATTTAGAGTGGTTGATGCCATGGTGACCAATTTTCATTTGCCTGAGTCAACGCTCATGATGTTGGTGTCGGCGTTCGCAGGTGCCGATACGATTCGCCAAGCCTACGAGGCGGCGATCGACAATCGCTACCGCTTTTTCAGCTATGGTGACGCCATGTTTTTGACCAAGCGGCAAGCGACCTAGTGGATTTTACGGTTTCACACCATGATGGCTTCGCCCGAAGAGGGCAGCTGAAGTTTGCCCGCGGTACTGTGCAGACCCCGGCTTTTATGCCCGTCGGAACCTATGGCACGGTGAAAGGCATGTTGCCGCGCGACATCACTGACATCGGCGCGGAGATTATTCTGGGCAATACTTTTCATCTGTGGCTGCGCCCGGGAACAGATGTAATTAGGGCTCACGGCGACCTGCACGATTTTATGGGGTGGGCCGGCCCTATTTTGACTGATTCCGGTGGATTCCAGGTCTTCAGCCTCGATGAACTCCGCAAAGTCAGCGAGGAGGGAGTGGCTTTCAAGTCGCCGGTCAATGGTGATCGTGTTTTTCTCGATCCCGAAACTTCCATGCGTATTCAGCGCGATCTGGGCAGCGACATCGTGATGATTTTCGATGAATGCACTCCCTATCCAGCAACTGAATCTGACGCCGAGAGGTCGATGCTGTTGTCACTGCGATGGGCAGAGCGCAGCAAGCGCGCGCATGGTGACAGCGCTGCGGCCCTGTTTGGCATCGTTCAGGGGGGAATGTACGGCGATCTCAGGAAGCGCTCATTAGATGCGCTTGTGGACATTGGCTTCGATGGATATGCAGTAGGAGGGTTGTCAGTTGGTGAACCCAAGTCGGAAATGATCAGGGTGCTTGATCATCTCTCCACGCATTTGCCTACTGAGCATCCCCGCTATTTGATGGGTGTCGGCACTCCTGCTGATTTGTTGGAGGGCGTGCGCAGAGGCATCGACATGTTCGACTGTGTCATGCCTACACGAAACGCGCGCAATGGCCATTTGTTCACCAGTCGCGGAGTGTTGAAGCTGCGCAATGCCCGGCACAAAAGTAGCACGGAGCCGGTCGATGAATCTTGCGACTGTTACACCTGCAAGCATTTTTCTCGCGCCTATCTCGCACACCTGGATAAGTGCAACGAAATATTGGGTTCGCAGCTGGCGACCATCCACAACTTGCGTTTCTATCAGCGCCATATGGCCAACATTCGCGTTGCTATCGAGTCGGGCGATCTGGATGGTTTCGCAAGGGATTTTTACGCCCGACAAACAGAGACCTCGCAGTCATGACAGAGCCCTCTCAGCCTGTAAAGTCGCCTTGTATCGAGGTGTGCTCTCTGAATGATCAGGATGTCTGCATCGGCTGCTACCGAACCGCCAACGAGATTATTGAGTGGTTCTCGGCCAGCGACGAACGTAAGCGGGCCATCCTGTCTGCGGTAAATGAGCGGAGGGCGCCTCGCTAAAAAAGCGAGCACACCCTTACTTACCAGGCCTTCTATTCAGACGTCGCAGTCTGCTCAGCTGCTGCCAAAGGCCGGATTCGCATGCGACTGATGTGTGTTTTGGCAATTTCTTCAATGTCCAGTTGATACCCTTCAATCCGCACTGACGTTCGGGCACTGGGAAACGCCTCCAGTGCTTCAAGCGCCAGGCCGCTCAGTGTCTTCGGGCCGTCTGTGGGTAGATTCCACTTTCGCTGCCGATTCAGATCACGAATGCTGACTGTCCCCGAGCAGGTCGTGCTGCCATCGGGGTGCTGGGTGATTTCCTCATTCTCTTCCACCAGATTGGAGGTGAATTCGCCAACAATCTCCTCGAGGATATCTTCCAAGGCGACCAGACCCAAGATGTCCCCGTATTCATCTACCACCATGCCCAAACGCTTTTTCTGCCTCTGAAAGTGCAGCAGCTGGGTGTTAAGCGGTGTGTTCTCGGGAATGAAATAAGGCGCCTCGGCCTCTTCTGACAACGCCTGCCGATTCAACCGACCCTGGTCCAGCACGCGACTCAGATCGCGCATATGGAAGATGCCCTCGATCTGATTAATATCGTCGCGATAAAGAGGAAGCCGTGTATGCGCGCTGTTTTGTAATCGGCGCATGATGGCCTCGTCGGGTGCATCGATGTCGATGCCATAGATTTCGTTTCGCGGCGCCATGATGTCGTTCACGGTCATTTGTTCCAGATCCAAGATGTTGACCAACATCCTTCGGTGTCGACTGGGGATCATGGAGGCAGATTCGGTGACGATAGTGCGCAATTCCTCTTGGGAGACGGCATCGTCACCGGCGTCATCGGGTGAGAAGCCCATCAGCCTCAGGATGCCGTTGGTGAGCCAGTTGATCGACAGCACCAGCGGCATGAGCATTTTTTGCAACGGAACAAGAATCAAGCTGGCGGGAAATGCCACGCGCTCGGGGTGTAACGCTGCAATCGTCTTGGGCGTGATCTCGGCAAAAATCAGAATCACCAGTGTCAACACGAGAGTGGCGATGGCAATGCCGGCGTCGCCAAAGAGCCGGATAGCAATGACCGTCGCAATTGCGGAAGCCAGGATATTGACGAGATTGTTACCGATGAGAATCAGGCCGATCAGCCTATCCGGTCTTTGCAGCAAGTCGATGGCGCGTCGTGCACCCCGGTGCCCTGTTCCCTTGAGATGCTTAAGCCGGTATCGATTCAGCGACATCATACTGGTCTCCGAGCTGGAGAAAAAAGCAGAGATCAGAATCAAGATTGCCAGCGCTGCGAATAGCAGGCCCAGCGATGTGTCGTTCAAGAGTGGCGGACGCCTCTGTAACTCTAGTCGGAGAATGTTGGAGAAAAACAGCGAGCGGCACAAGTCCGCTCTGCCTGAGACAAGGGTTTTACAGCACAGTCACTGTGTCAGCGGTAGTAGCAATTCCAGCACCAATTTTGAGCCGAAAAAGCCCAGTACTACCAAGCCGAAGGCAATGGTGCTGAGGGTAATTGCAGACTGAACCCGCCAGCCACGCCGAAAGTATTGAATTAACAGCACCGCATAAAGGCACCATGCCAGCATGGTCAACACCGTCTTATGCACAAGGTGCTGACCAAATAAATCGTCGACAAACACCATGCCTGTGCCGATGGCTACCGTAAGGATGAGAAAGCCCGCACTGGTTAACTCGTAGAACAATGCCGATGCAGCCTCCAACGGGGGGAGTTTGCGGATGACGCCGCGAGAACGGTGCTGCCGCAGCTGCCTGGATTGAACGGTGACCAGTAGCCCCTGTAAGACAGCCAGAGCCAGCACAGCAAAACTGATAATGGAGGCGGAAACATGCGACAAGATGCCCGCCGGGAGGTCGCTCATTGGACGACTGGTATCCGGCGCAAAGGTTGCGACAAGGATCGACAGCGCCGCAAGAGGGAACAGCACAATCAGTAAGGTGTGGAGCGGCCGTGCTACCAGCGCCACCAGACTGATCACACCCATACTCAAGAACATCAGTGACGCGACCCGGTAAAAGCCGAGGCTTGATTCTCCCGCCTGGGCCGGCAGATAAGCCGCTAGTGCATGGGCTACCAGCGCTGCGGCACCCACCAGCGCAATCTGTTGCCGCTGTCGCGCCTCGCCGGTCTCAAGATTCAGGACTTGCCGCCAAACCGCGACCAAGTACAGCAGTGCCGACAGAATCGCTAGACCAGCGCTCAGCAGACTGGGGGGGCTGTCCATAAGGTCTCCAGGTGGCCACTACGCGCTTGATGTGGCCACTCGATTTGGGGTTCGCTCATCGCATCCTTATACTACGCCGTTCAGAAGGAAATTGGGTATCCCCGCGCGGGTGCATAAGACCATGTTTGAATCATTAAGCGATCGTCTCGGCAGCAGTCTGAAAGCCATCTCGGGCAAGTCCAAGCTGAGCGAGGACAACATCCGCGACACGCTGCGTGACGTGAGAATGGCGCTACTAGAAGCTGATGTTGCCTTGCCGGTAGTAAAAACCTTCACGGATCGAGTCAAAGAGCGAGCCGTAGGTACTGAGGTCAGTAAGAGCCTGACACCCGGGCAGGCCTTCCTCAAGGTGGTCCAAGCGGAATTGCAGCAGGTGATGGGTGGTGAGTCCGAAGGCTTAAACCTCGCCACTCAGCCGCCGGCTGTGGTGATGGTTGCAGGGCTACAAGGTGCGGGAAAGACCACTTCCGTCGCGAAGCTTGCTCGCTACCTTATCGAACGAGAGAAGAAAAAAGTGTCGGTTGTCAGCGCGGACGTCTATCGCCCGGCGGCCATCGCCCAGCTCGAGACTTTGGCGAGCGAGGTCGGCGCACGATTTGAACCCAGCGATGCCAATGAATCGCCGGTCGAGATCGTCAAGCGCGCCATGGCCGATGCCCGGGTCGCTTTCTCGGATGTCTTACTGGTGGATACAGCGGGCCGGTTGGCGATCGACGAGGAAATGATGTCGGAAATCAAAGCGTTGCACCAAGCGGTAGACCCGATTGAAACGCTGTTTGTTGTCGATGCCATGACAGGTCAGGACGCGGCCAACACGGCTAAGGCGTTTGGCAAGGCGCTGCCGCTCACAGGCGTCATCCTGACCAAGGTGGATGCGGACACCCGCGGCGGAGCTGCCCTGTCGGTGCGGACTATCACCGAGCGTCCGATTAAATTTTTGGGTGTGGGCGAGAAAACTGATGCCCTCGATCCGTTTCATCCAGATCGTCTGGCATCGCGCATTCTCGGCATGGGCGACATGTTGTCGCTCATCGAAGAGGTCGAGCGCAAGGTCGACCATAGCAAAGCCAAAAAGCTCGCCAGTAAGGTGCAGAAAGGCGGCCGGTTTGACTTGGAGGACTTTCGCGAGCAACTGCAGCAGATGAAAAATCTCGGTGGCATGGGCGCGATGCTCGACAAAATGCCGGGCATGGGCGGTATGGCGCAGGCGGCACAGAACGTCGACACCAAGCAGTTCGACCGCATGGAGGCCATGATCAATTCCATGACGCCCAGGGAGCGCCGCAACCCCGATGTCATCACCGGCTCACGCAAACGCAGAATTACTCTGGGGTCAGGTACCGCGGTTCAGGATCTCAACCGACTGCTGAAGCAACACAAGCAAATGCAGAAAATGATGAAAAAAATGAAAGGCGGGGGTATGCAGCGCATGATGCGCGGACTCGGCGGTATGGCAGGGGGGCCGGGAGGAGGACTCCCGCCAGGATTCCCACGGCGCTAGGCCCAGATGCGCGGCGCTACTTCAATAGCCGCGGCACTACTCTAGCGGCACTACCCTAATAGTCGCGGCGCTGCGCCAAAAACGGCCGCGTTGAGTACAAAAGGTTGGCAGACTGCACTTTGCACTCTGACACGTTTGCTGTATCCTCCGCGCTCTTTTTATGGCTAGAGCGCGTCTCGGGCCAAATATCGATTGTTAAGGACATGACACTATGGTGGTCATCAGACTATCTCGCGGTGGTTCGAAGAAGCGTCCGTTTTATCACGTGACGGTTGCAGACCGCCGAGAGCCGCGCGACGGCCGTTTTATCGACCGACTCGGCTTTTTTAATCCGATCGCCCGCGGGCAAGAAGAACGGTTGCGTATTGACGTTGACGCAGTGCAAGGCTGGGTCGCTAAAGGCGCTCAGGTAAGTCCGCGCGTGCAGAAGCTGATTAAAGAAGTGCAAGCAGGCGCTGAAGCGACCGCCGCTTAATCAGCGTGACACCGGCTGGGGGGCCCGATGCAACACACCTCGCCCTCCGAACACGAATCTCTCACCATCGCCGACATTGTCGGCGTTTATGGCATTAAAGGTTGGGTTAAATTGCGGGTTCGTTTAGACGAGCCCGACCTGCTTTTTAGTTTGCCTTCTCTGCAACTGCGCTACCCCGTGCAATTAGCCCGGCGGGCTCCGGAATCAGTCACCATCGAAAAGCTACAGCGGCACGGTAAGGGGTATATCGCCCAGCTTGCCGGCGTCATCGATCGCACGACCGCCGAGACGCTCAGAGGTGCAGAGATCTGTGTGCCGAAAGGCGATTTCCCTGCGGCGGGAGATGACGAAGTGTATTGGCGTGACCTAGAGGGGCTGTCGGTTTTCTGTACCGAGGCGGGGTCAAGGTGTTTGTTGGGAACAGTTAAAACGCTGCTAGAAACCGGTGCCAACGATGTCTTGGTGGTCTCCCCCTGTGAGGGCAGCGTGGATGATAAGGAGCACCTAGTGCCCTGGATTCCGCAAACGGTGATCACCGAAGTCAATCTCGAGGCACGCTCGCTGGAGGTCGCGTGGTATGTCGATGACTGAACCGCGGCTCCAGTTTGCGGTCCTGACGCTCTTTCCCGAGGCCTTTGACGCTGTGACGCGGTGGGGCGTAACGGGACGGGCGTTTGAAAGCGGACTTTGCGCGCTCCATGTGCAGAATCCTCGCGACGAAGCGACAGACCGGCACGGTTCTGTGGATGACCGGCCCTATGGTGGTGGTCCGGGTATGGTGATGCAGGCACCGATTCTGTCTGCGGCACTGGGTAAGGCGAGATTAGCGATCGGTGCCGACGCAAAAGTGCTGGCGCTCTCGCCTCAAGGGGTCAAGCTGGATGCAAAGCTTGCGCAGTCACTGGCCTTGGAGTCGAAGCTCATCCTCGTAGCGGGGCGCTATGAGGGGTTTGATCAGCGATTCATAGAGCGCGAGGTCGACCTTGAGGTATCGGTCGGTGACTTTGTGGTGAGCGGTGGTGAGCTACCCGCCATGCTCCTTATGGACGCCGTCGCGCGCTGGGTGCCCGGTGTGCTGGGTCACGAGTGCTCTGCAGCAGAGGATTCCTTCTCTGACGGATTGCTGGATTGCCCGCAATACACGCGACCTGAGGTGTTTCAGGGCGACCGAGTGCCCGACGTGTTGTTGAGCGGCGATCACGGCGCCATCGCGGACTGGCGCAGGGCTCATTCGATCAAGGCGACCCTAGACCGCCGACCCGATCTGCTGGGCTGGGAAGAAGTGGCTGAGCCTGATCGAAAACTGCTGGAGAAGTGGGATCTTTTACCGGGGGATAGGGGCAGACATTCCTGATCTGAGCAGGTATGATCGCGCACTTTTCGAAATATCGGCTCTGTGCGCCCAGTGAGGCGAGGTGAGACCGGTGTTTCCGTTCCGGCCTAATAGTCTGGAACCTGCGTAAACAAACAGTATTAGCGTAATCGATCCCCGCAAATGGGCGGTGATGGGAGTAGGGTCATGAGTACCAACAAAATTATTGCCGAGCTTGATGCAGAGCAGATGAGTCGTGAATTACCGGAATTTGCGCCGGGCGATACCGTTGTGGTCCAGGTTCGGGTGAAAGAGGGAAATCGTGAGCGTCTGCAGGCGTTCGAGGGCGTTTGCATCGGTAAGCGGAATCGTGGCCTGAACTCTGCCTTCACCGTTCGCAAAATCTCCCACGGCGTCGGTGTTGAGCGTACGTTTCAAACCTACAGCCCACTCGTTGACAGCATCACCGTCAAACGTCGTGGTGACGTGAGGCAGGCGAAGCTTTATTACCTGCGGGAGCTCTCTGGAAAGGCGGCGCGCATCAAGGAGAAACTCTCCTCTTAAGCCCTCTGCCGGGGGGCGCGATAAGCCCCTCCGTCCTTTCAACGAGGGTTATTCGCGCCCCATCTACCGATCCCTTACACTCACGTCCATAGCGGCCGTGTCCTCCGCTGGCCCCTTAATATTGGGTTAAGGGCCATGGGCCGGCGTGGTTATTTGATATGAGGTTAAGGTAGGAGGAATCAGGAAGATGAACCCTTTTGACAATAGGACAGGATGGCGCGCGCGCGGAGCAGCGCTGGTCGCACTCGTGTGTTTTGCAACCTTGCCGGCACTCACTGCCCTGGCCCAAGAAGCGGAGAAGCGGATGGCCACCGCCCTGAGCGGCTATGCCGGGCAACCGATTGCCATTGAGTCAATCAAGCCCAGCCCTGCACCCGGTATCTCCGAGGTCCAGATTGAAAACGGGCCCATGCTTTACGCCACTGACGACGGCGCCTACTTTTTCCTGAACGGCGATCTTCATCGAGCCGACGGTGCAGACGCAATCAATTTGACCGAGGAGCGACGTTCGGTTGGCCGAAGGGAGCAGATGGCGACGGTGTCAGTTGACGACATGGTTGTTTTTTCTCCGAAAGGAGAGACTCTCGACTACGTTTCGGTGTTCACCGACGTGACCTGTTTTTACTGTCAGAAGTTGCATAGAGAGGTCGATCAACTCAACGCGAAGGGGATCGAGGTGCGCTATCTGGCCTTTCCCCGCGGCGGCATCGATTCAGACGGTGCAAAGAAGCTTGCTACCGCATGGTGTGCTGAAGACCAACAAACCACCCTAACCGAGTTGAAGGCAGGGGTTGAACTGCCTCTAAATGAATGCGCCAACAACCCCATTGCCGCGCAATACCAGCTGGGCAAGGATCTTGGGGTCTCTGGCACCCCAGCGATTGTGACCAGCACCGGTCTGATGATTCCCGGGTATCGCCCGGCGTCAGATTTGGCCGCCTTGCTGGGTCTCGAGTGATTTAGCTCCAAACTGACGAGAACGCGCTCAGTGGACACACACTTCCAACGCATAGAACGCTTACCGCCTTATGTTTTCAATATCATTGGCGATCTGAAGCAGGCTGCGCGCGCGCGCGGCGAGGACATCATCGATTTCGGCATGGGCAACCCTGATCAGCCCACGCCGCCGCATATTGTCGAGAAATTGCGTGAGACCGCCGCGCGAGGCGATACCCACCGTTACTCGCAGTCAAAGGGCATTCCGCGGCTGAGAAAGGCCATCTGCGACTGGTATCAAAGCCGCTACGACGTATCACTGGATCCCGAAAGCGAGGCGATTGTCACGCTGGGTTCCAAGGAAGGCCTGGCCCACCTTGCGTTGGCGACGACCGGAGTGGGTGACGCGATTTTGGTCCCCAACCCAAGCTATCCCATTCACCCTTACGGTTTCGTGATTTCAGGCGCTGATCTGCGGCACGTGCCCATGCAGAGCGAGGCCGGGTTTCTGGAAGAGCTTGAGGTCGCTATTCGCAATACCTACCCCAAGCCAAAAATGTTGGTGCTGAATTTTCCCTCTAACCCGACGGGACACTGCGTCGAACTGTCATTTTTCGAGCACGTGGTGGCCATTGCCAAGCAGCACGGTATTTGGGTCGTTCATGATCTGGCCTATGCAGATCTGGTTTTTGACGGTTACACCGCGCCCAGCATTTTGCAGGTGCCTGGAGCGAGGGATATCGCTGTCGAATTCTTCACGTTGTCGAAGAGTTACAACATGCCGGGCTGGCGTGTCGGGTTTTGTTGCGGTAACCCCGAGTTGATCGGCGCGTTGACGCGCATCAAATCCTATCTCGATTACGGCATTTTTACGCCGGTTCAGGTTGCGGCTATTGCGGCACTTGAGGGTGATCAACAATGCGTGCGTGACATCTGTGAGATGTACCGCCGTCGTCGCGACGTGCTGTGCCAAGGGTTGAATGAAGCGGGATGGCTCGTGGAACCCCCGAAGGCGACAATGTTTGTTTGGGCTCAGCTACCCGAGGCGTTTCGTCACATGGGCTCGGTAGAATTCAGTAAGCTTTTGTTAACCGAGGGCGGCGTAGCGGTGTCCCCGGGTGTCGGTTTTGGCGAGTATGGCGAGGGGTTTGTGCGTTTTGGATTGATAGAGAACGAGCATCGTACCCGGCAAGCGATACGTGGCATCAAAAAAGTGCTTCGCAAAGGGCCGCCCAGCGTCGCTCAAGAGCTCTCGGCATGAGTACTGGCATGATGAAAATAGGTGTTTGCGGCGTTGGCACTGTGGGCATGGCCACTCTCAATATTCTCCGTGGGCAAGCTGATTCAATTGCCTCGCGTGCTGGGCGGTCGCTCAGCGTGACTCACGTTGGTGCGCGTACCCAGTACAGTGAGCATGATTACGGCGCTGCTCGGGTGAGTCAGGATGTCATGGACGTGGCGCGAGACCCTGAGGTCGATATTCTGGTTGAGCTGATTGGCGGCACCGGGGTTGCTTTCGACCTCATCAAACTTGCCATCGCCGAAGGCAAGCATGTCGTGACCGCCAACAAAGCGCTCATCGCAGAACATGGCAATGAGCTGATCGCGCTCGCGGAGTCAGCGGGGGTACAGATTCGATTTGAGGCATCAGTTGCTGGCGGAATCCCGATTATCAAAACACTCCGAGAGGCAATGGCAGCGAATCAGGTCTCGGAGGTGGCGGGGATCATTAACGGCACCGGCAATTTCATACTGACCGAGATGAGTACCAAAGGTCGCGAATTTGAGGATGTGCTGGCAGAAGCGCAGGCCCTCGGATACGCCGAGGTGGATCCCACCTTCGACATCGACGGTACCGATGCCGCCCACAAGTTGGTAATTCTTGCGTCCTTGGCCTTTGGCATACCCTTGAGCATCGATGCGCCTTTTAAACAGGGCATTAATGCGATTACGCCAGCTGACCTCGAATACGCCGCAACAATGGGCTATCGGGTAAAGCACTTAGGCATCGCGCGACAGCGGGCAGAAGGCATCGAAATGCGAGTGCATCCCACGTTAATTCCCGAGAGTAAACAGTTGGCGTCAGTGGACGGCGTACTGAATGCGGTCATGATTGCCGGGAGTGAGGTGGGTGAATTGGTGCTGATTGGCCCTGGAGCGGGGGGCGCAGCTACCGCTTCTTCGGTCTGTGCTGACCTCATCGATATTGCCCGGCAGCCCAGGAGCTCGAGTCTCGCCTTGGGCACACCCGTCGCGTCACTGGTGGCGCAGCCTACGATTCCCAACGGGGAGATCGCCAGTGAGTGGTATGTGCGGCTCACCGCCGCGGACCAACCCGGCGTGATGTCCGACATTACCCATATCTTGGCGGCGCACGACATCAGTATTGAGTCGCTGGTGCAACAGCCGCCAGCCGCGGGAGAGGATCAAGTGCCAATTGTGCTGTTGACCCATCTGGCGCGTGAAGCCGTAATGAACGAGGCATTACAGGAAATCATGGACTTGGAGGGCGTGCAGCCAGACAGCGCGTTGATTCGGGTCGAGGGCTTCGACCACTGACAAACGTCGGTGGCGAGGAAAAATAAGGAACCCGGCAGTGAGCCTTCAATACCTCAGCACGCGTGGTCAGGCACCGACTCTCGATTTTGAGGGCGTTTTGCTGGCTGGCCTCGCCAAAGATGGCGGTCTGTATTTGCCCCAGGCACTGCCTCATTTTAGTGCGGCTGAACTGCACGCGATGCGCGGTATGTCTTACGCCGAGCTGGCCACGACGGTGATCGCTCCCTTTGTCGAGGGCAGCATTGACCGCGATACGCTTGAGGGGTTGGTTACAGACGCCTACCGGGGTTTTCGCCATCAGGCGATCGCACCCGTTATTCAGCTCGACCACGATCAATGGCTGCTCGAGTTATTTCACGGGCCGACGCTAGCCTTTAAAGACTTTGCGTTGCAGCTGCTGGGTCGGTTGCTGGATCACGTGCTTTCCCGGCGGGGTGAAAAAGTCGTGATCATGGGCGCCACATCGGGAGATACGGGTAGTGCAGCCATTGAGGGTTGCCGACACTGCGAGCACGTAGACATTTTTATCCTCTACCCCGATGGCCGGGTATCAGAAGTGCAGCGTCGGCAAATGACTACTGTAGCCGGCGCCAACATTCATAATGTTGCCATCCGCGGCAACTTTGATGATTGTCAAGCGCTGGTAAAGGCCAGCTTTGTCGCCGAACCGTTTCTGCCTGAGGGTCGTTCACTGGTTGCGGTTAACTCGATTAATTGGGCGCGGATCATGGCCCAAATTGTTTATTACTTTTATGCCGCGTTTGCTGTCGGCGGACCGGATCGACCAGTCAATTTCTCGGTGCCAACAGGTAATTTCGGCGACATCTATGCGGGATATCTCGCGCATCGGATGGGCTTGCCCGTCAATAATTTGGTCATTGCCACCAACCGCAATGATGTCTTGCATCGCATGTTGACCACAGGCACCTACGGCAGGCAGCCGATCGAGGCCTCGCTCTCACCCAGTATGGATATTTCTATTTCATCCAACTTTGAGCGGTTGCTATTCGATCTCTATGACGGCGACGCGGCTCAGATCAATCAGATGATGGTTGACTTCGCGCTGGGTGAGATTTGCTTGTCCGATGCCGCTTTGTCGCGCGCGCAGAAGCGCTTTACCAGTGCGCGAGTTTCCGATGAGGAAACGTGCGACGAGATTCGCCTTATGTGGGAGCGGACGGGCCAGTTGCTCGACCCCCATACCGCTATCGGTACGCGAGCGGCCAGACTCTGTGCCAGAGATGGCGAGGGGCCCATGGTAACGCTCGCGACGGCGCACCCGGCGAAGTTCCCCGCGGCGGTAGCGAGGGCAGAGACGGGGCAAGAACCGGTGTTACCCGATCATCTCGCGGATCTGTTCGAGCGAGAGGAGCGGTTCGACACGCTGGACAATGACCTGGCGACGGTGCAGGCATACATGGCGAACATGTGCCTCTGAGTGCACTGACGATTCATCGGCGCAATGCCGATATATCACCTGCATTGCGAAACGCGGCGTTGCCGGAGGTGCTCAAGAGGGTGTATGCCAACCGAGGTATACAAAACCCCGCGGAACTCTCGCTGACACTTGATCAGCTTTTACCTCCCCAGCAATTAAAGGGTGTGACCGAGGCAGCGGAACTGCTTGCGGACGCTATCGAGGGCGACGCGAGGGTGCTCATCGTCGGCGATTTTGATGCCGACGGGGCCACCAGTTGCGCAATGGCGGTGTCGGTGCTGAGACAGATGGGGCTGCGTGAGGTCGCCTATTTAGTCCCCAATCGTTTTGAGTTTGGCTACGGACTGACCCCGGAGATTGTGGAGCTGGCGGCCGCACAGACCCCGGATCTGATTGTTACCGTCGATAATGGCATCTCAAGCATTGAAGGCGTCGCGGCAGCCCGGGCGTTGGGTATCAGCGTCCTGGTTACGGATCATCATTTACCTGGGGCCTCGCTACCTGAGGCAGAGGTTATCGTGAATCCGAATCAGCCTGATTGTGCTTTCTCGAGCAAGTCGCTCGCCGGTGTCGGCGTCATGTTCTACGTGTTGACCGCGCTCCGCGTTGCCTTAAGGCAGCGCGGCTGGTTTGATCATGAGGGTATCGCAGAGCCCAATCTCGGCGACGCATTGGATCTGGTGGCTCTGGGTACCGTAGCCGATGTGGTGCCGTTAGACCGAAATAATCGCATTCTGGTCGCCGCTGGTTTGGCGCGTATCCGGAGTGGGCGGGCACGCCCGGGCATTGAGGCATTGTTCGAGGTGGCGGGTCGCGATCATCGTCAGGCGACGGCGTCTGATTTAGGATTTATCGTCGGACCTCGCTTGAATGCGGCCGGCCGCTTGGATGATATGTCGATTGGTATTGAGTGCCTATTGGCGGAATCATCAATGGCCGCTCGTGAGCGAGCTGAGACACTGCATCAGCTGAATCGGGAACGTCGAGATATTGAGCAGTCCATGCAAACGGATGCGCTCAAGCAGCTAGACGACTTGGAGCTTGATGCAACGAACGTGCCCTTCGCACTCACGTTGTACGAGTCCGATTGGCATCAGGGAGTAATCGGTATTTTGGCCTCCCGAATACGAGAGCGGGTGCATCGACCAACAGTCGTTTTCGCCGACGCGGGTGACGGGCTCCTGAAGGGCTCGGGCCGATCTATCGTCGGGCTGCACTTGCGAGATGCGCTAGACAGGGTGGCGACCTGTCATCCCGGGCTGGTTGAGAAGTTTGGCGGACATGCGATGGCTGCTGGATTAACCCTTGCCAAATCCGACCTCGAGGCATTTCGCGCGGCGCTAAATAGCGTGGTGGCGGAAATGTTGCATGATGTGCCGCCGGTAGCCATTCAAGATAGCGACGGAGAACTCGCGCCGAGCGATTTTGGCGTGCAGTTAGCGGAGCAATTAGTCCGCGGTGGCCCTTGGGGTCAGCACTTTCCTGAACCCATATTCGATGGCGTATTCGCTGTTCGCCGTCACCGAATCGTTGGTGAAAAACATCTGAAGATGACCTTAAGCGTCGATGCGGCCGACGTGGAAGCCATTGCATTTAATATCGACGTCGAGGAATGGCTCAAGGAACCACTTGATCACATTCGCGCGCTTTACCGGCTAGACATTAATGAGTTTCGCGGCGATCGCTCCGCGCAATTGGTGATTGAATCTTTCTGGCGCCCGGAAAGCTGAATGTGCTGCACCGGTTATGGCGGAGCGCTTGGCAACCCGATAGACTCTCGCCCTCACTAAAACGGTGCTTTGGTATGCGATGCCAAGGCACTTATGACGTGGAAATCGTAACGTGGAAATAGCACCGCTGATCAATCAAATCAAAGATATACGCGCACGCACTGACGTGTTGAGGGGGTATCTTTGACTTTGCTGTCAAACAGGACCGATTGAAAGAAGTCGAGCTCGAGCTCGCTGAACCCAGTGTTTGGGACGACCCCGAAAAAGCCCAATCTTTAGGGCGCGAGCGCGCCTCACTGGAGACGGTTGTGAGCACCATCGAGACATTGGACGCGGGCTGTGATGACGCCAGTGATCTGCTGGATCTTGCGGTTGAAGAAAATGACCAGGACGCGGCGAACGCGGTAGAGCAGGATCTCGCGGGGCTCGAGGCGGCGCTCGACAAGCTCGAATTCCGCCGCATGTTTTCGGGTGAGACTGACGAAAATAACGCGTACCTCGATATACAGGCGGGATCAGGCGGCACTGAGGCGCAGGACTGGGCAGAAATGCTATTGCGGATGTACCTGCGCTGGGGCGAAGACAAGGGCTTTAAAACGACCCTTGTAGAGGCCTCTGCGGGCGAGGTTGCTGGGCTCAAGAGTGCCACGGTTCAATTTGAAGGCGAGTATGCGTTTGGCTGGCTGCGCACCGAGACTGGCGTGCACCGTTTGGTTCGCAAGTCGCCGTTTGACAGCGGTGGTCGCCGGCACACTTCGTTTGCCTCGGTCTTCGTATCGCCAGAGATCGACGACAATATCGAGATTGACATCAATCCCGCCGATTTGCGCGTGGATACCTATCGCTCATCTGGCGCGGGTGGGCAGCACGTGAATACCACTGACTCGGCGGTCCGCATTACCCATGAGCCCTCAGGTATTGTCTCCAGCTGTCAAACGGAGCGATCGCAGCATCAAAACCGAGACAATGCGATGAAGCAGCTGCGTGCCAAATTGTTCGAGATGGAGATGTTGAAGCGCAGTGCTGAAAAGCAGGCGATGGAAGACAGCAAGGCTGACATCGGCTGGGGTAGCCAAATCCGGTCTTACGTGCTGGATGACGCGCGCATCAAGGATCTCCGCACGGGCGTTGAAACGCGGAACACCCAGTCAGTGCTCGATGGTGCCCTGGACCCCTTTATTCAGGCCTCGCTTAAGCAGGGTCTTTGAGACGACTTTGACGGAGAACACTGTGGATACTCCCCAGCAATCAGACGACGAGAACAAGTTGATCGCTGAGCGCCGCGCCAAGCTGGCGGTGCTTCGCGAGCAGGGGCCTGCCTTTCCCAACGATTTTCGCCGTACCGCGCTTGCCGGAAACCTGCAGCGTGACTTCGCCCAACATGATAAGTCGGCTCTGGAGGCCGCCAATGAGCCGTTCTCGGTAGCCGGGCGGCTGATCCGCAACCGCGGTGCTTTTTTATTAATTCAAGACGGTTCCGGTTCGATTCAGCTCTATTTGAATCGAGAGCAGCTTGGCGAGGAGGCGATCGCGGCCATCAAGACCTGGGACCTCGGTGATATCGTCGCTGCCTCCGGCCCACTGCATCGATCCGGCAAGGGCGATCTCTACATCAATATGGAAGAGGGCCGTTTACTGACCAAGGCGCTTCGCCCCTTGCCTGATAAATACCACGGTTTGGTGGATCAGGAGACGCGATATCGACAGCGCTATGTAGATTTGATCGTGAATCCCGAGGTGCGCGAAATTTTCAGAGTGCGCGCCGCCACCATCCAATTTATCAGGCAGTTTTTAGCCGAGCGCGAGTTTGTAGAGGTGGAAACACCGATGTTACATCCCATCGCGGGCGGCGCGACGGCCCGACCCTTTATCACGCATCACAATGCGCTGGATATGGAGATGTATCTGCGCGTGGCCCCCGAGCTTTATCTGAAGCGGCTGACGGTCGGAGGCTTGGAAAAAGTCTTTGAGATTAACCGCAATTTTCGTAACGAGGGGCTGTCGACGCGACACAATCCTGAATTCACGATGCTGGAGTTCTACTGGGCCTATGCAGATTATCGCGATGCAATGGATCTCACTGAGACCTTAATGCGCGAGCTCACCCAGTCGGTGCTGGGCACGACCGATGTGATTTACGGGGAGCGGACTTTTCACTTTGACCGGCCCTTCGATCGGCTCACTGTGGTCGAAGCGATCTTGAGACATAACCCGCTGCTCACTGCGGCCGATATCGGAGACCGCGAGTCAGCGGCTGCCGTGGCGGCACGACTGGATATCAAAGTTGAACCCAGTTGGGGGCTAGGCAAGATCCAGATCGAAATCTTCGAAGAGACTGCCGAGGCAGAACTGTTGGAGCCGACCTTTATCACGGCCTACCCGACAGAGGTATCGCCGCTGGCTCGTCGAAGCGATGAGGACCCCTTTGTCACTGATCGCTTTGAGTTTTTTGTGGGTGGCAGAGAGTTGGCCAACGGATTCAGCGAGCTTAACGATGCAGAGGACCAAGCGGAGCGGTTCAAGGCACAGGTCGCTGCCAAAGAGGCGGGCGACGACGAAGCGATGCACTTTGATCACGATTATATCCGCGCGCTGGAGTACGGGCTGCCACCCACCGCGGGGGAGGGCATCGGTATCGATCGACTGGTGATGCTGTTGACCAATTCGCCCTCTATTCGAGATGTGATCCTTTTTCCACACCTCCGACATGAATAATCGGTCATAGAACTGGCACGCTCTGGTTTGCCGATGCTATGCTCCATCAAACCAAAAGGGGTAAGCACCGTGCGTCTTGGGTTGCGCTTCGGCACATCTTTTCTTTTTCTCGCATTGATTTTGATCTCCGGCTGTGCGGTTCAACCCGCACAGGACGGCACCCCTGCGGATGCGGAGGATCTGGCATCGGCCGGCGCGGATGACGAATCGATCGAGTTGTGTCGATGTCCTGAGGACGAACAGGTCGACGATTTCACTGTGGCCCTCGTGGCGGCAGTTGAGGGTGATGTTGAGGCAGCCAGCGCCGCGCTGTCCCGCCATGCTGCTATCGGCGGAGACCGCAATCGCGCCGAGGCTGCCGCAGGCAGAGCGCTGACAGACGTGTTAGTTCGCTACGCAGTTGAGGGGACTGACGTTGAGACACCAACCGATGTCAGTCAGCGCGCCACACTGATCGAATTGGTGCTTGCGGTGATCGACGGCCTGGAGGCTGAGCTAGCTGCCATGGGTGCTCAGAACGCTGCGTTGGCCGCTGATCTCGAAAAGCGTGAAGAGGCGCTCAAGCGCTTGCGGGAACTGACGCTGGGTCAGCCGGAAGCGTAACCCGGAAGATAGAACCTTTACCGGGTTCGCTCTCGAGGCTAATGCTGCCGCCCAGCATCGCGCAAAATTCTTTCACGATTGCCAGCCCCAACCCTGTGCCGCCGTATTTCAGCCCCGTGTTGGCTTCGGCCTGCGTAAAGGCGTCGAATACACGATCCTGCTGAGCCCGCGTCATACCGATACCCGTATCGCTAACGGCAATGATGAGCGACTGCGCTGTCATGCTTGCAGAGACAGTGATTTCGCCCTCTTTTGTAAATTTGCAGGCGTTCGAGAACAGGTTGGTGACGATTTGCTGCAATTTTCCGCGATCGCTGTTGATGTCTCTCATGCTGTTCTTGTCGATGTTGAGCGAGAGGCGATTCTTGTTTTGTGCTAGTAGCGGTGACAGCGCATCGCAGACTTGAACCAAGAGGCCGGCGGGGCTGAAGATCTCGTGGCTCACCTGCATTTTTCCTGTCTCGATCTTCGAAAGATCGAGGATGTCATTGATGAGATTCAGCAGCTGCTTGCCCGAGAAAATGATGGTGGACAGATCATGGTGGAACTGTTCTCGATCGATATCTGTACCGTCACCCAGCTCGTCTTGCAGCATCTCCGAGTAACCAATAATGGCGTTGAGTGGCGTCCGGAGCTCATGACTGACATTGGCGAGAAACATGCTCTTGGCGGCGTTCGCCGAGTCGGCGTCGGCCCGCGCAGTATTCATCTCTTCGATCGCAACTTGTAGCTTGGTCGACATTTCGTTGAAGGTGCGGGCGAGATCGCCGATTTCACCCGAGTCGCGTTGCTCGTCGATCCGATATGTGAGATCACCGGAACCAAATCGTTCCACGCCTCTTTTCATCCGTGTCAACGAGGCGTTGGTGCTTCGGATCATGGCAAATACCAGCGCCAGAGTGATTGCGATTGAGCTGATGAATCCGACTACCGTGATCTGATCAGTCAGCGATATCGTGCGATCAATGGCATTGGCCCGTTGCAACGCAACAAAGCTCTGCCGTTGATCCAGCTCCTGCAGTCTTTGCTGCGTGTTGCTGTAGGACAACGCCGACTCGACATCGGGAAGCGGCTCGACGCTGTTATAGCGGTCATAAAACAGTTGCCACTCCCGAAGAAGCGCCGTGACACTGTCATGAAGCCGTCGGTAGTAGGCTTCAAGATCTTGGCCACCATAGCCGCCCAGTTGCCGAAGACGCTCGCCGATAATTTCGAGGTCTGCGCGTGCCTGCCCAAGGGCCACATCGTCCAACGGTTCGTCAGTGGTCTCTCGTAGTGTTGCCAGCACTAGCACCTGCTGACGCTTGGTTTGCAGATTTTGCTCCAGTTCGGCCGTTAATTGTGCCGCCGTGGCCGCCTCCTGATAGGCGAGTGAGCTTTCGTTGCGCGCCAAGCTGCCCCAAAGAGATGTGGCGACATTGATGGCGAAGAGAATGAGAATAGCGCCGGAAAAAAGGTATAGCCGGCCTCGCAGGCTGAGCCGTGGGCGCAGTTGACTGACGGCGTCAGCGGCTCGCATCGAGATGAGCCGATATCTTCGCCAGCAGATCCGGGAAATCGACCGGCTTGGTGGCGTAATCGCGGCACCCTGCTGCCAAAGCCCGATGCTTATCTTCCTCCATGGCATGTGCGGTGAGCGCAATGATGGGGATGGCAGCAATGCTCGTATCCGCCTGCGCTTCGGCACAGGCAGTCCATCCATCTTTGATCGGGAGATTCATATCCATCAATACTACGCCCGGTTGTAAATCTCGCATTGCCTGCAAGGCGGCATCCCCGTCAGCAGCGGTCGACACCTGATGCCCGGCCCGTTCAAGCCTGCGCACCAACATGTCACGGTTGACCTCGTTATCCTCAACCAACAGCACCAGCCGCTCATTCATCAGCCGCCTCCAATCCCAGTAACGGGTGCGTGAGGACCTGATCTTCAATCCCTTTGACGTTCAATGCCCGTGGCTCACCGAACTTGAAAAGGCCCGGTGGAAGCTGTTGGCGGGTGGCGTCAGATATTAAAATCTCACCAGGCTTAGCCTGCCCCTCAATCCGAGAAGCCACGTTCATCGCATGGCCCACGCAGCCGTATTTCGCCCTTTGCTCGGAGCCAATATTGCCGGCGATCACAGAGCCCGTGTTGAGCGCAATGCGGTGCTGCAGTTCGGGTAGTCCTTCGGCCTTGTTTGCGATATTCACGGTGGCGATTGCTTCGCGCATGGCCAGCGCGCAACGAACGGCGCGTTCAGGATCGTCGACTTGCCGTTTGGGTGCGCCAAACACTGACAAAATGGCGTCTCCCAGAAACTCGTCGATGGTGCCCTGATGGTCAAAGATGATACCCGTCATATGTTCAAAATAACGGTTTAGCAGCGACACGACTTGGCGCGGCGGGAGGTGCTCGGCCAGCGTAGTAAAACCACAGATATCGGACATCATGATCGTGACCTCGCGGAGGTCGCCTCCGAGCTCCAGCCCCTCAGGTGCCTCAAGCAACTGAGCCACGATGTCATCAGACAAATAACGACCGAAAGTCCGCCGGATAAAACGCTCGTTACGCTCGAGCTGATGACGATAGTCCTCCTCCCGGTCATGCCAGCGCTTGCGCTCGATGCCCGCCGAGATGCGGGCCTGCAGCAGTACAGGATTAAACGGTTTCAGAAGGTAGTCATCAGCACCTGCCTGAATACAGGCAATGATCTGATCCATGTCCTGACGGCCACTGATCATAATGACGGGCGTTGCGCGCAAACTGTCGTGCTCTTTCATGCGCTTCAACACTTCTGCGCCACCAATACCCGGCATCATCAAATCCAGCAGCACGACGTCGACGCCACGAGTTTCAAGCAGTTCCAGCGCTTCCTCGCCGGACACTGCCGAGAGAACCGTGTGGCCTGTTCGAGATAGCAGTCGGCTGATCAGCTCTCGATTCTCCGGCATATCATCGACTGCCAGAATCACACCCGGTGCCTCCACTGACGCCGGTGCTGTCTCCTGAGTCTCGACTGCGGAGGTGTGATCCGATGTGCTCTCCACCGCCGAGAGTATGGCGGGAAGCGTTTCTTTTAACGCCGGGTGCAGCAGGGCCATGTCCTCGTGGAGCATCTCGGCATACCCCCTGATAGCACCAATCAGATTGAGTAGGTCATGGTTTTGATCGGACGATGGTGTTTTCAGCAAAGCTTTTATGCGCTGCATGGCGTCATTCAGGGCATCAACGTCGCCAGACATTGGCGCATCGACTGTGACCGTTGGCCGTTGGACCGCAGCCAACAGAGGCTCAGCGGAGATCAGGATCCGGCTCGCCCACTGGTCTGGTTGCTCTGATTGTGACGCCACAGGCGTACCCTCTTTATCGCTGACGGCGAGTATACCGGCGAACCTAGTACCGCGCGGGCATGACACCTTCGGGTATAGGCGTCACGCAGTTCATGGGGTAGTATCGCACCAACTTGGGGAGACAATGGGTCACAAGATTAATGTTGGATCAAGTGGAAATATTTCACGGGTTGTCTGACGACGAGCTGAAGGCGCTTGAGAGTAGCAGCACCACCCGGGCGTTCCCCAAAAATACCGTCGTCATCCATGAAAATGACCCCGCTGACTCGTTATTCGTCATCGAGACCGGCAAGGTCAAAGTCTACTGCAGCGATAAGAATGGCAAGGAATTCATTATGAATACCCTTGGCCCTGGTGATTATTTTGGTGAGCTGGCGCTATTGGATGATTCCACCCGCTCTGCCTCAGTCCGAACTGTCGAGAAGTCCGAGTTTCGGATTGTGATGAAGGAAGATTTCTCCGGCGTCTTGGAAGATCACCCCGGCATTACCAAGCAACTGATTAGCAATTTGGCAGGCCGGGTCAGAAAGCTGACGGCAGATGTGAAAAGCCTGGCGTTACAGGATGTGTATGGCAGGGTTGCCAATGTGCTGATGGATCTGGCGGAGGAGCGGGGTGACGGCACATTGTTTATTCCGGAAAAGCTGACGCAACAGGACATTGCTGACCGTGTTGGCGCTTCCCGTGAAATGGTGGCTCGAATTCTGAAAGACCTCACTATTGGCGAGTACATTCGATTCGAGGGCCGTCACATTGTCATCAATACCCGCTTGCCCGCTAAGTATTGATTATTCCGTGGGGTGCCCTGTGATCTCTGCGGAGAGCACCCCCGATCCCAAACGCAACCGCACCTGATCGCCCTTGTCGGTGGATTCTGCCTGTCTCACCACCTTGCCTTGTTCGTCGGTGACAATGGCGTAACCGCGACTCAGCGTTTGCTCCGGGCCGAGCGAGGCGAGGAGTTTTGATTGGTGATTGAGCTCGGCCCGTGTCGCCGTCAGTCTACGATCGATACGTTGTCGGAGCTGATGTTGTAACTGTTGCGACGTGAGCTGGTGGCGATTCAGTTGCTGGCGGGGATGCTGAGTCTTAACGCGTGCGCTGAGCCTTGCCACCTGCGCTTTGCTGTCTGCTAATTGGCGGGCGATGCCTCGACTTAATGCGGCAGACAGCCGATCGAGCGTCGTGCGTTGCTGACCCAGCGCGTGGCCAGGGTGGCGCACCCGTCTGCTAAGAGAAGCCAGATGCTGTCGAGTATCGTCGAGTTGGCGCTTCACACTTCGCGTCATGGAGGCTGTCAGTAGATCGAGATGCTGTAGCAGCTCGTTTTGGTCATTCGATATCATTTCTGCGGCTGCAGAAGGCGTTGCGGCTCGACTGTCTGCCGCCAGATCAGCGATGCTGAAGTCCACTTCATGCCCCACTGCCGATACGGTAGGCACCGTCGCGGCGAACAGCGCACGCGCGACGATCTCCTCGTTAAACGCCCAGAGATCCTCCAATGAACCGCCACCGCGACCCACGATCAAGACATCCAGTGGCAGTGCGCCCGTCTCTGACATGTGGTTGGCCTGACCAATCGCTGCGGCAATCAGCTCGGCCGCGCCATCCCCTTGAACTGGCACTGGGAACACATAAACCCGTGTCTGCGGGCTTCGTCGTGCCAGCACTGTCAGAATATCTTGCAGCACAGCCCCCGTGGGTGACGTGATAACGCCCACATGGGCCGCATCCTGGGGAATCGCTCTTTTCGCTTCTTGTGCGAATAAGCCCTCTTCAGAAAGACGTTTCTTCAGTTGATCAAAGGCCAGCTGCAGGGCGCCCGCGCCTGCAGGTTCGAGGTGCTCACAGATCAATTGAAATTCGCCGCGGCCTTCATAGAGCGACACTTTGGCCCGGATACGTACCGAGTCACCCTGCGCGGGGCGACTCTTCACTCGCCCGTTAGCGCGCCTGAACATAGCGCAACGCACCTGTGCGTCGGCATCTTTTAGCGAGAAATACCAGTGGCCCGAACTGGCCGCCGTGAAATTGCCGATTTCACCCTCTACGGTGACCCAGTCGAAATGGCCCTCTAGCAAGTTTTTGGCCTCCCGATTTAACTCGCTGACCGAGAGCGCCGGGCGCTGATAACCGTCGGTGTGCATGACTGCTCAAAAGACTCCACAGTGGTTAGCCCCACGGCCCACGATTGTCGGCTCACGGGCCCATCTGTATACTAGCGCGTTTGGAGAGACCCGATACGGCAGGTAGCTGTCTATCGGGCAAGACGAGGCCAACATGCTCCGAATTGCACACGAAGGGCTCACTTTCGACGATGTGCTCCTCCTGCCCGGCTATTCCGAGGTCACCGCCAAGGAGGTCTCGCTGGTTACGCGCCTGACACGCAACATTCCGCTCAATATTCCGCTGGTATCCGCTGCGATGGACACCGTCACCGAGGCGCGCCTGGCCATTGCGTTGGCTCAGGAAGGCGGCATCGGCATCATCCACAAGAATATGACTATTCAGGAGCAGGCCGAAGAGGTCCGCCGGGTCAAGAAGTTCGAAAGTGGCGTGGTCAAAGATCCCATCACCATCGAGAGCACCGCGAGCATTGCTCAGCTAATCGAGTTGACCCGCGCTAACGGCATTTCCGGTGTGCCGGTGATGGAGTCGGGGAATCTCGTTGGCATTGTGACGCGTCGCGATATCCGCTTCGAGACCGATACAGAACAGCCGGTATCCGCGATCATGACCAAAAAGAAAAAACTGGTCACGGTCAAAGAGGGTGCGCCGCTTGAGGAGGTGCAGAGCCTGCTACATGAACACCGCATCGAAAAAATTCTCGTCGTGGACGACGACTTTGGTTTGAAAGGCCTCATTACCGTCAAAGACTTCGATAAAGCAGAGTCTTTCCCCCACGCCTGCAAGGATGGTTTTGGCCAGCTTCGTGTTGGCGCATCGGTTGGCACCAGCCCCGACACCGACGAACGCGTGGAGGCGCTGATTCGAGCGGGGGTTGATGTGCTGGTGGTGGATACCGCGCACGGCCATTCCAAAAATGTGCTTGATCGGGTGAGTATGATCAAGGCCGCGTATCCCGAGGTCGATGTGATCGGCGGCAACATCGCCACCGCTGAGGCCGCCGTGGCGCTCCGCGACGCGGGAGCCGATGCCGTGAAAGTGGGCATTGGCCCCGGCTCGATCTGCACAACCCGTATCGTGACGGGTGTGGGAGTGCCGCAGATTTCCGCTATCGCGACCGTGTCAGAGGCACTAGCCGATTCGGGCGTGCCGGTCATTGCAGACGGTGGCATTCGCTTCTCCGGCGATCTGGCCAAGGCGTTGGCAGCGGGAGCCGACGCCGTGATGATGGGCAGTATGTTTGCGGGCACCGAGGAAGCGCCGGGTGAAGTGGAGCTGTATCAGGGACGCACCTACAAGTCATACCGGGGCATGGGCTCTATTGGTGCCATGGCCCAGAACCAGGGCTCATCAGATCGCTACTTTCAGGATTCGAGCGTTGGGGCTGAAAAGCTGGTACCAGAGGGCATTGAGGGCAGAGTGCCTTACAAAGGGCCGGTGTCCGCTATCATTCACCAACTGATGGGTGGAGTGCGCTCAGCGATGGGCTATGCGGGCTGCGCGACGATGGACGCGATGCGCACCGAACCGCAGTTTGTGCGCGTGACGTCTGCGGGCATGTCGGAGTCCCACGTACACGATGTATCGATTACCAAGGAAGCGCCGAATTACCCTGTTCGGTAACACCTTCATTCAGTAAAGGCATTCAGCACGATGCGCGGAGTCTAGAGCGTGACACAGGATATTCATCGTCATCGTCTGCTGATACTCGACTTTGGATCCCAATACACTCAGCTGATCGCCCGCCGCATTCGCGAGGTTGGCGTCTACTGCGAGATCATCCCCTGGGATTCCGCTGATGACGAGATCGAGTCGTTTGGGCCCAGCGGTATCATCCTGTCCGGTGGTCCGGAGTCCGTGACAGCGGCCAATTCTCCGCGAGCCCCCGAAGTGGTTTTCAATCTTGATGTGCCGATTCTTGGAATTTGTTACGGCATGCAGACCATGGCCGCGCAGTTGGGTGGGGCCGTAGAGGGCTCGGATACCTCAGAGTTCGGCTATGCACAGATACGGCGAACGGCTGGCGGGGGCCTTTTTGCTGAACTGTCCGACGGTACTGATGAGGGCGGACAGCAACTGTTAGATGTCTGGATGAGCCACGGTGACAAGGTATCGCAGCTCCCGCCAGACTTCGAGCTGATTGCCGAGACCGACAGCTGCCCGATCGCCGGTATGGCGCATTGCGACAAGCCGTGGTTTGGCATTCAGTTTCATCCTGAGGTCACCCACACCCTGAAGGGTGAGGAGATTTTCCGCCACTTTGTGCTGTCGGTCTGTGGCTGCGAGGCCTTATGGACGCCCGCCAATATTGTTGAGGACGCCATCGGGCGGGTGCGCGAGCAGGTGGGCGATGACAAGGTGCTGCTGGGGCTATCAGGCGGCGTGGATTCTTCAGTTGTCGCGGCGCTGCTGCATCGGGCGATCGGCGATCAGTTGACCTGTGTCTTTGTCGATAACGGCCTGCTGCGCCTCAATGAGGGCGATCAGGTCATGGAGATGTTCGCACGGAACATGGGTGTGAAAGTGATTCGTGCCGATGCTGAAGAGCGTTTTCTCTCCAAGCTCGTTGGAGCGAACGATCCGGAAGCCAAACGCAAAATCATTGGTAACACCTTTATCGACGTCTTCGATGAGGAGGCGGCAAAAATCGAGGGGGTGAAGTGGCTGGCGCAGGGCACGATCTACCCCGACGTGATTGAGTCAGCCGGCGCCAAAACTGGCAAGGCCCACGTGATTAAATCCCATCACAACGTCGGGGGCTTGCCCGAGGACATGGCGTTAGAGCTGGTCGAGCCGCTGAGAGAGCTGTTTAAAGACGAGGTGCGTCGCATTGGCCTGGAATTGGGCCTGCCGCGTGACATGGTGTTCCGCCACCCCTTCCCGGGGCCAGGTCTTGGCGTGCGGATTCTCGGTGAGGTGAAAAAAGAATACGCTGACCTACTCAGGCGCGCTGATGCGATTTTCATTGAGGAGCTGCGTAATTCTGGGTGGTATGACCAAACCAGCCAAGCCTTCGCGGTGTTCCTGCCGGTGAAGTCTGTTGGGGTCGTGGGGGATGGCCGCCGTTACGAGTGGGTGATTGCCATCCGCGCGGTGCAGACGATCGATTTCATGACGGCTCGCTGGGCCCACTTACCCTATGAACTGATGGAGACCGTCTCGAACCGCATCATCAACGAGATCTCGGGTATTTCCCGCGTCACTTACGATATTTCCGGCAAGCCGCCCGCCACGATTGAGTGGGAGTAGTTTTTATCGTTTAAGTAATTGATTTATAACGATTTATTACTTACACATTACTTTCACACGCAGAAATCAATCGTTGATTTCCTTAGTCTTTTTTCATACAGTTACACAAAACGTTGCACAAACGTGTGACTACTGAAACTCGTAGTAACTCAGAGACTAAGATTTG
>JADHQG010000019.1 GCA_016778045.1 Luminiphilus sp. | reverse complement strand
GACGATAGCAAATGCTGTGAAGTCTCAGGCTAACGTCGCGAGAAGCTCCTTATTGTAAGCCTGAAGACCCGTTGTATCCCCAGAACGGACTACCTTGGGCCAATCTGGATTCGCAATAAGGGCTCTTCCCACCGCCACCAAATCAAAGTCGCCGCGGTCCATCATCTCGAGGAGTCGATCAATGGATGCCGGCTCACTGGTTGCACCATCTCCCTCGGCGGGCTGTGAGACAAAGTCCTGATCCAGGCTGACGCTCCCCACCGTGATGGTTGGCATGCCCGTGAGCTTCTTGACCCAACCGGCGAGATTCATATCTGAACCCTCAAATTCTGCTTCCCAGAAGCGGCGCTGACTGCAGTGGAAGGCATCGACACCCGCGTCGATAAGCGGCCGCAAAAATGCTTCCAGCAACTGCGGCGTTGACGCGAGACGGGCAGTGAAATCCTGCTGCTTCCACTGCGACCAGCGCAAAATAATGGGGAAGTCCGCGCCGACTTCAGATCGGCAGGCTTCGATAACCTCGACTGCAAAGCGGCCTCTGGCCGCCATTGAGCCGCCGTAGCCATCGTCGCGTTGGTTGGTGCCTTCCCAGAAAAACTGGTCGATTAAATAGCCATGCGCGCCGTGAATTTCGACCGCATCAAAGCCAAGGCGCTGGGCATCCCTAGCGCCCTCCGCAAAAGCCCGCACAACATCGTCAATGTCCTGTTGGGTCATGACATGACGGGTTACTTTGCCCGGCACATTCATTCCGGAGGGGGTATAGCCGTCAACGTCTCCTTCCGGCATGATGCCGCGCTTACGCATACCGCCGCAGTGCCAAAGCTGAGGCGCGATTTTGCCGCCCTCGGCATGCACCGCATCGACCACTTTCTTCCAGCCGGCCAACCGCTCCTCACCATAAAAATAAGGCACATCCGGATAACCGTTGGCCGCAATGTGATTGGGGCAAGTCCCCTCAGTCACAATGAGTCCCACCCCACCCGATGCACGCCGCCGGTAGTACTCTGCCGACACATCACTGGGGATGTTGTCGGGCGAGTGATTGCGCGTCATGGGCGCCATTACAACCCGATTATCCATTTGTAATGACTTAAGGGAAAAAGAGTTGAATAAACTGTCGATCGCGGCCACGGGTTACCTCGCTGGCGTAGTTTATAGGTGGGCAGGTCGCGCACATCTCGTTGCAGCGCCCCGCGCTGTGAGGCCCGCAGACTACCGTAAAAGCAGACCCGGCGCCCTACCCCGTCTCGCTCATAACACTCGCAAAGACCCATCCTTTAGTCGGCGTAGCCCTCTGGGTGGCGCTGATGCCAACGCCAAGCACTGGCAACAATCTCTTCCAACCTTGCAAATTGCGGCGCCCAGCCCAACTCCTTTCGAATCCGATCACTGGAGGCCACTAATCGAGCAGGATCGCCGCTTCGCCTGAGTCCGATTTGCGCGGGGATGTCTGCGCCAGTCACCGCCCGGGCTGTCTCGATGACTTGGCGTACGCTATACCCCTGCCCGTTGCCCAGGTTATAGACACAGTTACCGCGCTCAAGACCCTGCAAGGCCAGCAGGTGAGCATCGGCAAGATCAAGAACATGGATGTAATCGCGAATACAGGTGCCATCAGGCGTAGCGTAATCGTCACCAAAAATGGTGATGCTGTCCCGCCTGCCTGCTGCAACCTGCAAGACCAGCGGTATCAGGTGAGTCTCGGGATGATGATCCTCGCCACGCCTCTCGGTGGCACCGGCGGCATTGAAGTAGCGCAAACTGGCATAGCGGAGGTCGTGTGTTTGGGATATCCAATGTAGCGCGCGCTCCAGTGCCCATTTTGATTCACCGTAAGGGCTTCCTGGCGCGACAGGGCTGTCCTCTGCAATCAATTGATCCCCGGGCATGCCAAACAGGTTGGCGGTGGAGGAGAGAATGAAGCGCTCCACGCCGCCTGCCACACAGGCGTCAATCAAGTTGAGTCCGTTGACCACGTTATCCCGCAGATAGAGTAGCGGCGACGCCATCGACTCACCCACCAGCGAGCGCGCGGCAAAGTGCATCACCGCCGCGGGGCGATGCGCCTCGATAGTGCTGCGGATTGTTTCAGCCGACGCGAGATCGCCCTCAACCCAGATCGCCTCTTTGGGCACCGCTGCGCGGTGACCTTGAGAGAGGTTATCGAAGACCACCACCTCGTGGCCGTGCTGCAATAAAACCTCGCACATCACGCTACCGATATACCCGGCACCGCCGGTCACTAAGACCTTCATTGCGGCGCTCCCACCAGCCTGCCCACGCTGCATGAGGCCGTCATATGCGCTGCTCGGCTCCACTGACTGCCAGTGCCTGCCGAAGCCGCTCCGCAGCCGCTTCTGGGGTCACATCGCGTTGCTGCTCGCTGAGCATCTCGTAACCCACCATATGCTTGCGTACCGAGGCCGACCGCAATAGCGGTGGATAAAAATGGGCGTGCAATTGCCAATGCGCGGAAGCCGTCGCGCCAGGCGCGCCGTGCCACCCCATGGTGTAGGGGCAGGGGGTGTCGAACAGTCGATCATAGGCCCTTAATAAGCCTTGCAAGGTGTCAGCTAAGGCGAGGCACTCTGTCGCATTCAGACCGTCCAGATGATCGATATGCCGGCGCGGCAGCAACAGCGTCTCAAAGGGCCAGACGGCCCAGTAGGGCACCAGCACTAACCAATGGGCGTTGCGCAGGACCAATCGCTCACCCTGAGCCTCCTCCGCCGCCAGATAGTCCTGTAGCAGGACCGATCGATGTTTTTCCTGCCACGCTTTTTGATGTGCGTCCTCTTTGCGCGCTTCGCTGGGGAGATAATCCACAGCCCAAATCTGACCGTGGGGGTGAGGATTGGAGCAGCCCATCATCTCACCGCGATTTTCAAACACCTGCACCCAGTGATGCGTTTGGCGAAGCGCACGGACCTCCTCACACCAGAGCGCAACCACGGCTTCAAGTTCGGCTGAGGTCATCACTGAGAGCGTTTTGTGGTGGTCGGGGCTGTAGCACAACACCCTGCAGCGACCCGATGCGGGCTCAGAGACAAACAGATCAGCAGCGCCCGGGCCCGACGGCTCGGCCTCATCTCGCCCGCTAGACTGTGACACCGACATCGCAGGAAAGTCGTTATCAAACGCCCATGGCGAGGCATAAGCGCGATTGGCCTCTCCATTGACACGAACATTGCCCGGGCATAAATAGCAATTCGGGTTATAGGCGCTGGCATCCGGCGCGACATCCGGATGTTCCTCACCTTGCCAGGGTCGCGCGGCGCGCTGCGGGGATACAGTCACCCAATCGCCGTTCAGCGCGTTGCGACGGCGATGCGGCCCCTCAGTGGCATGTGTTTCAAGATTCATGGCAGGACTGAGATCTCCCGGGCGCCCGCGACAGGTCGTACCCGATAACAAGCTGGCTGCCGCGAAGTCGATGCAGCGTAGTGCTCACAGAGGCTGTGAGCCACGGCGTTAGCGCGGCTCTGGTCGACCAGCGCAATGATACACCCGCCGAAACCGCCGCCCGTCATGCGAGCGCCGTAAACACCCTGCTCCGACAGCGCGAGATCTACCAGCAAGTCGAGCTCAGCGCAGGACACGGCGTAGTCATCACGCAACGACGCATGGCTCTCCTGCATCAGAGCGCCCAGTTGCGACCAATTAGCGGCGCGCAAAGCGGCAACGCTTTGATGAACACGTTTATTTTCACTGACGACATGTCGAGCCCGACGATAAAGCACATCGTCTTCGGTCAGTCGCTGCAGGTCGAGCTCGGTCAAATCACGGAGCGTCTGCATGCCCAACTCAGCTGCAACCCGGTCACATTCCTCGCGGCGCTTGGCGTACTCGCCGTCGGCCAGCGCGTGTGCCACGCCCGAGTGCACGGCCAGTAGCGCCGTTCCCGCCTCCGTAAAGGGAATCTGGGTGACCTCGTTGTGAAGACAATCAAGCAATAAAGCATGTCCCGCCTTGGCATGCTCAACCACGGTTTGATCCATGACACCGCAGGGGACGCCGGCAGTCTCACGCTCCGCCGTCACGCACGCTGCAGTCCGCTCATCCGAGGACAAAGGCTTACCGGTGACCGCCTCAATCAAATGGGCCATCGCCAGCTCCAGCGCTGCGCTGCTCGATAATCCGCCTCCCGCTGGGACGCTGGAGATCACCTGAATATCCAGCTCGGGACACTGGATACCACGACGCTGGTACTGCGCCACCACACCCTGCACGTAACGCAACCAAGGCACAGCATGCGGCCGGTCGAGCTGATCAAGCTTCAAAGAGGCCTGTGTTCTAAACGCCTGGCTGTTAACGGTTAACTGCCCTGGCGTCTGCCCAGAGGCCGCCGCAACAACCGTGTAACGGTCGATTGCCATGGGCAGGACCCAACCGGCGTTGTAGTCGGTGTGCTCACCGATCAGATTAATGCGTCCGGGAGCGGCACCGAACCAGCGAGCCGACTCTCCAAACTGGCGCTCGAATTGATCCGCTGTGTCCTGGATCAGTTCATCAAGGCATGGGCTGGCTTCGATCATGGCAAGAGCGTCATCGGCATATCGGCGTTCATCGCAGAAGCTGGGCAGTAACGGGTCACGGCCAATCCACGGTTTCGGACCCAGCGTACACCAGAACATTACCCTGCACGTGATCTGACATGCGTCAACTGCATTGGTTTCAGAATGACCTGCGGCTCGCAGATAACCCCGCGCTCGCCAGCGCAACGGTTGCCGACAGCCTGCTCTGCGTCTATCTCCTGCCAAAACCGAGGCCTTGGTGCAACTTGACGGGCCTTGGCCCGCAACGGGATCGTTTTCTCCGCGAATCCCTGCAGACGCTCAAGGTCGATCTACAAGCGATGGGTCAGGACTTGATGGTGCTCGAGGGCTCTCCCGAACTCGTGCTGCCCAATTTGGTTCATCGATTTGGTATTGACCGAATCTCTACCAGTGACACGCCCGGCTGGTACGAAAAGAAAGCCATCCGTTTTCTCGAGGAAAAGCTGCCAAGGTTATTAAAGATCTTTCGGGGCCCGGCTCTATTCGACAGTGAGCAGTTGCCATTTAGCCTCGAAGATCTACCGCACAATTTTTCACCATTTCGTCGCAAAGTAGAGAAGCTGACGATACCGGGTCCGCTGGCGAAACCGGCGGCGTTTCCTCCCCCACCGTCTGCGCAATTTGACGCGATTCCCCGAGCCGCCGCATCGCCCCACCCTGGTTTGCCATTACCCGGCGGCAGCGCGGCGGGCCTGCGGCGCCTCGATCAATTTTTGTTTCAGACACATGCAATTGCCGATTACAAACAAACCCGCAACGATCTCGATGGCTTGGCGGGCTCCAGCACTTTGTCCCCTTGGCTGGCGAATGGTGCACTGTCAGTGCGCACCGTGGCGCATCAGATTTTTCGTTACGAGCGCGAGCACGTCGCCAATGAGTCGACCTACTGGCTCTACTTTGAACTCCTGTGGCGCGAGTTCTTCCACTGGCGCGCCGTTGTCGACGGCAAAAGTCTGTTCAAGCAAACGGGCCGCCAAGGCCGCCGCTTACTGACGACGTTTGAGCCGCGTCAATTCGCCAGGTGGTGCGCAGGCGATACCGACTACCCGTTGGTCAACGCGCTGATGCGACAGTTGCTGGCGACAGGCTGGATGAGTAATCGCGGCCGCCAAATTGCCGCATCATGTTTGATTAACGAGCTCGGCCTCGATTGGCGCTATGGCGCCGCCTTTTTTGAACAACAACTCATCGACTACGACGTGGGCAGTAACTACGGTAACTGGCAGTACCTTGCCGGCGTGGGATCAGACCCCCGGGGCGGGCGGCATTTCAACCTAGAAAAACAGGCCGCGCAGTACGACCCGGATGGCCTGTTCACCACCAAGTGGGGCGGGTTTCGGCCCCGCCAGCCAGAGCACGTCGTCGATGGCGCTGACTGGCCTATCTCGGAACCCTCCTGATGGCCCATCGGAAAAAATCTGATTTGCCCAGCAAGATCTGCCCTGTCTGCGACCGTCCATTCAGCTGGCGTGCGCGCTGGAAGCATCAGTGGGAAGAGATTGTCTACTGCTCAAAACGCTGCAGCGGGCAGCGGTGGAAAAGGCAGCCCTCAGCCACAACACGCGATCAACACTAGAGCGCTTCGAGCTGCCCTAGGGTTTGGTCCGCCCACTTGAGCACCGCAGCGCGGTCGTCATCGGCCCGTTTGCGCCAGCCGCCCAATATCAAACCCATGCGGGGATTTTGACTCAGAAGCTCGTTGTGGCGGTCAATAAAGTGCCAATACAGGCTGTTGTAGGGGCAGGCGCCCTCACCCGTGACTTTTTTGGGGTCGTACTGACAGTGCTTGCAGTGGTCACCCTGCTTCTGGATATATTTGCCGCTCGCCGCATACGGCTTGGACGCCATAATGCCGCCGTCGGCGAACAGCGCCATGCCCAGCGTGTTGGGTAGTTCCACCCACTCGTAGGCATCGACATAGACGCCGAGATACCAAGCACAGACGGCTGGGACGTCGAGGCCCGCAATGAGCGCAAAGTTGCCAATGACCATCAGTCGCTGAATGTGATGCGCGTAGCCCAGATCAAGCGACTGCTTGAGTGCTTTTGAAAGACAGCGCATACCGGTGTCTCCCGTCCAAAACCATTCGGGTAGCGGCCGTACCGCTGACAAGGCGTTGTACTCCCGGTAATCAGGCATGTGGTGCCAGTAAAGGCCTCTTACGTACTCTCGCCAACCGAGCACTTGCCTAATAAAGCCCTCTGCCGCAGCCAGCGAGCAATGTCCACGTCGATAGGCGGCTTCGACTTTCTCGCAGACACCCAGAGGATCAAGCAATCCACAGTTCAAATACATGGAAATCAAGCCGTGAAACAGCCAAGGAGACGCCTCAGCCAAGCCATCTTGATAGGTGCCAAAGGCGGGCAAGGCGTTTTCACAAAACCACTCTAGCTCCGCTTCTGCCGTCTCGCCTGTCACCGCCCAGCGAAAGGTAGACAGGTCTCCAGGGTTATCGGGAAACAACGCTGTGACGGTATCGATCACCTGTTGGGTGACCTCGTCAATGTCGGGATTGGGACGTGCGGGAATAGCGCACTGCCCTCGCCAACCCGAGCGATTTTCCGCATCGTAATTCCACTTGCCGCCCTCGGGTTGATCGCCATCCATCAGCAATCGATAGCGCTTGCGCATATCGCGGTAGAAGTACTCCATGCGCAGCTGCTTGCGCCCGGCGGCCCAATCAGAGAAGTCTTGCCGCGAGGCGAGAAAACGTGTGTCGTCGATCAGATCGACCGGGACGTTCAGCGTGGCCGACCAGTTTTCCATCTGTTCACGCAGTCGAAATTCACCCGGCTCACAGACTCTGAGCCGAGCAAATGGCCTGTTTTTCTGGACTTGCTGGCAGGCAGCCAGCAGCGACGGCATTGACTGATCGATTGAAACATACTCTACGTGATAGCCACGCTCGCGAAGGTGCGCGGCAAAATGGCGCATCGCGCTAAACAACAACACCATTTTGTGTCGGTTATGGCGCACATAGGTGGCCTCTTCGCGCACCTCGGCCAAAATCACCACCGCTTGCTCGGGCTCTACTCCGGAGAAGGCCGGGTGAGGCCAGCTCAGCTGGTCTCCCAGCACCAAAATGGCGACGTCTTTTTCCATGTCGTCTTTTACGTTTTATCCCATGCCGTAGACCGGTTGCCGGGTCGTCTCAAAGCGGACAGACTGCGGACACTATCTGTGGCAAAACGCCTGAGGAATTCCCAGATGACGTGGCTCAAACGATCGCTCACCGTGCTGGCTCTGCTTTCTGCGGTGCTGGTTGCCGCTTTCTTTGCTCTGGGCCCGCAATGGATTGATCGCGCCTCTAATCAGGTGGCCGGCGACCCCGGGCGAGCCCCAACGGCTGAGGCACTGGCCCTCCACCGGCAACTGATCGTTGGCGATTTACACGCCGATTCGACGCTGTGGGGGAAAGACCTGCTCGCGCGCAATGCATGGGGGCAGGTCGACCTCCCCCGTTTGCTCGAGGGCGGTGCGACGCTACAGATGTTCACGACCGTGACCAAGTCTCCTCGCGGCCAGAACTATGAACAGAATGCGACGGACGCAGCCGACAACATCACCTTGCTGGCAATCGCGCAGCGCTGGCCAAGCGCCGCCCACAGCAGCCTCTTCGCCCGAGCGGCACTGCAGGCCGATCGCGTTCACGAAGCAGCTCGTAACAGCCCGCAGCTCACTGTGATTCGCTCTCGCAAAGATCTGGAGGCGGTGTTGGCGTCTCGTGCCGGCGGCGAGCAGGTCGTGGGTGCGCTACTGGGCACCGAAGGTTCTCACGCGCTGGATGGCGAGTTGGACAACATCGGCCGCCTCTATTCGGCGGGTTTCCGTATGATGGGACTGCAACACTTTTTCGATAACCGCCTGGGGGGATCTTTACATGGTGAATCGCAAGCGGGGCTGACGTCTTTTGGCGAGGCCGCAGTGCGCACCATGCATGAGACCGGCATCATGATCGATGTGGCCCACAGTAGCGAAGCGACGGTACACGACACCCTCCGCGTTACCGAGGGTGCGGCGTTAATCGTGAGCCACACTGGTTTCAACGGGCATTGCCCGAGCCCGCGCAATATCAGTGATGACAGCATGTCGATGATTACCGAGGCAGGCGGTCTGATCGGTGTCGGGTTTTGGGCCGATGTGACCTGCGGCGAGGGTGTCGACGCCATTGCCAGCGCCATCCGCTACGGCGTTGACCGTTTTGGGCTCGAGCATATCGCCTTGGGCTCTGACTGGGATGGTTCAGTGACCACCCCTATCGATGCCTCGCAACTTCCCCACCTGACGCAAGCGCTGCTGGATGCGGGATTCAGCGAGGACGAGGTCAAAGCCGTGATGGGCGGCAATATGGCGCGCTTCCTGACGCAACACCTACCGGCCGGCTGATCACTTACCATGGCGCCGGGCACAAATGGGGTGTCATGATGCCGCCCAGTCAGGGCGACCGGCAAGTAAGAGCGCTCGATGGAGTGAAGGCCCCACAGGCAGAGGGGCCACAATCGTTGTTGGGTGGTCCAGGTTAGAACGACACCCACAAATCGCTCAACTATCCCCAGTCAACTATCCAGCAGCAGTGACGCCAAGCGCTTACGGTGATGAATCGCTCCGCCATACATTTGCTGCGCCCATTGGGCACGGCGAATAAACAGCGTGGAGTCACACTCCCAGGTAAAGCCAAAGCCCCCATGGAACTGCACCGAGCGATCGCCAGCGAACACCATCACCTCGTCGGCAGCGACTTTGGCCATGCGACAGGCAATCTCGGCGTCCTGATCCAGCGCCTCATCCCCCACTATCGTCGCCCCGTGGTAGACAAAGGACCGCGCATTTTCCATACCCACATAAATATCCACGGTGGGATGCTTAAGCGCCTGATAGGAGCCGATCAATTTGCCAAACTGCCTCCGTGTCTTGAGGTACTCGGTAATGCTGGCAAGGCATTTGTTGGCCGCGCCCGTAGTTTCAGCCGCAGTCAGCAAAGCACCCAGGAGCAGCGTATCCCTGATTGCCACCGACACCGCGTCACCGCGGATCACCTCGGCGGGCGTCACGCCCGAGAAGTCGACATTGGCCGCACGCTTGGTCAGGTCGATCAGCACATTTTCTGAAATCGCACTGTCTGCGACGCTACTGCGCTCCACCACGGCCAACACAGGTGCACCCCCCTCGCTGGCCACCACCACGAAGACATCCGCCACACTGGCGTCGGCGACATAACTTTTCGCGCCAGCCAGCGCACCATCGGCGCCGAGGGCGACACCCATGTTGCTCGCGCCCCAGTCGCCTCCGTCCAAATACGCAATCGTGCCGACCGAGCCGGAGCAGAGGCGTCCCAGCCAACCCGCTGCTGATTCACCCGCAGCACGCCAAATCAATTGGCCCGCCAACGTGGAACTGAGTAGCGGTGTCCCCAGCAGTCCCCCACCGAGCGCTTCGAATACCGGCACTGCCGAGCCCACGCCCATGCCAGCACCACCCACGGTGTCAGGCAAGGCAATGCCGGCCCAGCCCATTTCCACCATCGACTGCCAGGTACCCGCGTCGAAACCGGTATCGGTCTCCAACTGAGCCCTCACCGCCTCGATCGGCGCCTGGTCTCGGACAAAACCTCTGGCCACGTCGAGCAGCATGCCCTGCTCCTCGGTCAGGCTGATCGATACATTTCCTAAGACTGACATCCCGACCCCCTTACTTCGGCAGGCCGAGCACATGCTCGGCCACAATATTGGCCTGCACCTGCGTGGTGCCGCCGCCGATGGTCGCGCCAAAATTACTGAAGTAGGCGCGCTGCCAGAATCCGCCGCTGACCGCGTCAGCATCACCAACGTACAGAGCACTTTGCGCCCCCTGCTTGCTGGCGGTGTATTGCTTCATACGGCGCTCATATTCCGTCCCCCGGTATTTCACCGACAGCGCAAGGCCCATCGGATAATCCGAGGTCAGGGCGGGAATACCCGACCGTCGACCGGTCAATGACAGCGCCTTGGCCTCCATGATGAAGCCGACCAGGTCGTCACGAACGACCGGGTCAGAGAGCAGTGGCTCACCGTCGTGCTCGAGCTTGGAGAGCGCTTCGATCATGTCATCTACCTGAATCGTGACGCCCCAGTAGCCGCTGGCCTGACCTGCCGTGACACCGCGCTCGTACTCGAGCGTTTTCATAGCAACCATCCAACCACCACCCTCTTCACCCATGAGACAACTCGCGGGTATTCGGGCGTCAGTGAAAAACGTCTGGTTAAAACCATATTCCCCTGTGACTTTGCGGATCGGATGCGCCTCGACGCCATCAATTTTCATCGGCGAGAGAAAGAAAGACAGGCCATCATATTTGCGCTCGGTGTTGGGGTTAGTGCGCGCCAGCAGAATCATGTGATCCGCGTAATTTCCAAGCGTGGTCCAGATTTTGGAGCCGTTGACGACGTAGTCATCGCCGTCGCGCACAGCACGGGTCTGAACCGCACCCAAATCAGAGCCATGGTCAGGCTCGGAAAAACCCTGGCACCATATCTCTTCACCCGAGAGGATGTTTTTGATGTATTTGGCTTTTTCTTCGTCAGTGCCCATATCGAGCAACAGCGGACCCACCCAATTCAGGCCGATGGTGTTAAAGATGATCGGCGCGTTATGCTTCGCCAGCGCTTTGTCGACGATGTACTGATAGGCCGGGTCTGCGCCCTGCCCACCATATTCGCTAGGCCAGTGCATACCGAGATAGCCCGCACTCCAGAGCTTGTGTTGCCACTCGCGCAGAAAATCCAGCTGCTGCTCGGTGCCCACTTCCAGAAAGGTCAGTGGCAGTAAAAACCCGGGGTCCGTTGGCACGTTCTCTGCCATCCACGCGGACACGTCATTTCGAAACGCGTTCAGCGCCGCTTTGTTATCGCTCATCTTTTTCTCCTGAGATTACGGCGTTTGATTACCCAAAGCTGCGGCGCATGGTGTCACATCGCAGGCACCATTGTCAGCCGAAGTCAGCCGAATTCAGGTGAGGTCTGCGGGCCATCGCCCTTTCCAATGGGGGAATGTTCGTAATCATAGAATGACCATGAAGCGAGCCGATTACCGCTTCACTTCGCATCCCGCTTCACACTCGGGCGTGCCGGAGCATGGCCATGGCAAGGACCGTATCTCAGAGAACCGGTGGATCAGAGGCCGTACTGACGTGTGGCCAGATCGCGCATGATCTCCTCGGAACCGCCACCGATGGCATTCACCCGAACCTCTCGATAAATGCGCTCGACGCGGTTGCCTCGCATATAGCCGAGGCCACCCAGTATCTGCATGGCTTCCCGCGCACAGAACTCCATCACCTCACTGGCCTGCACCTTCAATAAAGCGATATCGCCCGGATTCGGTGTGCCGGCCTCAATCGATTCGTAGCAAAAGCGGATGTAGGCTTGAGTCGCATTGAGCTGCTGCTTCATCTGCGCGATTTTGTGGCGGATAACCTGATGATCAGCGAGACGCTTACCAAACGTCTTGCGTTCGGTGGCCCAGGCGACCGCTTCTTCGAGGCAAACCCGTGCGTAGGCCTCCATTGCCGCGGCCATACCCATACGCTCGCTATTGAAGTTGGTCATGATGACCTTGAAACCCTCGTTTTCGGCACCGATCAGGTTGGCAACGGGTACGCGGACCTCGTCGAAATACAGGGTGGCGGTATCGGAGGCCCACCATCCCATCTTGCGATCAAGCGACGTCCGCGAAAAGCCTGCGGCATCGGTCGGGATCAACAACATCGACACTCCGCCCGCACCGTCGCCGCCCGTTCGCACCGCCGTTGATACCCAGTTGGCGCGCATACCGCCGGTAATGTAGGTCTTGCTACCGCTGACAACGAAATAATCACCATCGCGGACCGCGGTCGTGGCTAGATTCGCCACGTCTGAGCCCCCGCCCGGCTCAGTAATGCCCAGCGAAATCCATTTCTCGCCCCTGAGCACGGGTGGTGCGACCTCCGCCTGCATCCAGTCAGGCCCCCAGTTCAATACCGGTGGCAAACCGATGCCGTGCACCATCAGTGAGGCGCTAATGCCGCCGGCGCCGACTCGGGACAGTTCTTCATTGACAATCCACGAATACCAACTATCAGCGGGCGTGCCGCCAAACTGCTCCGGATAACCGAGGCCCAACAAGCCAACGGCTGCCGCTTTCGGCCAGAGCTCAGTAGGTATTTCGCCCGCCTCATCCCAGGCATCTGCGTAGGGCATCACTTCACTATCAATGAATCGGCGAAGTGCCTCGCGCCAGGCATGATGCTCCTCCGTGAAATGGGGGTTGGGCTGACGCGCACTGTCAAAGTCAAGACTCATAACCACATCCTGTTGGGCTCTTATGCTGGTGTTTTTGTAATGCGTGCTCTCGTTGTTCTGATACTTTGTGATGCCGTGACCCCGTGGCCACGACGCCCTGTTTGTACGCACTGATCAAGCCAGAGTCAATGAACGTATAGGTTACAATCGCGCCCGTCGCCATCTCGCGCTCGGGCGCAGTGATGAGGGGGCGCAGCGCTCAGGAACCCGTTATGAAATATGTCGGTCAGGCCGATTACTCGCATTCAACAGCACCGCGCATAGGTGTGCTGCTGACCAATTTGGGGACGCCTGAAGCACCCACAGCGAGAGCACTGAAGCCCTATCTCAAGCAGTTTCTGTGGGATCCGCGGGTCGTTGAGGTACCTCGCCCCATTTGGTGGCTGATTCTGAACGGCATCATCCTGAATACTCGCCCGAAGCGCTCAGCGGAAGCCTACAGAGCCGTGTGGAACGAGCGCGGCTCGCCGCTGCTCGCGCACCTTGAAGATCAGGTGTTAGGCGTTAGCGAACGCTTGCTTGCCCGACACGGTGATCGCTTTATTGTCCGCGGTGCCATGCGATACGGCTCGCCAGCGATTGCCGATGTCTTGACCGAGATGTTCGACGCGGGGGTGCAGAAGTTGGTGGTGCTACCGTTATATCCGCAGTACGGCGGCCCTACAACAGGCTCAACCTTTGATGAGGTCAGTCAGGACCTCACCCGACGACGGTGGCTTCCCGCATTACGCTTTGTCAGCGCCTATCACGACCACCCTCGCTACATTGCCGCGGTGGCGGACAGTATCCGCGCGCACTGGGCAACCCATGGCCGCGCGCAAAAACTGATCCTGTCCTATCACGGCATGCCGAAACGCTACCTGATGGAGGGCGACCCCTATCACTGTCAGTGCCATAAGACGTCGCGCTTGATTGGTGAGGCGCTTGAGTTGAGCGATAGCGAGATGATGACCACCTTCCAATCACGATTTGGTCGTGAGGAGTGGTTACAGCCCTACACCGACGAGACCCTCGAGGCATTGCCGGGCCAAGGCGTCACGGCGGTGCAGGTCGTTTGTCCGGGGTTTTCCGCAGACTGCCTGGAAACGATCGAGGAGATCGGCATGGAGAATCGGGACACGTTTCTCGAAGCCGGCGGTACGCGATACGAATACATTCCTTGCCTGAATGCTGAGACCGGTCATCTGGACACGCTGACCGAATTAGTCACTGAGGAACTGCAGGGTTGGTTGGGTCCAATCCATGACGCGGCGACAACTGAGCAACTGGCGCGTCGTCTCGGCGCTGAGAACTAACTGACCTTTGGCTCTCCATCGTGGCGCGCCACTGAGCTCGCCACCCCATCGCTCTAGTGCGCAGGCTCAAACCAGCCGAGCGTCATGGCGAGGCCGATACCCAACAAGAACAGTAATGTCAGGCGCACCCGATCATGACGGTGAAACTGTACCTCGGGTAACAGATCCCCTAGCGCAATACAGATGAAGGCGCCTGCGGAAAAAGCCAGGGTGGCCGGCAGCCAGAGATCCAAAGCCAAATAGGGTGCGGCGCCAAAATAAAACAACCACAACACCAATGGGCAGAGCAGTGCAAACACCCAACCGGCGAGCTTGCGGGCAGCCGGCGTTGAGCCTGTTGCTGCCATCACTGTCTCGATCGACAGTGCATCGAGCGGCTTGTGCAGCAAAATCGCTAGGAATACGCCCGCCCCCGCCAGGCCAACGTCTGCCGAAGCACTCACCAGCACCGCGCCCAAAGCCAAGCCGTCGACAACCGTGTGGACACAGAGCCCGGCAAACAAACCGGCGGCACCCAGATTTTGATCCGGTGGATGCGCGTGGTCGTGGGCATGGGCGTGGTTATGACTATCGCCGGAGGCCAGGTCACAGTCTGCCGCTGCCCCGCCGAAATCGTGCTGATGGAAATGAAACCACCGCAACAGCAGCAACATGAAGACCAAGCCCGCCAGTGTCCAGATCATGACCGAATCGATACGCTCAACCACCGCATAGCTGTGGGGAATCAAATGCAACAGCGCGACGCCCAGCATTAATCCCGAGACCAGACTCAACACCATCTGGGTTCGGGTGTGCGTCATCTGGAAGCGTCGCGGCAAGCTACTACCCAGTAGCGACATCGCAAACAAGGCACTGCCGTAGACAAAAACCAGCGTGGTCGGCGTCATTAAGTTAGCCCCTAACCAGGTTGTCGCGATGGATCATTTCTTCTTCGCCGCAATAGCCCAGTGTGGCCTCTATCTGTCCAGAACTTTTACCGATCAGCGCCGCCGCCTCATCAGCGGTGTAGTTCACAAGTCCTCGCGCACGCTCCCGGCCGGTGCTGTCGACACACGACACCAAATCGCCACGCTGAAATTCACCCGACACCGCTGTGATGCCAATCGGCAGGAGAGATCGCCCTTGCTCCGACACACCTCGCACCGCGCCATCGTCCAGTACCAGCTGACCTTTGGCATGAAGCAAACTCGCCAGCCACTGCTTGCGCGCACTTTGCGGTTGCCGCTGGGTTTGCAAGAAGGTGCCAACGGATTCTCCGGCAGCGACGCCCGCCACAACACCAGGCACCCGACCGTTGGCGATCACTGTACCCGTACCCGAGCGTGCCGCGAGGCGCGCAGCACTCAGCTTGGTGGCCATCCCACCGCGCCCCAAAGTAGAGCCGCCCCCTGCGACCTGATCCAACTCGGGATCGTGCACGTCGGCAGATTGAATCAGCTGCGCATTGGCGGCGCGCCGCGGATCGCCGTCCATCAAGCCATCCTGATCGGTGAGAATCAGTAGCGCATCGGCGTCAACCAAATTGGCTACCAACGCCGCCAGCGTGTCGTTGTCACCGAGACGGATCTCATCAGTGACTACTGTGTCGTTCTCGTTAACGATGGGTAAAACGTCCATGGACAGCAACGTGTTGAGCGTGCTGCGAGCATTCAGATAACGGTCGCGGGCACGAACGTCGGCATGGCTCAGCAAGATCTGTGCAGTGGTGACGCCATGCGGGCCCAAACACTCCTCATAAGCGCGCACTAGCGCAGACTGCCCGACTGCGGCGGCCGCTTGCAATAGATTCACTTCATGGGGACGCTCAGACAACTTCAATCGCGCCAGGCCTGCGACGATCGCCCCACTTGATACCAACACCACATCGCGTCCACCCGCCCGCAACGCGGCGAGTTGATCAGCAAGGCGACTGACGACCGATAGATCCAGCCCCCGGCCGTCGTCAGTCAATAAGGCGCTGCCGACCTTGATTACCCAACGCCGGGCATCGGCCAATCTTTGTCGATCACTGGGCTGGGCTTGAGTACTCAATGTCGATACTCCACGGCGATCTCATCATCCTCATCGCCGCCCTCCTTCGCACGAGCGCGCGCCTGAGCCCGTGCGGCCTGCAGTGCCGCAATCCGCTCCCGCGCCTCCTGCTGCATACGCTCTTGGGCAGCCTGCTCTGCCTCACCGGCAGCCGGGTCCGTCCGCAATTGTTCTGCATGAGCCTCTAGATGAGTCATCAAGTCCCCGCAGAGCACGTCTGTTTGCGTCCCCGCCACAGCAGAAATTTCATAGACCGGGCCCTGCCAGTTCATTGCCGCCACCACGCGTTCCCGGCAATTCGCGATGGCATCAGCGTCGAGCAGGTCGATTTTGTTCAACACCAGCCATCGGGGCCTGGCGGCCAACGCGGGACTGAAACGCTCCAGTTCGCGAATGACAGCGCAGGCCGCCTCAGCCGGGTCGCTGCCGTCAATCGGCGCAACATCAACGAGATGGAGTAGCACGCGGTTGCGGGTCAGGTGTTTGAGAAAGCGAATACCCAAACCCGCACCCTCAGACGCGCCTTCGATCAAACCCGGAATATCAGCCACGACGAAAGACCGGTGTGCATCGACTGACACCACCCCCAGGCTGGGAATCAGCGTGGTAAACGGGTAATCCGCGACTTTGGGTGTCGCTGCAGACACCGCGCGAATGAAGGTCGATTTACCGGCATTGGGTAGGCCCAGCAGACCCACATCGGCGAGCACCTTCAGTTCGAGCTTCAGCCGCCGGGATTCGCCTTCCGTACCGGGCGAGCTTTGACGTGGCGCACGGTTGACGCTGGATTTATAGCGGGTGTTACCGAGCCCGTGAAAACCTCCTTGTGCGACCAGCAACCGGTCGCCCGCCTCGCGGATATCCCCTAGCACTTCACCAGAATCTTCATCGAGCACTGTCGTCCCTAGCGGCACGGGCAGCACCAGATCAACACCCGATTTGCCTGAACAGTTGCGGCCGCGGCCTGCCTCACCATTTTCCGCACGAAACCGCCGGGTATAGCGGTAGTCGATCATGGTGTTGAGTGCGTCGTCACCCTCCAGAAAAACCGAGCCACCATCGCCGCCGTCGCCACCATCCGGTCCGCCTCTGGGCACATACTTTTCACGACGAAAACTCACGCAGCCGTTGCCGCCTTTGCCCGCGGTGACTTCGATAGTGGCTTCGTCGACAAATTTCATGGTTCAACCTGAGTGGGTGGCAAAAAAAAACCTCGCCGGCTGACGAGGTTTTTCAGATCCTTCGGCGTCCGGTTTACGCCGTTAAGATACGGACCTGCTTGCGATTCTGTGGGCCGCCATTGAAAAACTCTACCGTGCCGTCAGCTGTAGCATACAAAGTATGGTCCTTACCGACGCGTACGTTCTCGCCCGCGTGAAAACGGGTTCCGCGCTGCCGGACGATGATGCTACCCGCTGAGACAGCCTGGCCGCCATACGCCTTGACGCCGAGTCGCTTGCTCTCAGAATCTCGCCCGTTACGGGTACTACCGCCTGCTTTTTTATGAGCCATTTCTCAAGTCTCCTGTCAGCCGCTGATCGCTGTGATCTTGACTTCGGTATACCACTGGCGATGACCGGTTTCCTTCCGGTGATGCTTACGGCGGTTAAATTTCACGATGCGAATCTTATCGTGCCGGCCGTGCGCCACCACTTCTGCGGTGACCTTGCCGCCTTCTACGAGCGGTGCACCAATCTTGACGTCGCTGCCTGAACCCACCATAAGCACTTCGTCGAACTCAAGGGTTTCACCGGTTGCAACGTCAATCTTTTCGAGTTTGAGCTGCTCGCCTTCTTCCACGCGGTGCTGCTTCCCACCGCTTTTGATCACTGCGTACATTGATTTTTCCTCTCAGTTAGCCTGCTCGCGAGTCAGACCGCCTTACGGCGGGGCAGAGTTCAGGCACCGAAACCCCGCCGCTAGGCCGGATCAAGGGCGCGAAAGATACGCCTTCGCGGGGTCGAGCGCAAGTGTGAGGATTGACGGCCCGAAAGGGCCACCAGCGGTCTGAAAGGGCCACCAGCGGTCTGAAAGGGCCACCAGTGGCCTGAATCGGGCCAAAACCCACTTTGAGTGACAGTTCAGGGTCCAACATCGGCCGACGCGTGGCGACTCGGGGTGTCTCGGCCTATACTTGCGGGGCAATGGGGGAAGGCTCGTGAACATAGCAATCAGAGACAGCGTCGCAGCCGAATTCGCGCGGGTCGACGATGTCATCGTGGCGCTACTGCAGTCTGACGTGGAAATGGTCGAAAACATTGGCCATTACATTATTCAGGCGGGCGGAAAACGGATGCGGCCGCTGCTGGTCCTGCTTTCTGCCAAGGCACTGGGCGGCATCGAAGACGCACACATCCGCTTCGCCGCCGTAGTCGAATTCATTCACACGGCCACATTGCTGCATGACGACGTGGTGGATTTATCTACCCTGCGGCGCGGACTACCTACCGCCAATGCCAAATTCGGCAATGCCCCCAGCGTCTTGGTCGGCGACTTCATTTACACCCGGGCTTTTCAGCTGATGGTGGGCTTGGGCAACATGCCGCTGTTGGCGCACATGGCGGAGACCACGAACACCATTGCCGCGGGTGAGGTCATGCAACTAGTGCATGCCGGCGACCCGGACACGAAGGCGGAGCAATATCAGGAAATCATTCGGCGTAAAACGGCGGCGCTGTTTGCGGCCGCCTGTCACGGTGCTGCTTTGCTACATAACGCGAGTGCTGCAGAGGCTCAGGCGTTACACGACTATGGCATGCATTTGGGGATCGCGTTTCAGCTCGCTGATGATCTCCTCGATTATGCCGGCGACCCCGAGCAGACCGGCAAAAACGTGGGCGACGATCTGAATGAAGGGAAAATCACCCTGCCCCTGTTACACGCCATGAAAGTGGGCGACGAGGCGGACCGAGACTTTGTTGCCGAGACGTTACGTAACAAAAATGGCAATGCCTTCGCCGACATTATGATGATCGTGCAACGCACAGGGGGCATTGACGCGACTCGAGAGGCCGCCCAAGGCCATCAGACAAAGGCCATTGCCGCGATTGAAACGCTGAGCGATAACGAGGCAACGCTGGCACTGGCGACCATGGCAGACCGAGCGGTGGATCGCCAGAACTGATGACCATCACACCGCAGGCACTCCATGAAGCGCTGCAAGACATCGCATCCGAGACCGCCCAGCAGCGAATCGAACAGCTTTTTACCGCCTCGCCAGACCGCGCGGACCGCTACCGCTGTGAGGGACCGGGCCTGACTCTGGATTTCTCCAAACACCTCCTCACAGACGATGCGCTGCAAACGTTACTGGAGTTGGCTACCGTCCGCTCACTGCCCGAGGCGTTCGAGCAGCTGATTCAAGGTCAGCAGGTCAACCGCTCGGAGCGCAGGCCAGCACTGCACACACTCCTACGGGGTACTGCTACCGGCGCCCAAGCCCAGCGCGCGAGCGCCATCGATAAAACGTTAGCTCGAATGGCGACACTCGTTGAAGCAGTGCACGACGGCGGGTGCCGAGGCGCAGGCGGCCAACGCTTCACTGACGTCATCAATCTGGGTATCGGTGGCTCAGATCTGGGACCACGTCTGATCTGCGACGCGCTGGGGAGCGAGGCGATGCCGCTACGTACCCACTTTGTTGCGAATATCGATCCCGACGACTTGGATCGCACACTGACTGCGCTCGACCCCCGGAGCACACTCTTTGTCATCTGCTCCAAATCGTTCACCACTGAGGAAACCCTCTCTAATGCGGCGCGCGCCCGCAAATGGCTTGAGGCCGCGGGCATTCGCGAACAGGCATTGGGGCTGCACTTCATCGCCGTGACCACACAGGTTGCACAGGCGGGCGAGTGGCATATCCCCGAGGAGCGATGCTTCCCGCTATGGGACTGGGTGGGTGGCCGATACTCGCTGTGGTCGGCGGTGGGCGTCAGCATTGCACTGGGACTGGGTTGGTCGACTTTCGAGCGCTTGCTAGTAGGTGCCCGATTGCTGGACACGCATACCGAGCGCGCCGCGCCAGGCGAAAACCTGCCCATGATGATGGCGCTACTCGAACTGTGGCAGACCCACTACCTCAAAACTGACACCCATCTGGTACTGCCGTATGCCCAGAAGCTCGCTCACCTGCCGGATTTTCTGCAGCAGCTGACGATGGAGAGCAACGGCAAGCGGGTATCACCGGCTGGCGAAGTCCTCGAGCACCACACTGCGCCCGTTTTATGGGGATCGGCAGGCACTATTGGCCAACACTCTTACTACCAGCTTCTGCATCAGGGAACGCGCGCCTTCAGCGCCGACATCATATTGCCGTTGCGCTCAGGTGAAGGTGATCTGGACGCACGACGCGCGCTGGCCGCCCATGCGCTGGCACAAAGTCGAGCCTTTATGGTGGGCCGGTCAGAGGAAGACGCGCGCGCGCTGGGAAATGAGCGCGGTTTCGACGAGGCAACGAGCCGGCAGTTTGAACTGCCGGGTAACCACAGCCATACACTGATACTGATGGATGATATCTCGCCAGAGTGCCTGGGCGCCCTGATAGCCGCTTACGAGCATAAAACCTACTTTCTGTCGGTATTGCTGAATCTGAACCCCTTTGACCAGTGGGGCGTGGAGCTGGGAAAAGAGATTGCCGGCCACATACGGCACTTACTTGAGACCGGTGAGAGCGAGATACAAATGGATCCGGCAACGCTGACAGCCTCAAGCGCGTGGCGAGAGGCCAATTCGAGCTAACGGTTCAGCCGTCGATCAAAGCCAACAGCTCTTCGGTTTTTTCGGTCATCAAAGCGGCATCGCCACGGGATTCAACATTGAGGCGCACCACCGGTTCGGTATTGGACATGCGCAAATTAAATCGCCAATCCGCGAAGTCCATGCCCAGTCCATCGAGCTTTTCCACTGCCAGAGCCTGCTCACGATAGCGCGCTTCGACCGCGGTAATCAGTGCCACGGGGTCTTCAACCTCGCGGTTGATCTCTCCCGAGCAGGGAAAAGCCGCCTCGCGGGCTGCCACCAAATCGGCCAGCGACTGACCTGCCTCGGACATGAGGCCTGCGATCAGCAGCCACGGAATCATGCCGCTGTCACAGTAGGCAAAGTCCCTGAAGTAGTGATGGGCCGACATCTCGCCACCGTAGACCGCGTCCACTTCTCGCATACGCTCCTTAATGAAGGCGTGCCCGGTTTTGCTGAGGACCGGCTCGCCCCCCGCCGCCAGGGCGATGTCCTGAGTGTTCCACGTCAACCTGGGATCGTGCACGATGCGCTGAGGGCCTAACCGGGACAAAAAGGCCTCGGCCAGCAGGCCGACAATGTAATACCCCTCAATGAAATGCCCTGCACTGTCAAAGAAGAAGCAGCGGTCGAAGTCGCCGTCCCAGGCGATGCCCAGATCAGCGTGTTCTGCAACGACCCGTTCTGCCGTCGCCGCGCGGTTCTCCACCAACAGCGGATTCGGTACACCGTTAGGAAAGTGCCCGTCAGGTTCATGGTGGACCTTAATGAACTCGAAAGGCAGATGGGGCTCTAGGGCATCCACAACACGCCCCGCTCCTCCGTTACCCGCTGTGCACACAATACGCAAAGGTTTCAGTGCGCCCACATCAACGTAAGAGAGTAAATGCTCAATGTAAGCCGTCTGAGTGTCGACCGTGTCGAAAGAGCCCCTGTCGCTGGCTGGTGTAAACGTATTCTGCTCGGCCAAGGCACGAATTTCGGCCAGACCCGAGTCACCTGAGATGGGTTTCGAGCCCTGCCGGACGAACTTCATGCCGTTGTAGTCTTTGGGGTTGTGGCTGGCAGTAACGGCAATGCCCCCGCCGACACCAAGGTGCGCAGTGGCGAAGTAAATCTCTTCCGTCCCGCATAGGCCGATATCCTGCACCGCAATGCCCTGCTCTCGCAGTCCGTCAACCAGCGCCGCCTTGATCGACTCGCTGGTCAAACGGATATCGTGCCCCACCACAACGCTACCCGGTTGGATCACCTCTGCGTACGCGCGGCCAATGCGGCGCGCGATATCTTCGTTGAGCTGATCCGGAATGCGCCCCCGGACGTCATAGGCTTTAAAGCAATCGAATGAGTCCGTCATACGTCCTGACCGTAGTAATGCTCATACACGTGCTGGGTAGCTTCGACAAACCCGGGCACACTGCCGCAATCGAAGCGAAGCCCCTCAAATTGGTAGGCAAGCACCCGGCCTTCACGGGCCTGCACCTGCAGCGCATCGGTGAGTTGCACCTCGCCATTTCGCCCGGGCGGCGTACTGCGGATGATGTCGAAAATATCGGGAGTCAGGATGTAACGACCAATGACTGCCAAATTGGAGGGCGCTTCCTCTTTGGCGGGCTTCTCCACCATCTCTGTCACGCGTGTCAGCCCCTCGCGCTCTGTCGTCCCCGCGATCACCCCGTATTTGTCGATCTCGTCCATGGGAACTTCCTGAACCGCGACCACGGAACACTGAAATTCCTCGTACAACGCCGCCATCTGCGCTAACACGCCGGGGCCGCCACGGTTGAGGCAAAGATCGTCAGAGAGCACCACACCAAAGGGCTGTTGGCCAATTAGCGGCTCTCCGGTGAGGATCGCATGACCCAGACCCAACATCTCCCGCTGCCGCACCATGGTGAATACGCCCCGGTCGATGACATCGCGGATACCCTGCAAGTACTGCTCCTTTGAGGATCCCGCAATCTGGTGCTCCAGTTCGTAATTGATATCGAAATGATCGGCGATCGCGCGCTTGCCGCGGCCGGTAACCAAAGCACAGTTGGTCATCCCGGCCTCAATCGCCTCCTCTACGCCGTATTGCACTAAAGGTTTGTTCACCACCGGCAGCATTTCTTTGGGCATGCTTTTGGTTGCGGGCAAAAATCGGGTGCCATAGCCGGCAACCGGGAACAGGCACTTACCAATCATGCTGGCGTTTCCTCTCTGCCGTAGACATCATCAAACCGGACAATGTCGTCCTCTCCTAGATACGAGCCGGACTGCACCTCGATCACTTCAAGTGGCGCCTCGCCGAGATTGGCAAGCCGATGCTTCATACCGATTGGGATATAGGTCGATTCATCAGGGCCGAGGACCAAATGCTCGTCACCGCGCGTCACATGGGCTTCACCCGATACGATCACCCAGTGCTCGGCGCGCTGATGATGTAGCTGCAAGGACAGGGTTTGCCCGGGATTCACGGTCAAACGCTTGACCTGAAATTGCTCGCCAACCACCAGTGACTCGTATGACCCCCAGGGGCGGAATACTTTTTGATGAATAGTGGCCTCGGGGCGATCAGACGACTCCAGCGCGGCCACCAACTGCTTGATCGACTGCATCTGGTCTCTGGCGCCGACCATCACGGCATCTGCAGTCTCAACCACCACCAGATCGCGGACACCAATCGCGGCGACCAAACGACTCTCGCTGCGTAAATAGTTATCGTGCGCATCCTGTAGCAGCACGTCGCCCTCGCACACATTACCGGCTGCGTCGGCCTCACTGATGTCCCACATGGCAGACCAGGCGCCGACATCACTCCAGCCGCAGTCAAGGGCAGCCACGCCGCCCTCTAGTGTGTGCTCCATAACCGCGTAATCAATGCTCTCTGAAGGCGATGCCAAAAACGCCTCCTCCGAGGGTCGAACAAAGTCTAGATCCCGCGTTGCGCTGCTCATAGCGGCCTCACAGGCTGACAACATAGCGGGCCGGTGCAGTGCCAGCTCGGCCAGATAGCGATCAGCACGGAACAGAAACATCCCGCTATTCCAGTAGTAGTGACCTGACGCCAGATAGGCTTCGGCAGTTTCTTTGTCAGGTTTCTCAACGAACTCAGCCAACTCATAGATGCCTTCGCTCACCGCCTCACCGCACCGGACATAGCCATAGCCGGTTTCGGGCTTAGTCGGCACGACGCCAAAGGTCATCAACCGCCCAGACTGGGCGCGCTCAGAAGCGCTTACGACCGTTCTTTGAAACGCCTCGGGGTCTGTCACGTGATGATCAGCGGGCAGCACCAGCAACAACGCCTTCGGGTGGGATTGCTGCACGTGCAGCGCGGCCAGAGCAATGGCCGGTGCGGTATTACGACCTGCGGGCTCGAGAATCAGTGTTGCCTGTTCGGTCGTTTCATTACGCAGCTGCTCCGCCACCATAAAGCGGTGTTCGGCATTGCAGACCACTAACGGGGGTGCACACTCAAGGCCCTCAAGCCGGCGCTGCGTCTCCTGCAGCATCGAGCCCTCACCGCCAAAGGGTAAGAACTGCTTTGGACGCGCGGCGCGGGACACTGGCCAAAGACGGCTGCCGACGCCGCCGGACAATAAAACGGGTATCAACATAAGGCAGGTAGATCGATAAGAGAGCCGAGATGCTACTGGAACACGGGTGTCACGTCACCCCAGGCATGCCTTTCCCGGTCCAGTCACAGGCAGAATGGCAGCCTGCACAGTCGGGGCACACCCAGCCTAGTCACTGGAAGTGCCACGAGGGCGGCACCGGGATAAGGCGTCACAGCACAGCGAGCTTAGCCCGAGGCATGCGCGATCAACCGGAGCCTGACAAGCGCTGAATGAGCCAAAAGAGCCGGGAAACCCAAGGGGCACTGGGGGTTCACAGCTGTCGCCTCACTCGGTCTATGTTTTCTGGAATACATGCCCTGACGGCAACAGAAACGCCGCTGGAACGCAATCAGGCGTTCCACTACAATCTCGGTCTCGAAGATCCCCCGGCGATCGCCAGCGCACCCCACGCCCTCGCCGTCCCATCCTGACCGGAAACCGACCCGAATGTCCGAGCCCACACCTTTCGTTCCGCAGTCTCGTTACGAAAAAGCCGAGCTGGTTGCCTGCGGCCTCGGGGAACTGTTCGGACCCGGCAACGCTCAGTTGCCGGTGGACAATATGCTGATGGTGGACCGCATCACCCACATCAGCTCTGAAGGCGGCTCGGCAGACAAGGGCGAGCTGATCGCTGAGCTCGATATTCACCCTGACCTGTGGTTTTTTGGCTGCCACTTCCCTGGCGATCCGGTCATGCCCGGCTGCCTGGGGTTGGACGCCATGTGGCAACTGGTCGGGTTTTTTCTTGGCTGGCGCGGTAATCCGGGCCGAGGTCGTGCACTGGGGTGTGGAGAAGTGAAGTTCACCGGCCAGATCCTGCCCACGCACCAAAAGGTGCGCTACCACATCCACATGAAGCGCGTTATCGAGCGCAAGTTGGTCATGGGTATTGCTGACGGCTCCGTCTCCGTCGATGGTGAAACCATCTACACGGCATCAGACCTGAGAGTCGGCCTATTCCAGAATACGGAGTCGATGTAATGACCGAACGGGTGGTCATCACCGGTGCTGGCATCATTTCCTGTCTGGGTAATGACACAACCACCGTGCGCGACGCGCTCTACAGCGGGCGATCAGGCATTTCGCTGCGACAGGACCATATCGACGCCGGCATGCGCTCCCAGATCGCCGGGACTCCGCACATCGACCTGTCAGAGCATATCGATCGAAAGCAGTGGCGTTTTATGGGCGATGCTGCAGGCTACGCCTACCTCAGTCTGCAACAAGCGATTGCGCAGGCAGGCCTGACTGACTCTGAAATCTCTCATCCGCGCACCGGTATCATCGCCGGCTCGGGCGGCGCCTCGTCTGCCAATCAAGTCGAGGCTGCCGATATTTTGCGCGACCGTGGCATTCGCCGCGTAGGGCCTTATCGTGTGACGCAAACCATGGGTAGCACCGTGTCAGCCTGTCTGGCCACGCCATTCCAAATCAAAGGCGTCAACTATTCGATCTCCTCTGCCTGCTCCACCAGCGCGCACTGCATCGGCAATGCCATGGAGCTGATCCAGTTGGGCAAGCAGGACGTGGTGTTCGCAGGAGGGGGCGAGGAATTGCACTGGACCATGAGCGTGCTATTTGACGCCATGGGCGCGCTCTCAAGCCAATACAACGAGACGCCTGAACGTGCCTCACGCGCCTACGATGCCGATCGGGATGGCTTCGTGATTGCTGGTGGCGGCGGCATGCTCGTGGTTGAGTCGCTAAGCCATGCCAAAGCGCGCGGGGCCACCATCCTCGCAGAGCTGGTTGGATACGGCGCGACATCAGACGGCTACGACATGGTAGCGCCTTCAGGAGAGGGAGCCGTGCGCTGCATGCAACAGGCGATGGCAGGGCTGGAAGGCAAGATCGACTACGTCAACGCCCACGGCACCAGCACACCTGCTGGGGATATCCAGGAACTCAACGCAATGCGCACGGTATTTGGCGAGAATGCCCCTGTCATTGGGTCAACCAAATCACTCTCGGGGCACTCGCTAGGCGCTGCCGGCGTGCAAGAGGCCATCTATTCCCTGCTTATGATGCGGGACGACTTCGTGGCGGCCTCCGCCAATATCGAGACGCTCGACGAGGGCGCCGAGGGCATGCCGATCGCCATGGAACGGATTGATCAGGCAGGACTCAATCAGGTGATGTCAAACAGCTTCGGCTTTGGCGGCACCAATGCCACGCTGATCTTTCGCCGCTTTAGCGACTAAAATCCGGTATCAGGCGCAGTCCGGTCCCAACAGCGCCGAAACGGGAATCACCGGCAACCAATCCCCCGCAGCGACCGTGACCCCCGGTGCAATGACCGCAATGCCGTCGGCCTGACTGAGACTACTCAGTACCCCTGAGCTCTGGCTACCCGTCAACGTCGCGCGCATTGAGGTCCCAGCCCCCGCCAGACGAACACGCAAAAATTCTTCACGGGTGCCCGGGCGAGGCAGCTCGAAATCAGCCTGCACCGGAAAACGGGGTAGCGCCGGGACACGCCCACCCTGCCGCCGAATCAGCCAGGGTTTGGCCACCAGCGCAAAGGTCATCCACGCCGATACCGGATTGCCCGGCAGCCCGAAGATAGGGGTGCCTGCCACCTCGCCAAATGCCAGCGGTTTCCCGGGCTTGATCGCCAGCTTCCAGAGCGACAACTTGCCTCGCTTTTCGATCTGCCCCCGAACATGGTCCTCCTCGCCCACCGAAACGCCACCTGCCGTGACAATGCAGTCAGCAACGGAGGCGGCGCGCTCCAACGCCTCGCCGATCCGGTCAGGATCATCAGGAATATTGTCCAAATCCACGACGGTCATGCCAAGCGCCTGGATCTGGGCACCCAGGCTGAAGCGATTGCTGTTAAAAATTTGGCCCGGCGCCAGTTCCCCGCTGCCGGGCCCGCGCAACTCGTCTCCCGTGGTCAGCACGGCAACCTTGAGAGGCCGAAAGACACCGACGACGTCAATGCCGACCGAGGCCAGCAATCCCACGTCCTGAGGCTTGATGCAATGCCCCCGAGGAATCAATTCATCACCCGGTCGGATGTCACTGCCTTGGCGGCGGATGTGCTGCCCCTGTTGGGCAGCAGGGAATCGCACGTGCTCGCCAACGCGCTCGGTGTCCTCCTGCAGGATCACAGCGTTGGCGCCGGGAGGAATTTCGGCACCGGTGAAAATGCGGGCGGCTGTGCCCGGCTCGAGCGCGACAGGTGCGTGCCCCGCGGGAATCCGCTGGCTAATCACCAATTCGCCCGGCACTGTCGCGGCCTGAACGGCATAACCATCCATGGCGCTGTTATCGGCAGGGGGCACGGCAAGGCCGGAAGTGACCGGTTCTGCGGCGTACCGCCAGAGCGCGGTTTCGAGCGACACCCAATCTGTCTCCGGCAAGGAATCCGCAGTGGCCAGAATCTGGTCAAGCGCCTCTGATAAGGCTGTCAACGCCACCGTTCAGTGACCCCGCAATACCCCAACAAAGTTACAGGGGCGGTGCTCACTGTCGAGTTGGTCTCTCAATACGCCCTCCCAAGCCGTTCGGCAGGCTCCCGTGGAACCCGGCATACAAAAAATAACGGTGCCGTTGGCCATCCCCGCTAGCGCTCTCGACTGAACAGTCGACGAGCCAATTTCGCTCAGACTGATCGCCCGAAATACCTCACCAAAACCATCGATGGTCTTATCGAATAGGGGTAACAGCGCCTCGGGCGTGGAGTCGCGACCCGAAAAACCCGTGCCGCCCGTCGTTAACACCACGTCGACTCCTGGGTCAGCAATCCAGCGAGACACGATCGCGCGCAACTGGTAGATATCATCGACTGCGATCTGGCGATCTGCGATTTGATGGCCCGCAGCCAACAGCGCTTCTTCAAGAAACGCCCCGGAGGTATCCGTATCGGGTGTCCGGGTATCACTGACTGTTAAAACAGCCACGTTCAGTGCTGTGCTCACCCCAGACTCCTCTTAAGCATCCACGTAAAGGTCAATGTAGCGGCGAACCGCGCGCGGAACAAACTCCCGCCAGCTGAGCTGCT
>JADHQG010000091.1 GCA_016778045.1 Luminiphilus sp. | reverse complement strand
CCTGAGGATAGTCGTAGTAGATATAGCCCACATCGATGCCCAGACCACCGTCAAAGCTGTGCGAGTAGCCGCCGTAGTAATCCAGCTCGAGACCGCCATTTGCACCACCGCAGGTATCGATAGCGCAATCAAAGTCGACCGCCGCACCCCAGGTGCCTAAGTAAAAGCCGGAGTCGAAAGCGATATCAAAGCCACCTTGGATAGATGGCTTGCTGTCTGACTGCGAAATACCGCGGAACTTGTAATCGGACACCAGCGCCACGTTGCCACTGATCTCGGCAGCCTGTGCCACGGGGGCGGTGAAACTCGTGGTACTGGCGATAGCCAGTGCGGGAAGAGCATATTTCAAAACCTTCATTCAATGTCTCCTACTTAACGAAGCTTTGTGTTGCATTGTCATAACTTTTGGCTTGTGGTTGCTTGGCGCTAACCACACCTTGCCCCCGCTGACTAAATAGCGACGAGTGGGCCAACAACAAAAGAAGTTATTTTTTTCAATCGGTTAGTCGATTTTTAGGCTGAACATTGGATGGTGCCGATGCACACGCAGGGCGCAGCTCGCACCAAAGAAGTGCGCACCGCGCACCACTTTTGGCGCGATTTGCTCTGTCAGCGGGTTGGGCAGTGCGCTACATTTTGTGCGCATAAATGAAATGGCCAAAGAGTGACGTCATGGACAAGCAGCAATCGGAAACGCGCGGCGGCGCCTCGCTGTTCGACCGCCTGATCAAAGGCGAGGACCCGGTATTTCAGCAAATAGACCGCAATGCCAAAGGCCTGTTGCAATCGGCTTTGTCGCGACTGGATGTCGTGAGTCGAGAGGAGTTCGATGCGCAAGCGGCTGTCCTCCAGCGCACACGAGAACGCCTCGAGCTACTGGAAAAGAAATTGGCTGAGCTGGATAAAGCACTCGCCACTGAACGCGAAGACAAAACGCTTTAACGACACTGCTGTTCGTGCACCGCACACTCGCCTGCCGCGCATCGCTAAACTCCAAGGATAGACACTAACAGGCAAGCCTCTCACCACACGCCGATAGCGACACGATCAAGGATGATCCATGCACCTCGCATTTGTTCGAACCCGCAGCCAATCGGGCCTGAGCGCGCTGCCGGTCACCGTTGAAATCCACATGAGTAGCGGGCTACCTGCCTTTCAAGTCGTTGGCATGTCCGATGCGGCCTCGCGCGAAATCCGCAGTCGCGTGCGCAGCGCCATCGTCAGCTCTCACCTGAAGTGGCCCGATTACAACATTGCCGTCAACCTCGCGCCCACAGATCATCCAAAGCAAGGCGCTGGATTTGACCTGCCGATTGCTATCGGTCTGCTGCTCGCTTCGGGACAGTTACCGTCTGAGGCCGCGAAAGACCGCGAGTTTTTGGGCGAGTTGGGTCTAGATGGTGCTATCAGACCCGCGCGCGGTGCGCTGGCGGCCACGCTTGCGACCACCACCGATCAGCGAGACCTGTGCGTTGCCAGAGAGGGCGCTCCACAGCTTGCTGCGGTAACGGGCAGTCGGATCATTGCCGCGACTGACCTGCTGACACTGTGTGCGGCGTTGAAAGAACCCGAGCCTGCCCTGACCCGCGCTGCCCACATACCGATGACACAACCGAGCTACCCGGATCTGTCGCAGATCAGAGGGCAGTCCTCACTGAGCCGCGCTCTGGAGCTGGCGGCGGCCGGCGGTCATCACCTACTCATGACCGGCCCACCCGGCGTCGGCAAGACGCTGTCAGCATCGGTTCTGGCGGGGCTACTGCCGCCACTCGATCCTGCGACGCAAGAGGAACTGTGGTTGCTCAGAGATCTGGCAGGCTTGCCGCCTACCCACCACCCCGAGTTCAGGGCACCTCACCACTCGAGCAGTATCGCAGCCTTGATTGGCGGCACTGCACGTGCCACGCCGGGGGAGATTTCCATGGCGCATGGAGGGGTGCTATTTCTCGACGAGTTGACGGAGTTTCCGCGCGCGGTTCTGAATCAACTTCGGCAGCCTTTGGAGAGTGGTGAAATCTGCGTATCGAGGGCTGAACATCAGCATCGGTATCCGGCGCGCTTTCAGCTGGTCGCCGCAATGAACCCCTGCCCTTGCGGCTTCGCGGGGAGCGACGATCAGCATTGTCACTGTACGCCCGATCGAATCTGGCGCTACCGTCAGGGTGTCTCAGGGCCCTTGCTGGATCGCATTGACCTTCACATCACCCTATCCAAACCCGCCTCCTCGCAACTGCTCAGTCATCGGCAGGAGCAAGACGCCTCCAACCCAGTGCGAGAGCGGGTCGCACGCGCGCGTTTCACACAGCAGGCTAGGCAAGGCTGCCCAAACAGAGATCTGGCAGGTGACGGGTTACTGGATGCCTGCGCTCTGTCGAGCGCGACGCGCACTTGGTTTAGTGAGGTGCTGGAGAAAATGAAACTGTCCGTGAGGAGCGCTCACCGACGCTTGCGCGTCGCGCGGACCATTGCTGATATGAATGAAAGCGAGGGCGTAACACGAGAGCACATTTATGCCGCGCTCTCGTATCGGGAAATGCCCGACGGGGCCGCCGGGACCCGCTACTAGCGGCTACCGTCCACCATGAAGTCGACAGCGGCACGAATCTCGTCGTCACTGCAATCGGCGCAACCGCCTCTGGCAATCATGCCAGTTCCCGCGACACCGTTAATGCCGCTGTCGTATAGCGCATCCATACCCTTACCAATTCGGTCTGCCCAAGCCACCTGATCGCCCACTGCAGGCGCACCGGCGATGCCGGCAGCATGACAGGCCATACAGGCACCGTTGTAGACATCTTCTCCAGATCGACCTGCACTGGCGGCCATCGCTTCGCCACCGCCACACGCCTCACCCTGCACACAGACTTCTGAGAAAGGCTGGATACGAGATTCGATATCGGCCCGCTGCTGGTCGGTCAAGTTGAGCGCCATGGCCACCATCGGGGTCAGTAAAAGGATCAAAAACAAGCGCATGGTGAAATCTCCAATCGGTCGGCCGCGGAGTATAGCGGTTGCGAAAACGATCGAAAACACAGTCAGGCCACTCAAGCGCGGCCGTTATACTGGAGCGCTAAGCAAAAAAGGACTCCCGATATGAAACTATATACCTTCGACGCGGCACCCAACCCCGCGCGCGTCGCCCTGTTTATGGCCTACAAAGGCATTTCATTAGAGACGGTGCAGATCGATCTTGGCAAGGAAGAGCAGCTGGGTGACGCTTATCGCGCGCTGGTACCCGAGGCCACGGTCCCCGCTCTAGTGCTGGAGAACGGCGCTGTGCTGAGCGCTGTCATTGCCATTGTCCACTACCTTGAGGAAGTCTTCCCCGACAAACCCTTGTTGGGCCGCACGCCCGAGGAGCGCGCCCTGATCCTGAACTGGAATCACAGATTGTTTGGCGAAGTGTTCAGCGCCATCGCTGACACCTTCCGTAATGCGCACCCCAACTATGTCGATCGGGCGCTACCCGGGCCGGTCAATGTTGCCCAGCTACCAGAGCTCGCCGAGCGAGGTCGCATGCGCCTCACGGAGGGCTTCTCAATGCTCAATAATGCGCTGGCCTCAAAAACGTTTCTCGCCGGAGACCACGTCTCTTTTGCGGACATCGATTTGATGGTGGCGATCGATTTTGCGAAATGGGCCGCCCGCATGACGCCCGATCAATCATTGGAGCACCTGCACCGCTGGAGAGTCGATACCAAGGCAGCGCTCGAAGGCTAACAATGCGCAACCCGCTTTTGGCCTGTTTGCCGGCACTGACGTGCTTGCTGGCATTGATCAGCTGTGGCGGCGCGGAAACCGGGCCCGACCAACTGAATGACTATCTCAGTCGGTTATCGAATGTTGTCGGCTCACCGCTACCTGCGCCCGCAGACGAGGCTATTTGGCTGGACCTGCCGGACGCCACGATCACTATCGATGCGCCTGCCACGAAAATGGACCTCATCGACTTTCTGTCCTTGTCCGGCTGTGAACTGCAGGTCAATCTGGGGCGGCGCAATACCCAGCTCGGCCGCACTGCATCGCCATCGCAGCGGTTGCTTCTCGATCTCGAATTTCTGGAGCTGGCCCCAGACTGCATCGAGCGACTTCGATACGGTGGCGATGACGATCTTGCCGACACCTTGTTGCAGGTCAGCCAGGAGCGGGAGGCCGGCTTACCGGGGTCCATTGTGAAGGCAGTACTCGCCGGGCCCGAGTGGCAGCAGTTCTGGGAACGGCCCGCTTCCTTGGGTCGCTATCCGAAGGACACCAACAGCCAGATCGCCGCCACGCTGACGCAATTGCACGCGATGGCCTCGCGTTGGCTGGCGGGCGACTGGGCAGCCAGTAACCGTGATTTTGAGCTGCGGCTGAGTGAGTTAAGAGCAGGAGATGGCGGTGCGCTGTTGATGGCGCATAGCCAAATACAACGATCATTCCTCCGTGCAACAAAACTGATCAAGCAATCTGCCGAGGCTGCAACGCTCTGCCCCTACGGGCGGCCCACCGATCAGTCGAGGGCATTTGAGCGGATTGTGTCGAAATATTTTGCCGGCGGGGTACAGCCGTGGCTGGTGGAGCTACGCCAGCGACAGGAGCTGTTGCTGCCTCCCATTCAGGCGTTGGAAGACGCGCTAGACCCGTCACTGAGTCGCCCCTACGATCAATGGCGCCGCCAACGAGACCAACTTCTGCAGACTCAACCGCAGCTCATCAGAGACCACGTTCAGGCGATTCAGCTGGCGCTGGCAGATTGCCGCTGAGCCAATATCCAAGGAAGCCACGAGTTTCTTCTTGCACCTTGGCAGACTCCTGTACAAGGCGCATCGGCATTCGTCACAGGTGTTGGGAACGACCGCTGGCGTGACTGGCGGGCCGGCGAGCGTCACCATCGGCACTGGCATGCGTTGCCAACCCTGCTACATTAGCGCGAGTTGAATTTTCATGTTGGAGTCCGTTGTGAAGCTCATTCGTCTCGCTATGTCTGCATTAGTGGCACTGACACTTGCCTCGTGCGCCACCAAACCACCAGAGCCCGTGGTGGATTTCGCGCCTGACTATAACTTCAGCCAACCCAAAACAATCGGCTTTTATGCGATGAGCGGCGAGGTCACGGGCAACAACCCGACAGAGCTGACCGACTTCCAGAGAGATCGCATCGATGCGGCATTGAGGTCGGCACTCGAGGCGAGGGGGTTCGTTTTTGTCGATAAAACGGCTGATGCGGATTTACTGCTGAGTTGGCACTTAAACCTGATGGATAAAACGGACGTCAAAACCTACAACAACCCGTCATACGGGGCTTCTGTCGGTTACAGCCGCTACAACCGTTACGCCATGTACAACTGCTACAACTGCATGAACCAAACCGACGTGCGCGTGACCGAATACACTCAGGGCACGTTCATTATCGACATGATCGATCCGGTTGAGAACGCGTCCGTATGGCGCAGCGTGACCCAATCCAAACTGAAAGAGGAAACCATCCGCGATCAGGCAGCGCTCGACAGTGCCGCGGTCAGAGTTTTAGCAGGGTTCCCTCCGGGCGCAGGGTCGCCTGCCCCCTGACTACCCCCAAGGGGGCACTTGAGGCGCACAGCCTTGCCCCCTACTCTGGTCGCATGATAACGAGGCGGCCCACATGAAACTCATCACCCAAAGGGCTTTGCCGAGCCCCTGCCCTATTCCGGGACGCGAATCCCGCACCACCCGCATCGGCCTCGTTCAAACCCGATGGTTTGAGTCGGCGGCGACCCACCGGGAGCAACTGCGAGAGGGTGTCACCGCTTGCGCGGGCGCCGGCGCCAACGTCGTTTTTCTGCCGGAACTCACGCTCAGTCGCTATCCGGCAGATACCCGGCCCGACGGGCCGGCTGACGCCACTGCAGAAGATCTCGAGAGTGGACCCAGTCTCGCGTTGGCAAGAGATTTGGCGCGAGAGTGTGACGTCCATGTGCAGATATCGCTGTTCGAGCGCTCGGGAGCCGACGATCAGCGTGGTCTCAATACATCGGCAATCGTTGCACCCACCGGGGAATGCGTGGGGCGCACGCGCAAACTGCACATCCCGGTGACAGAAGGTTACTTCGAGGATCACTACTTTGCTGAGGGTCCTGCAGATGACCCCTACCCGGTCCACACCCTGACTCTGGACGGGCAGGACCTAAAGGTCGGAAACCCCACCTGTTGGGACGAATGGTTTCCCGAGGTGGCTCGCAGTTACGCGCTCCGCGGCGCCGATGTGCTGTGCTACCCCACTGCCATTGGCTCCGAGCCAGACCACCCCGAATTCGATACTGCGCCGCTGTTGAGGCGCGTTGTCACCGGTCACGCGGCAGCCAACGGTTTGTTTATCGCTCTGCCCAATCGTTATGGCTCCGAGGGGCTGATCACCTTTTATGGCGCCAGTTGCCTGATTGATCCCTTCGGCCGCGTCTTGGCTGAAGCACCCAAAGACGAGGCTGCCGCACTGGTGGCCGAAGTCGATCTGGGGCAGCGGGATGACTGGCTGACCTTGTTTCCCTTCTTTGCCACTCGGCGGCCTGATACCTACGGCGCGTTGACTGAGCCCAAAGCGAACCCACGACAAGCCGACGGGACAGCCGAGCTGGGGGGAATACCCGGTATCAAGCCATGAG